>CAZQSL010000015.1:0-42431 GCA_964595945.1 uncultured bacterium
CGAAATCCTTCAGGAACAATTGCCTCCAAGACAAACCCGCCTCAACCCGCGCTGCCGGCATGACCACCCTGCAGGCCATACAGTCCGCCACCATCGACGCCGCACGACTCATCGGCCGCAGCGACTCCATCGGCTCTGTCGAAACGGGCAAACACGCCGATGCCATCCTCGTCGCCGGCAACCCCCTCGAAGATAACTACTCCCTACGCCGCGTCCGCTATATCTCGAAATCCGGCCGCCTCTACAAAAACAAATATCCCGAACTCCCCGACTTTTACCCCGGCTACAGCATCTGCTGACTCTCCCACCAAAATTGGGAAATGGCTTCACTGAAATGATGAGAAAATTGCTCTCTGGAGCCCCCTTTAAAAAAAAGGGGGCTCCAGTCCTCTACCAAAAACTTTCATATATTTTTGCAAATTTGCAACATCTCAACACAATGGCACTCTATGATACCTATGCAGACTGATCACCTGTGATTGTGATCAAAAAAACAATAGGGTCTGACTTGTTCCAAAGCATTAACAAGATCTTCGTTGGGATTTGTTGAAAAGAAAGAGTCTTCGATTTTACCAACAAAATCTTTTTTTGAATCAGGAAGGCACATGGAGACCAACAGCGAAATCCTCAGATAATTGATAACAGGATCGAGTAGAACCATTATCTCTTTATCCCACTCACTTTTGATTTTCGTCCCATGTACAATTTTGCTGCGATAGTCATACGCTTTTTTTATGTTATTTTCTGTTATTTCTTTATCATCTCCTAACAAGGTCATCAGCTTTGTCAAACGCATCCTCAAACGATATGATATTTCACTTCCTTGGTCTGATACAAAAAGAGATTCGAGTCCCATTGTGCTGTACATTAGTCTCTCTCTTGATGAAGATTTAAATAATGCGTTATGATAAAGTTCTTTAGAGATATCGGTGGTGATGCTTTCATTTTGTTTTTTTTTCTTGTTCATTCTTTCAGAGAATAACGCCAGAAAAGTCTCAATGGTCTTGGCCTCACTTCTCTTGATTTGATATGTGTAAGGGCTGGATGTAAATCTATGGTTACAAAACCTACCTCCATCACAGTTATTCATATCAAAGCTATCGCAATGGAATACCCGTTCATATATCTGGACACTACCGCATTTATATAGTTGTAACACACCTTCAAGAGATCTGAAAGCTTCATTTATTTGATTAACGTCAAGTGAAGAAGTTGTGAATTCTATGATACAGGTTGGCATTTTATTGTCATGTATGGTAAATGGTTCAAGAAAAAATATCCATTCTCGTTCAATGTCTTTCTTTTCGACAGCTCTAAAAAGCAACTCTCCTTGATTCCAGTTTATGGAAAAGCTTTCGTCAGGGCAGATATGGATACCCGTACACTTGGAAACTACAACATAGTTCGGTTTTGTTGTTTTACGAGTATCTGACATGGCGATTGCAAGTATTCTGTTTTTATCAATCTCTTTTCCTTCAATGACATCCGTGATGGTCTTTGTTGTAAGGGAAGAGATTATATTCTTTAGGCGGGTCGTGTCTTCAAAATTAACATTAATATAATTCTCTAAATCAATATATGTTCTTTTCTTTTTGACCTGTTTTACCAGAGAGGATATGTCTGGATTGTTATTGGTAAGTTGTATTTGAGGCTGGGGCCTAACAGATAAACCCCTGTAATCGATCTGCCCGTCAATACACAATTTATACGTCTCAATACCAGGAATTCTGTTCTCGCTTTTAAGGGTGTTAACATCGTCGCGAATGGTCTCAATATAAGCACCAAGCTTAATTTCTAACGATTTTTCCTTGTCCATTGCATACACTACCTAATGTTGTCATTAAAAATGTATTCTATCACAAGGAACCGAAAGGGGAAACTGAATCCTGAGTTACAGGGGTAATCAGGTTGGATTTTGGCTCCGGTTTCGCGAGTGTATTTGTGGTATGCGCCCCAGTAGTCGCTGCCGATTGTGCCGTCGAATTGGGCGCCGAGGATTTCTTCGAGTACTTTGGCGCCGCGTGATTTGTCGATGTGGGACAGTGCGAAGTCGGCTGTGCGAAAGGCCCATGTCCAATGTTTTTCTTTACGGTCTTTGTGCCCGGTTTCGTCAATGTTGATGCAGGATTTTCTTCTAATTTATTCGCGAAGTTCGTCGTATGCGGGAGTGAGCATTTCGGAGACGGCGGCGATGGTTTTCGCCAGATAGACGTCAGAAAGGCTCACTCCGAGGACATCGCGGAAGAAGTCAGCGACTGCTGAATTTAAGTCATCCGCGCGCTCTTTACTCACACAGTGTAAGTGGACCGCAAAAAATCTATCGCTTTTCTTTTGAGCTGGCTGAGACAGTGAAATAGAAAGTAGTACCCTTGCCCGGAGCGGAGTCGAGCCAGATGCGGCCCTTGTGGATGTCGATGATGCGTTTGACGGTAGCGAGTCCAATCCCTGTGCCTTCGATGTCATCAGTGCCCGGGAGTCTGCCGAATACGCGGAAGATATTGTTGTGGCTTTGGGGCGGTATGCCAATGCCGTTGTCGGATATGAAGTAGATGAACTGGTGTGTGGATTTTTCCCTGAGCGAGCCGATTCGGACTTCTGGTGCGGGGTTGTCTTTTCCGATGAATTTAATGGCGTTGTTGATAAGATTGAGCATGAGCTGCCGCATGAGATTTCGGTCTGCGATGATAGTGGCGCCGGCGTCGTCTATCGTGACGGTGACACCGCGCACTGAGGCAGGCCCTGAAAGATAGTCGGCGGCTTCTGTAGCGATGTCGGAAAATGAAAGCTCTTCGAGTCTGATGCCATCACGCCCGGTGCGTGCATAGCTGAGCACTGCTGTGACCATTTCCATAAGTTTTTGGCATGTCCGGCCAATCCGGTTGAGATATTCCACGGCATCTGGCGCGAGGACGCTGCTGTAATCTTCGAGCAGCACTTCCACATAGCCGGAAATTGTTATCAGAGGGCTTTTCAGATCATGCGACACCGTATAGGCGAAAGAGTCGAGATCGGCATTTCGAGCCGATAGTTCGCGTTCTTTTTCGATCAGTTCATTGATAGTGTTATCGAGTTTTTCGACCATCCAGTTGAACGAATCTGAAAAGTCGCCGAGGAAATCCACACGCTGGTGGAAATCGCCATTGGCAACCTGTTTGGTCTGCCATGTGAGATGTCTCAACGATGCTTGCAGGTTTTTGAGAGAGCCTGAAATCAGATTTTTACCGCCGATTGTCCCAGTAATGACGCCGTTGGACAGGGCAATGGCACCGGCTGTGGTATCTTTGAAATCCGCAGCAAGCCGGTTGACGGCGGTGGCGAGCCTGAGCAGCGCGGGGTCTTCGATGCCGGTCGGGATGTCCAGTTGCCGCGGGGGCTGACCGGCAACGATATTTTCGAGCATTTCGCTGATTTGTTCAATCAGGTTAGTGTCGGTGTTTTCGGATTCGTTATCAGTGTGAAATGTCATCCAATTGCCCTTGCTTCGAATCTGCATACCCTGTCGCCCGTACACCAGCAGTCGATTTCTTTTGCGATGAATGGCAGTCGGGTGTATCGTTCAAACACTCCAGCGACAAATCCTTCGTCGAATGTGCATACGAGTTCTTCGGTGACTGGCAATCCGGAGCAGTCGAGGTCTTCTGCTATGGTGAGGACAAATTCCATTGTTTCCAGATTGGAGTCTTCCATGCGCAGGATGCCCACATTGAGGTCTTTCAGCAGCATCTGCAACTGGCTGATGAATGCGGGAAAATCGACCGAGGTATCCATCAGATTTTCGACGAATGTCAAGCCGGCTGTCTTGCCGCCAGCATAGAGTATCCGCGCCGCGCGTTCCGCTCCGACTTCCCTGATCATTTCATCGCGCAGTGTGAACTGCATAAGCCGGTAAACGGCTACCGATGTCATGCTGCCAAGATTCGGGCGCCCTTTTTCTATATCTCCTATATGTTCCCACCGGAACATCGATTCGGTTCTTTCTTCCCTGAACATAACAGTCTCCAAAACATCATCAAATACCATCTTATTATATTATGCCAATGGGGGTTTTTCCCATGAAATGCCAGATAAATAACTGACACTCAACTCTGGGATGGCGGAGGGCGCGGAAAACAGAAAAGGGGCGATCCTAAGACCGCCCCCCTGGTGATGCATAATCAGTGAAAACGGATATGTCAGAAAGCGAGTCTGAGAGCGGCCGAGATCATTTCGTTTTCTTCGCCCGCACCGCTGCCGTAGGCGAGGTCGAGCTTGATGGCGCTGAAATCGAGACCAAAGCCAAGCGCCCAGTTGAATTTTTCAGTTACTGTGCTTTTGCCCGCGCCGGCTCTGAGCGCGAAGATGCCAAGTTCCTTTTCAGCGCCGACACTGAGGCCGAAGATACCGCTCGAAGTGTCAAGCGAGGCATCGGCGGCGACAGTCACGTTGCCGACTGTTTTGCCAGCTATGCCGAGTGAAATTTCAGGCGCGAGATCAATAGTCGTGGTGTAGCCGGCTTTGGTTGCTGCGTCTTCTTCGAGCTTGAAATCAGGGTTCCCGAGAGTCCCCTTGTCTGAAAAAACATAGCCGGTTTTCGTGCCGCTGACGTCTATCTGTCCGATGAGGTCGCGGACGACGAATGCTACTCGCGCGTCCTTGATCACGGAGAGGGTTTTGAATCTTTTGGACACTGCGACATCGAGGCCATATCCATTGCCGTCGGCGTCGATGATGTAACAGTTGGTGCAGACAGGGTCGCCTTGAGTGTCAATTGTCGCCTGCCCGACATTTGCGCGGTAGTACTGGCCGTTGAGGACTTTGACAGTCGCGCCGACGTCGAATCCCTTGAAGCTCATAGCATAACCTACGGCACCGCCATAAGTGCCGAAAAATTCGCTTTCGAGTGAAGTCGAAGGAGCCGTTGCAGGCACAGCGCCGCCGGCTTCGATGGCGTTGATGATGTCTTCGATCTCCTTGAGTGTGGCGCCATCGTACTTAACGTTGCCGTCCGCATCCATAAGTGCGGCGATGCCGAAGCCTTTCTGCCGGAAGCCTAACATGCCGGAGATGCCGAGTTTGAGTTCGGCGTTGCCGAGCGTTTCGATTTCATCGCCGTCGAGTTCGTCAACTTCATCGCGGTCGAGGTTGGATTTTGCCTGAACGCCAAACGTGGGGATGCTGAGAGTGAAGTTTTTGCCTTCGTCGGTAGCGAGTGCCGACACGTTCCAGTAAAGCGATGTCTCGTCATTGGACACGGCAGTAAATGCTCCGCCCATGCCGAGTGCGCGCGCGCCCATGCCGAGAGAGGCATGGCTTGCGGTGGCAGACGCGAAAATCATCGCGACTGCAAACAGAACGATCTTTTTCATTGCTGCACATCTCCTTTGTTTTGAGTTTGATCAATTATATTCTGCTTATGATGGTAATGCAAGTGAATAATATGCGGGAAAGCCGTGATAGTGTAACAGATTCGGTATGATGAAAATGGCTGATGCTATGAAACGATCTGGTTGATCGCAGTGACGCCGGCTTCCACGGTAGCGCCGGGGAGGACGATGCAATTTTCGATGTGAGCGCCAGCCTTGACACAAGCTCCGGAATTGACGACTGCGTATTTTCCGATGTTAGCTTCAGGGTCGGCTTTCGCGTCGAAGTAGCTTAGAAAACGCGGCACGCCGCTGTCGCCGATATAGTTGTTGCGGTAGGCTATCCAGTCTGAAAACCTGCGCGGGAGTTTTCCGTCGAGTGCGTCACGAGAGGCGGCGAGAAATGACTGGTGGTCGCCGATGTCGTTCCAGTATGGTGACGTCACGGCGAATGAGGCGATGGGGACTCCACGCTCATAGCATATCGGGATGAGGTCTTCCATAAATCCGAATGGTTTTCCATCGGGCGCGTATTGTCTGAGCAGTGACGGCTCATAGACGTATGCTCCGAGGTTGGCGGCAAAAGAGGCGACAGAAGAAGCGTCCGAGCCGGAATTTCTGATGCGGACAACGCGGTGCGCGTCGTCGATACCCACGACGTTGAGTTCGGGGCGTGAAGTGATGGGCGCGGTGGAGAGGGTGAGAGCAGCGCCGCTTTCCGCATGCCGCGCGAGTAATCCGGAAATGTCGACGTCGAGGATGATATCGCCGTTGATGACGACAAGGGGCTCGTCTCCGAAAAGTGACAGAGCATTTCGTACGCCGCCGACAGCGCCGAGTATGTCGGGTTCGTGGATATACTCGATGGGGATGTCGAGGTGGGAATCGCCGAGGATTTCGTGAAATCGCCGGGGCAGGTGATGAGTATTGATGACAAGGCTGTTGCAGCCGTTATACCGAAGCATTTCAACGGTATAGCTGACGATGGGGCGGTCGAAAAAAGTGACGAGCGGCTTGGGGGTCGTCAGGGTGACGGGTCTGAGTCGCGTGCCGAGTCCGGCACATAGTACCATTGCTTTCATGGCGGGTTGGCTCCGCTCTGCGGGTAAGATGTCATGGCGATCAGGAGAGTTCGGGGATGAACTCAGTGATGGCCGAGTGAAATGCGTCGAGTTCGGGCAGCCGGTTGAGGGCATCGGCGGCATAGCGCAGCACCGGCTCGAAGCAGTGCAGATATCGGTTTTTCGATTTGATACAGTCGAGATAGGCGAACGAACCGGCGGCCTTGATGCTACGCTGGACGGTCATGTAGTCGAAAATTTTGTCAAAATGAGGGCGCGTGTGATGCAGTCCAGCGCGCGAGGAAATGTCGAGGTAGTACTCCTTGAGTTCGCCGATCAAACAGGCGGGCAGGGCGGCATAAGAGTCGAGCAGGAGCGAAACGAGATCATACTGCGCGGGACCGAGCCGGGCATCCTGAAAGTCGATGAGAGCAAGAGTGCCGTCCGGGCGTACCATGATGTTGCGGCTGTGATAGTCGCGGTGAGTGAAGACGCGGTGTTCGTCGGAAAGCGTGCCGGCAATCTTCGCGAAGCCTTCGCGGATGGCGTTTCGTTCCACTTCGCCCGGTTTTGCCTGCTTGTAGATGGTGATTGCGTTGTCGTAGAAAAAGTCGAGTTCGAACATCAGTTTTTCAGTGTCGAACGCGAGGTCATGAGCGATGCATCTCCGTGGCGGGGGGACAGTGCGTGTCTGCATGGCAACAATGATTTCGACAGCTTCGCGATAGTATGAAAGCACCTCAATGTCGGGACGGCCTTCGATGGCAGACTGGAGCATGACATCGCCGAAATCTTCGACTGCGATGAGACCAGCCTCTGTGTCGGCGGCGAAAAAGGCCGGGACGGGCAGGGCGCAGTCCTGCATGAATGTTAGTACATCGAGGAAAGGGATCGCGAGGGGATCGCCTTCGATGGGATGTCCGAGTTCGATCACGATACATGAAGATACATCTGAGAAAACGGGGGCGGCGGTCGTGACGCGATGAAACCTGCGGTCGGATGCGTCTCCGGCGAGTTTGAGGGTCGAGATCACTGGGGTACTGGTCTGGCGGGCGACGAATTCTGAGATAGGGTCGTGTGTGGACATTTTGTTGAGTGTTGAGGGGTGGAAATCAGGAATCTCCACATCCTTCCTGTATATATTGTTTTCGTGATGTGTCGATCATGGCAAACAGACGCTGGCGCGCAGCGGCGCAACCCGTGACGACGGCAATTGGCTCCATGTCGGTCTTTTCGGGTTCGAAAACCATGTTGGCGTCGTACTTCAGCCCGGCGAGCGCGGCAGTCACTTCGTCCCAATTGATGGCGGACTCGAAGGGTATGCAGTGCAGATCGTGGACACCGTCGTTGTCGTGCAGATGGAGGTGGATAATGTGCCTGCCGGCGGCCTTGATCGCGGTGGCCGGGTCTTCGTTGATGTTCGCGTGCCCGATGTCGAGACAGATTCCCATGTTCGCTGCGAATCCGAATCTGTCGATCACACCGGCGATGGAGGCAGCCTTTGAAATGCTCGTGGCGACGTTTTCAAGTGCGAACTTTATGTGAGTGCCGCGAAGGTACTCGTTGAAATACATGAGAAACGCGACGATGTTTTCGAGGGCTTCGGGGTGGTGGTCGTCGGAGTAGGTGCCGAAGTGCAGGATGATAGTGCGTGCACCGAGCACGCCTGCGGCGTCGATGCAGCGTTTGACGATGTCCGATGTGAACTGCACGTCAGCAGGGGCAGGGTATGAGATGGACAGCGGGACTTTTCTGGCGGTGCCAGGTTTGATGACGTTGTAGGGGCAATGGAGGGATATAGGCGTGACGCCTTCGCCCGCGAGCACTCTTGCTGTTTCGGTGACGCGTGCACGGTCTTCGAAGTGGAAGTGCGGGGGCGAGCAGTAGAGTTCGACCGAGTCAAATCCGCCTGATCTGACAATACGGGCGTGGGTGGCGATGAATGGCCAGCCCATGAACATCTGTGATGATATGCCAGTGTGCATAAGGGTGTTGTCTGAGATAACGGCGGGAGGCATGTTGCCGGTGCCTCCCGCCCCTTTCGGTGAGTCTGCTGGTGCTACTTCGCCTGATTGCGGAAGAAATCGACTGTTTCAGCCATGGCTGAGGTGAAGTCGTAGGTGGGTTTCCAGTCGAGCACGTCAGCGGCGAGAGAAATGTCGAGGAGAGAGCGCTTGAGATCACCAGCGCGCGGAGGACCGTAATTCGCAGGTGATGCGAATCCCACGGCTTCGGCAAGATACGTGTAAATCTGATTGACATCAGTTGGGATGCTTGTGCCGATGTTGACGGCCATGTTGTCAGCTTTGGAGATCGCGGCGACATTGGCGGCGGCTACGTCTTTGCAGTAAACGTAGTCACGGATGCAGGTGCCGTCACCGAAGATTGTGGGAGTCTTGCCTTCGAGCATGGCGCGGGCGAAAATTGCTACGACTCCGGCTTCGCCATGTGGGTCCTGGCGGGGGCCGTAGACGTTGCCATAACGCAGGATCGTGTATTTGAGCCCGTGTTCGCTGTGGAAAAATCGCAGGTAGAACTCGAATGCCATCTTGGTGATGCCGTAGGGCGAGATGGGATTGCAGGGTGTGTTTTCATCGGCCGGTGCGCCTGGGGTTTCGCCGTAGACAGTGCCGCCAGAAGACGCGAAGACGACTTTGCCGACGCCGTTGGCGACGCAGTTTTCGAGGATGCCGACTGCGCCGATGATGTTGGTAGTGGCGTCTTCGATGGGCTGGCGGCATGAGTATGAAACGCTGATCTGGGCGGCTTCGTGGAAGACGATTTCCGGTTTTTCGTCGGCGAAGACATCTTTGACAGCAGCGTCGCAGATATTCATTTTATAAAGTGTGGCAGCGGGATTCACATTGGATTCCCTGCCTGACGAGAGGTCGTCGATGACTGCGACTTCGTGGCCTTCGGCGATGAGTCTGTCGACGATGTGCGAGCCGATAAACCCGGCTCCCCCTGTGACGATTGCTTTCATGGTGGTTCCTCCATTTTCATTGAGTGCGCACGTGCGCACCATTGTCAATTATAGGATGTGGCGGTTGCGAAAGGAAGATTGCATGGTCAGTTCCAGAATTTTTCGACTCGTGATCCGGAGTAGTAGTGAGACAGGATTTCGCGGAATGGTGCGCCGCCGCGAGCCATTTCCATCGCGCCGATCTGACAGAGCCCCACGCCGTGGCCCCAGCCCGCTCCGGTGAAGACATACTTGACTCCGGCCGAAGACGGTTGGCGGGAAAGTACGAAAAAGGTGCTCTTGAGACTACCGAATATCCATCGGATGGCGTCTTTCTCGAATGTGTAGCGGTCATTGCCGGCGGTGATCGTGATCTTTTGCACACGGCCGGACGGCGAGTATGAGACGACCTGTATGTCCGTCACGGGGCCGATGCGGAGTGCCGGGTTGTTGGTGAATTCGGGGATGGTTGATTCGAGCAGAGCCTGCATTTCGCCTGATGTGTATTCCTTGGTCCAGCGGAGGTATTTCGATTTTGAGCAGTTGGCGGTTTTTCCGCTCAGGAATTGTGATACGGCGCTGGCAGAAGAGAGTGGAGCAGATGTGCCGGCGCCGTCGTCGACAGCAGAGAGATATGGGGGAGCATTTCCATTCCAGATGTCACCATAGGAAGCGGTACGGCCGCCGCATGTGGAGTGGAAAAGAGCGTTTGCGATTTCGCCGTTGTGGGTGAGCAGCATGCCGCGTGTCGAGTCGACGGCCGCCGTGGTGGCCGCAGTCTCCTCGCTTGCTCCGCCGTAGACCTGACAGTCGGTGGTAGAGCAGAGATTGAATCCGTCGGCCGAGTGTTTGTCAAAATTCTTCATCATATAAGTGCGAGCGATGACGGCTTGGGCCTTGAGCGCTTCGGGATGGGCCGATGCCGGCATTTCCCTGGGCAGCACGCTGTAGAGATAGTCCTCGGTGGCGACGCGGTTGACGACCGTGAAGGTGCCAAATCTGTCTGGGATGATTTCGACTGATCCGCGATAGGACCGTTTGCCGATGGTGAAGCGGCCGGAAGCGGGCACGAATGTCACGGAGCCTTCGCCGGCGTGGACGGGAGTGCCGCCCGATGTGTTGACGGAAAGCAGATGGACATCGTGGCGGGCAGGCTCTACCCGAGTGTTAGGATAGCCGTTTGAGGCGAGCCAGTCGCGCATGTTTTCGGCATCGCCGAGCGAAGCGTAGGGGCCGAACCACAGAGCCCACTGCTTTTGCTGCACGATTTCGAAGTCTTTGTATTTTGGCCGGATGAGGCTCGCGACATAATCGGCCTGCTCATAGCTGCGGTATTGTCCGAGGATGACGTTGTACTGAGTCTGCAGATCGGCGAGCCTGACGGTGAGCATTTCAACGAGTACGGTGTTTTTGCGGAATGAGAGCGGCGAGTCTGCCGTGTCTTTCGTGTATACCTTGAATGGGCCTGAGAACTGGATTTTCGCTATGTCGGTTTTCTGGATGATGCCGATGCGTACGATGGGTTCGGTGCCGGATGCTGCGTTGCTGGCGCCTGGAGCGGTGGTGGAATTGGTCCGGTATAGTACGATCGATATGGAAATGATGGCAAAGGCAAGGAAAGCGGCGCGTGTCAGCCGCAGTTTTTTATTGTGTGACAATATAGGGCCTCATATGCTGGTATTTTTTTTGGCCGATGCCGGAGACGTCGACGATGCGGGACGGGTCCGGGAAAGGGCCGTGCGCGGTGCGGTAGGCAATGATGCGGCCTGCGAGAGCGGGGCCGATGCCGGGGATGCGTTGCAGTTGTGTTGATGATGCGGTGTTGATATTGATGGCGGTGGCGCCGGAGCGGAGTTTTGATGGTGTGCTGGATGATGTGCGACGCGATGAGGGATTGGCGGTGTTATCTGGTTGAGGAGAAGCGGATATCTCGGATAAAGGAGTTTTGCCCGAAGGTGGGCCAGCGGTCTCGTAGTAGTCTGAGGAAGAAGGGATCGTGATCTTTTCGCCATCTGCGACGCGTGCCGCGAGGTTGAAGGATGAGCGGTCTGCGCCTGCGGAAAACCCTCCCGCAGCTTTGATGGCCTCGTCGAGTCGCGAGTCACTGCGGACGGTATAGACTCCGGGGTGCTCGACAGCGCCTGCGATGTGGATTGTGATGCTTCGTGGTTTGTCGTAGTCTGCCCTTACTGCCTGGGCGACCGAGTGGTTTTCGACAGACGAGAGGTAGACGCGCAACGCGCCGCTTCCGAGGATCACGAAGAGGATGCCGGTGATGAGACTTTTGTGGAAGGTGGTCAGGGTGCGCATTTTGAGTGGCCGGCCGGAAAGCGTGGTGCTGTCATTTTGTCATCTGGGTTTCTTTCCAGCGCGAACGCAGGTCCTTGAATGTAATGTTGCCGGCTTTGTAGTCCTTGTAGTCGTTGTAGTTGACCTCGATGCGAGCGCCGGGTTTGCCGGTGTTGTCACGGACGATGATAGAGATGGTTCTCAGGGGGAGATAGGGTGACTGCTGGACGCGGTTGTCGACGGTGGTGAGCAGTGTCGTGATCTCATCCTTGAGGAGTTTTGATTTGAGATTGGTTGACTGATAGGCAATGTCGAGGGTCTCGCCGCCGCCCGAAAACTTGATTTCATTAGCTACGATACGCTTCTTTTCGATGAAGTATTTGATGTCGGTTTCAGCGAGGGCGAGTTCTTGCATGCGTGTCGAGGAAGGTGGGGTTTTGAGAGCGGCGGTGGTTTTTTCAGGCTTTGCAGCAGCTGGTTTATGAGAGGGGGATTTTTCTGCGGCGGGAGGCGCGGCTGGTTGAGGTTTCGCGCTGGTGGCGGGTCCTGTCTTTATCGTTGGTTTTGGCTCTTTCCTGGCAGTAAGCTTCGCTTTGATTTTGTCGATGAGCGACTGTTTTTTCTGAGTCGGGAAGTGAGCAGGTTGCACTGGTTTGCGTGTGGGTTGCGCCTTGTGCACGGGAGCTGGAGAGGCAGCTGTTGTCTTGGTGTGTCCGGGGACTGGCGCAGGGATGGCGGATTTCTTTTCAACTGGCTTGGCAGGGGTGGATGTGTGTGGCGTGGGCTTTGCGGTTGCAGGGACATGCGCCTTTTCTACAGGTTTCTTTTCAGCAACTGATTTGACGGGTTCCGGGTGTTTTGCTTCTGATTTGGGGACCGGAGCTGATTCGGATTTGTGGTGTTCCTGAGGTTTTTCGACAGGAGGAGCCAAGTTGGGCGTGACGGATTTGACGTCATGTTGCGGAGCGGTTTGATTGACAGGTTCTTGAGATGCGGAATGGGGCTCGGTATGAGCAGGTTGTGGAGTGGCGGAATGGACAGGCGAAGAGGTCGTGTGAGTATTACCTTCGTGGTGTGAGGGGAGCATGGAGAGTGCTTCGGGAGTGAGCATTGCCTTGAATAGTTTGGTTGCTTTTTCGGCGCTGGATGTTGATTCGGGAGAGAGAGGACAAGTGCCGGCCCATGCGGCGGCGAGGTGGAGCGACTCTTCCACATCGGGTGCCTTTTCGCTGGATTTCGAATCTTCGATCGCGGTTTTGATGAACAGATCATGGAGTATCGCGCGTTTTTCGCAGGGCACGTCTATCGAGAAGTCACGGAGGAAGTCAAGTATGAAGCCTGATTCGAGGGGCTTTCGGATCGCTGCGTCTGCCAGCATGATTGCGTAAGACTCCCTTGTTTTCGTATCGAGTTTGCCATCTTCGCCGGAAGCATTAAGAGCGTGGCGCACATGAAGGAGTCCTGCGGCGACTTCATCGTTGTTGATCATCGACATCCCGGTGCTGAGTTCTTGCGCAACAGTCTTGTGAAAGTTGACTTTTGGCAAGACGGCGAATGTGTAAAAAGCAAAACATGCGGCGACGACAAGCCCTATTATGAGGAATGGCGTCTGATCTGGTTTCTGTTTTTTCAAATCACACCTCTTCGATGTTTTGCGATATGCAAAACGAAGACTGGATAACCGCTCGGATAGCATGACGGCAATAATACTACCTAACGATTATATTTCATGGCAACGTGTGTAGCAATATGGCAGCATGATATGAATTGTGCACGAAAAATCGAGTTGTTGAGCGAATCGCGAGAGATCGTCTGCCATTGGCTTTGACAAACAGATAAAAGTTTCATAATAAAAAACAAAAATGCAGCCAGTGGCATGTGGTGAAAATGGGAAAAACCCCTATGAAAGCAGCATAATAACGCTTGACATGGCATGTCTGTGCGTGTTATCATCAGTTGCAACAAGTTTGAATAGAGGAAACGTGAAATGCCAAAACAAATCCAGTCACTCGAACGCGGTTTGTTCATACTCGAGACAATTGTGTTCGCGACAGAGCCAATCACGGCGCTCGATATATCCAAAAAACTCGGAGTACACAAAAGTACGGTGTCGCATCTGACGTCGACCCTTGTCGAGCAGGGATATCTCGTCAAGGAACCCGGCACGGCGAAATTCCGTCCTGGTCCGAAGGCATTCCGTTTTGCACGAAGTCTCATGCTGCCGGTAGAACTTCTGCCAGTGATCAGGCCCCACCTGGAAAAACTTGCCGCCGAAACGGGTGAAACCGCTCACATTGCGGAACTCCGTGGCAGCGTGGTGTTCTTCGTCGAAAACGCATATCCGTCAAGTGCGCTCCGTGTGCAGACAATGACGGGCGATTTCGAGGCGGCGCATTCCACGGCGGTCGGCAAGGCGATTCTTTCGACAATGCCTGACTCGGAAATCGACGCCATATACTCGGGAGTCACGCTCAATTCTTTTACCGAGCATACGATCACCGATCTGGCGTCACTCAAACTGTCAATAGAAAAAGCGCGCGCCGAAGGCATCGCCACTGACATAGAAGAGCAGACACTCGGAACGGGCTGCATGGCAGCGCCTGTTACGGATACCCGCGGCCGCGTTTTTGCGGTCGGCATTTCGGGGCCGGTCGGCAGGGTGGCAGATGACGATGCACATTGTCGCGAGGCTCTTGCAAAGTGCGCCAATGATATTTCCCGAGCACTCGGAGTCAAGGTCCGTCGCACCCGCGTTTCGAAATAAATGTTGATATGTAAATACATAATTATTCGGGGAGCAAAGAAATGAAACTGACAGGCGGAGAAATAATTGCGGAATACCTCATCAGCCAGGGCGTCGAATACATCGCCGGGATACCCGGACATGGATGCCTCGGACTCGTCGACGCATTTGTCGATCGCAAGGACAAGCTTAAAATCATTATGGTCAAACAGGAAATGAGCGCGGCACATCTCGCCGACGGTTACTACCGCGCAAGCGGCAAGCCTCTTGCCGTATTCACGAGCATCGGCCCCGGAGCCATCAACACTGCCATAGGGGCAGCCACGGCATTCGTCGACTCGACCCCCATGATCATATTCTCCGGCTCGCCACACGTCCACATGCGTGGCAAGGGGCTGCTCCAGGAATTCGAACGCCAGCGAGACGACGACTTCGACAGCATCTTCAAACCATTTGTAAAACGCACTTTCCGCGCTGACTCCGTCGGACAGCTTCCGTCGATCCTCAAACGCGCATTCAGCGTGATGATGACCGGCCGCCGCGGCCCCGTGAATATCGTGCTCCCGATGGATGTGCAGTGCGCGTCCATTGACGTAAAGCTTCCAGTGCAGGAAAAAGCCCAGCCGTCAGGTCGTGTCAAGGGTGATCCGGAAATGATCGTCCGCGCTGCCGAGCTCTTTGCGTCGGCCAAACGCCCCGTGATCCTTGCTGGCGGCGGCATCGCTGCTTCGCGTGCTCACAAACAGCTTCTTGCGCTCGCCGAACTCAAGGGTGCGGCTGTCGTGACCACAATGCAGGGCAAGGGCGTTTTCCCCGAAGACCATCCGCTCTATGCCTGGCACACCGGTTCCAAGGGCACTTCTGTCGGGCTCAAAATGACTTCCACCGCTGATGTCATCCTTGCAGTTGGCTGCCGCTTCGCAGATGAAACCTGCTGCTCATACCGAAATGGCGTAGCGTTCAAAACTCCAGACACAAAATTCATCCACATCGACATCGATCCTTATGAAATCGGCAAAAACTATCCAGTCGAGGTTGGTATTGTTGGCGACGCCGCCTCAGCACTTGAAGACATTGCAGACGAAATGAAGAAAATCGCCGAAAAGCAGCCGATCATTGACAAGGCATATCTCAAGGAAATCGCTGCGGAAAATAAAGTATGGGCGAAACATGTCAAAAAACTCGCATCGGTTAAAACTAAGTACCCGACCATCACTCAGGTATTCCGCGAAATGCGCGAAGCAGTCGCCCGCGACGCGTTTGTCGTTACCTCTTCGGGCAACACTCAGGCCCAAATGCTTCAGGAATTTCCCTTCTACGAACCCGGTACCTGCATCACCACCGGCGGCTTTTCTACGATGGGATTCACACTTCCCGCCGCTCTTGGTGTAAAGCTTGCCAATCCGGACCGGCAGGTCATCGGCATCGTTGGCGACGGCGATTTCATGATGACCATGCAGGAAATGACAGTTGCAATGGAACTCAACATCCCAATCCTCATGATCGTCGTCAACAATCAGTGCTGGATGGCAATAAAGGATCTGCAATCGGACGCTCTCGGCACCGACAGAACCATCAGCGTCGATTTTACCACGCCAGACGGGAAGCCCTATTCCCCCGATTTCGCGGCGGTCGCCAAAGCGTTCGGGCTCTTTGCGCAGAAGGTCGATACGATACCTGAAATCGGCCCGGCGATCAAAAAGGCACTTGATTCGGGCAAACCATCATTTCTCGAAATCACCATCCACAGAGATTATCCGTACTCTGGCAGCCCGGCGGTCGGCTGGTGGGATGTGCCGATCCCGACCTACCTCAAACAGCGCCGCGCTCTGTACGAAAAGGGACTGAAGGAAGAGAAACTCTGATCTTGATCATTTGCTCACAGGAGACTGCATGTTCGATTTTATGCAACGGGTTTTCACAAGGCCAGCCCCATTTGAAGTATATGGGGCTGGTGATTTGTGGACTGACGGATACATATCATCAAAAATGCTCGAATTACATTTGAATGAAGATATCGATGCAGCGTCGAGGAAAATCACTTTTATTGAAAACTCAGTGAACTGGCTTTCTGAGAAATTCTCGATATGTGACAATACGGAAATCATTGATTTTGGCTGCGGACCCGGTTTGTATACAACGCGGTTGGCGAAAAGAAACGCGCATGTCACTGGAGTGGATTTTTCAGAGAATTCACTCCGTTATGCGAAAAAAACTGCTATTGATAATGAACTGTCTATCAATCATGTTCTGCAGAATTATCTGTCGTATGAAGCATCGGACAGATTTGATCTGGTCATGATGATAATGTGTGATTTCTGCGTCCTTAGCCCCGAGCAGCGAAAAATAATGATAGAAAAATTCCAGAAAATTCTGAAGCCGGGTGGTCATGTGGTTCTGGACGCATATACGATGAATGCTTTCTGTCAGCGGGAGGAGAGCGCAAGTTTTGGAAGTAATTTCATGGATTCGTTTTGGTCTTCCGGTGAATACTTCGGCATATGCAATGTGTTTAAATATGATCAGGAGAAAGTGATACTCGATAAATATACAATTATTGAAAAAGAAAGAACAAGAGTATTTTACAACTGGCTTCAGTATTATGAACCATCGGGAATCGCAGGTGAATTCGAATCTGCCGGATTTGAAATTGATGGCATCTATGGCGATGTTGCCGGTAGCGAGTTGAACGAAGATAGCTGTGAGTTTGCGATTGTGGCAAAAAAACGCAAGACATAAACTAACATACCCACAACGGAGGTGTAAACATGAACGAAGGTCTGCCAATGGTATCCAGCAAACCGAAAATTGCGGTGCAATACATACTCGACGTGCGAAAGCTCGCTGCCGTGCCAGGACTTCCAGAATTCGTCGAAAGCGTCAAGTCGACAATTGGCAGCATGGGATGGGACGTTACCGAATTCGGTCCGGACATCGATCCTGACGTGATTTCTGAAAACGCACGATCGTGCAAAGGCCAGTATGCCGGTTTTCTCGGTGTGACATTCACGGGTACATCGGCGCGTCAGACAGCGGTTATCGGTCGGTTCGAAGGTCCGGTCGGCGTATGGTTTTTCCCAGGTACTCCGTGGTGGAGCATGGCTTCCGCAGGGTCTGGCATCGGCTATCTCAGGGATGAAGCCGATGAAAATCCGAACATGAATGTTTCCGTTATATGGGGTTCTCCTGAGGAGGAAGAAGTTGCCGAACGCCTCGATCGTTTTGCCCGCGTAGCTCATACGGTGTTCGCGATGAAACGCGAAAAAATCGGACTTATCGGTGGTTGCTACTATGATGTAATGCCAGCGAGCAACTGGCATCCAGACACCATGACAAGCCGTCTCGGACCGTCTTATGTGGAAATCGACATGTCACTGCTTGTGCGTGCGACTAAGGAAGTCACCGATACCGAAGCGGCGGAGTTCGTCAAAACGCTTGGAGCCACCGGCGCGAAAGTCCAGACAGGTGGCACGGCAGACGCGGCGATCCTCGAGTCAGCCCGCGTGTCTCTCGCTCTCGAAAAAATCCAGAAAACATACAAACTTACCGGCGCGGCTATCAACTGTTACGGCGGCCCCGATCCGGAAGCCTATACCGGCGTGCTTGGATATTGCGGCGCAAGCGGATGTCTCAAGGGGCACGCGACTTCGTCTCTTGTCATAGGTTGTGAAAGCGATGTAATTCAGTGTGCGCAGCAGATGATATTCAGACATCTCGTCGGAGTGGTCCCCTGTATGGCCGACCCGTGGATGGTCGATGTGAAAAGCGGAATCCTCAAGGCAGGCACTTGTAGCGGGCCGGGTGAGCTTGCTTCTTCGCCAGCTGATGTTTTTGTCGAACAGGGCACGCTCATGAGTCTTTACAAGGTCGGCACGCTCGGTGTCTGCTTCCCGAAAATTTCGCGCGCTAACGCAATCGTAGCACGCATCGCGGGGCGCAACCTTGATCGCATGATCGTCGCAACTGGCAAATTCGCAAGCTCCGATACGACATCCATGCCGGGCCGCCTGTGTCTTAATGTCGAACTTGAAAATCCCGAAGCTTTCCTCGAATATGGCGCTATCGGCAACCACTTCACATTCCTGCCTACAAAAGACCTTGACAGGGATATTGCGCGAATCGAAGCACTCTGCGGCATCATGGGCATAACGATGGAAGAGATGTAAAAATCAAATGGGAGAACTCGCATGGCATACATTGATGGCAGCAGCGTGAAAGGCTCGAAGGTCCCAAAACCGTTTGAGCGTGAACTGAAAGTGATCATGTCGCCTGAGACGCATGATGACGTTAAGGACTTTACACTGCTTTACTCTACCCTCGCACCCAACGGGGGTTGCACGGATTTTCACAAGCACGATTCTTCTGGCGAACTCATGGTGTTTACTTCCGGCAGCGGGAAAACATGGCTCGACGGTGTGGAATACGAACTCAAACCCGGCGTCGCGGTCTACGCACCTCCAGGTGTCGAGCACAAAACGATGAATACAAGCGATGAGCCAATGCTGATCGTATGTGTATTCGTCCCGCCAGCCGATGCCGGCTATATCCGCAACTGCATCGCGGCAGCCCAATAGAATAACGGAGAGAGACATGGAAAAAATCACATCGAAAATTACATCGGAATTCGCGACCATCAAAAACGCCGGTGGTATTGTTTTTCCAGAACCCGTCGTCAAAGGCTGGCTCGCGGAGGCTGGGGTTAATGTGCCGACTGGCATTGTGACTCAGGATGCCGGTGAGGCCGTGGCGTTCGCGAATGCAAATGGATGGCCGGTTGTCATCAAGATGGCGTCCGACAGGCTGCTGCATAAAACGGAAGCCGGTGGTGTAAAGGTCAATATTCAAAATGAATCTGATCTGATCGCAGCGTTCGAAACAATGAAGGCCGCGGCTGCCGCACAGCCGGAAATCGCGTGCAGTGGAATCCTCGTGGAAACGATGGCCGCACCGGGTGTCGAAATTATTGCCGGACTACAGGATGACCCGCATTTCGGCCCTGTGCTGATGGTCGGACTCGGCGGCGTGATGACCGATCTCCTTCGCGATGTATCGTTCAGAATGCTGCCCGTGACGGCGGGTGATATCACGGAAATGCTTTCGGAACTCAAGGGTGCCGCGCTGCTCGACGGATTCAGGGGCGCGAAATCTGTTGACAAAAAGAAACTCACGGAAACCATTATGGCGATTGCGGAACTCGGGTGCGCGGCGGCTTCGTGGATTGATTCAGCCGACTTCAATCCAATCATCGCAGGCCCGGAGAGCTGTGTCGTGGTCGATGCAAAGATCACGCTCGCGAAAGAAATCAAAAGTGATCCGTTCGTATGCGAAGAGCCGCGCACGCATTTTCTCGACAGATTTTTTACCCCGGCGAGCGTGGCAGTGATCGGCGCCTCGGCAGGCAAGGGCAAGGTTGGCAATGTCATTGTCGACTCGCTCGTCAATTACAATTACAAGGGCAAAGTTTTTCCGGTCAATCCCGCGAGAGAAGAAATACTTGGGGTGAAGTGCTACCCGTCACTTGACGCACTGCCTGAAGCGCCCGAACTCGCGATAATGGTCGTCGACCTTGCGGAAGGCCCGTCGCTGCTGCGGCAGATGGCTGCGAAAGGCATACGAAATCTACTCATCGTTTCCGGCGGCGGCAAGGAACTCGGCGGCGACAGGGAGCAGCTTGAAAAAGACATGGTGGCCATAGCGCGCGAACTCGATATCCGGGTGATCGGCCCGAACTGCATCGGGATGTTCGATGGCGCGAGCCGCTTCGACTCGTTTTTCCATCATCAGGACAGACTTTTCAGGCCGCCCTTTGGCCCTCTGAGCTTTATCACTCAGAGCGGGACATGGGGCTGTGCCTTCCTTGAAAAATCAGCGACTATCGGCATGAACAAAATGGTCAGCTATGGCAATCGTGTCGATGTGGACGAAGGCGATCTGATCGACTACCTCGCCGGTAATGACTCCACAAAGGTTGTTGGGAGCTACATCGAAGGGCTTTCGATGGGCCGCAAGGTTGTCACATCCGCGAAAAATGCGATTAAAAAATATGGCAAGCCGGTTGTGGCTTTCAAGACTGGCCGCACGGCGCGCGCAGCGCAGGCATCGGTGTCGCATACCGGGGCATACGGCGGCAGTTATGAGGTTTACGAAGGCGCGTTTAAACAGTCAGGCGTCATTGATGTTGACAGTTTTCACGAGTTGTTCGCAGCGTGTGAAGCACTTGCGCTTCAGCCGGCGGCGGGTGGCAATCGTGTTGGCATGATGTCGAACGGTGCAGGGCCGATGGTCAACGCAATCGATCATTTCGGCACCAAGGGACTCGACCTCGTAAGGATCGAACGCGCGTCAGTCGAAAAGATGCGCGAGCACTTCAGCTATTTTTACATCGTGGAAAATCCTGTCGATGTGACGGGTTCGGCATCGGCGGCAGACTATGATTTCGTTATCCGCACTTTTATGGATGATCCGAACATCGACATCGTTATGCCTTATTTTGTATTCCAGAACACCACACTCGACGAGAGTATCACCGAACGGCTGGTTGCGATTATGAATGAATATAAGAAGCCTATAGTCGCGTGCGCGGTGGGTGGGCCGTACACGGAAAAGATGACGCGTGAACTCCAGAAGGCCGGAGTCCCCGTGATGCCTGATGTCGCGCAGTGGGTCGCGGCGGCGAGCGCACTTGTGCGCTGGGGCAGAGTGAAAAAGGAAATGGCGTGATATCCGACAAAAATACTTCCAGAAGGCGGAGTGTGAAATATGAAAAAAATGATAATCACAGTTGCTCTCACGGGCGGGATTCACGGTAAGGAAGCCAATCCGGCGCTGCCCGAACAGCCGGACGAAATAATTAAAGACGCTGTGGCATGCTACGAGGCCGGCGCTGCAATCGTGCATCTGCACGCGCGCGATAAAGCGGGGAAAGGCGTGGGCGATCCCGCGATCTTCGGCGAGATGAACGAAGGCATTCGCGCACTGTGCCCGGTGGTTGTACAGAATACCACTGGCGGCCCAGGCATACCTATTGCGCAACGCATTTCATCGCTTGACGCAAATCCCGAAATGGCATCGCTGAACATGGGTTCGCTCGTGTTTTTCACCGGCACGAAAGACAATCCGCAGGAAACGCTTTTCATGAATCTGCGCTCGGAAATCGAAGCGTTCGCAAAGGCCATGATCGAACGCGACATCAAACCGGAAATGGAAGTCTATAGCCCCACGATGTTCGGAGAGGTCGAAAATCTGATAAAAAAGGGACTGCTCAAAAAACCATATTATATAAACTTCGTGATGAACGTGGGTGGCATGGGCGGTTTTTCCGGCACTCCGAAAAACCTCATAACAATGATCGACCATCTGCCCGATGGAGCGATTTTTAACGTATCCGGTATCGGAAGGGCGCAACTTCCACTCATGACGATGTCAACGCTCTGTGGCGGCAACGCGCGAGTCGGGCTCGAAGACAATGTCTTTTATCGCAAAGGCCAACTCGCAACCAATGTACAGCTCGTCGAACGCCTTGTGCGTATCGCAAAGGAACTTGACCGCGAGATCGCTACTCCCGATGAAGCTCGTGAGATACTCGGCATGAAGTAAGTAATTTCGAAATTCAAAAAATGTTTGCAAATGATATGTAGGCTGGTATAATAGTCACCACCAGGGTGTAGACTACCGCCAGTTCCGTACTGATGGACACTTCAAGGGGGAGCGACATGAATGTGATAGACGAAGGAAAGGGCATGCTGCTTGGGTGGCATGATCCGGATGAAAATCGTGAGTGGATAATCGAAAACAAGACGCGAGTGATGGTCGACAAGCGCATGACCGCAAAGGAAGCAGTTGAAAAATTTGTCACCGATGGCGCATATATGGCGTCAGGCGGATTCGGGCATGTGCGCGTGTCCATGGCGATTGTTTACGAAATCATCAGACAGAAGAAACGCAATCTCGCAATGGCTGGAAAAACGGCCGTACACGATCTTGACATACTCGTTGGGTCGGGCTGTGTGGACAAGGTCGAAGCTGCCTATTCATTCGGTCACGAGCTTCGCGGGCTGTCGCCATCGTCGCGCCGCGCTGTGCAGGAAGGCCGGTGCACTGTGGTCGCTGAAATCAGTAATGCAGCATACCAGTGGCGCTTTCTCGCTGGCATGATGGGCATCCCGTTCATCCCGGCCCGAGTTATGCTCGGTACTGACACATTCGAAAAATCTTCGGCCAAAGTGGTCGAATGCCCGTTTACCGGAAAACCGATAGCGCTGCTCCCGGCATGTTATCCCGATGTGGCTGTGATCCACGTTTCGCGCTGTGACATGTTCGGCAACGCGCAGATAGATGGCATTATGGTCGAGGATTTTGAACTCGCCCGCGCCGCGCGCCGCCTTATCATTACCACCGAAGAAATCGTGGATGAGGAAGTCATACGCGAAAAACCACACCTTACGAATATTCCCTTCTACCACGTGGACGCAGTTGTAGAAACTCCGTTCGGTTCGCATCCCTGTCACATGCCTTTCAAATATTATTTCGATGAAGAGCACATCGCCGAGTGGCTCAAGTTCTCGAAGACTGACGCGGGAGTGTCCGAGTATCTCGACAAATACGTCTTCGCCACTAAAGATTTCGGAGAATACCTCACGCTTGTCGGCGGCGAAGAAAAGCTCGAATATCTCAGAAAGGTTGACCAGCTCCAGGCTCCGCTCTGGACGCCCCAGGCTCAATAAGGGAGGGTGACATGACAGCGACAAACTACACACCGAAAGAACTGCTTGCGACCGTCGCGGCAAAAACGCTTGAAGATAAAAAATCTATTTTCGTCGGCACCGGGCTCCCCATGATCGCGGCGATGCTCGCGCAGCGCACGTTTGCACCCGATATCCTCGTCATATTCGAAGCCGGCGGCATCGGCCCGCAAGTGCCGGTAATTCCGATTTCGGTCGGCGACTCTCGCACATTCCACAGAGCAGTTGCGGCCTCGTCGATGCACGATGTAATGTCAGCAGGCAGCGCTGGTTACATCGACTATGGATTTCTCGGCGCTGCCATGATCGACGAATACTGCAATCTCAACACGACGATCATAGGCAACTGGGACAAACCCAAAGTGCGACTGCCCGGCAGTGGCGGCGCAAACGACATCGGCTCATTCTGCTCGCGCACTATCATCATCATGCAACAGGACAAGATGAAATTTCGCAAAAAAATCGACTTCCTGACGACCCCCGGCTATCTATCCGGTCCTGGCGCTCGCGAAAAAGCCGGTCTGCCACCCAACACGGGGCCCTACAGAATCATCACGCAGCTTGGCGTCTATGGCTTCGAGGATGAAACCAGGCGCGTGAAACTCCTTACCGTGCATCCGGGCGTTACGGTCGACATGATTCAGGAAAACAGTGAATTTGAAATCATCATCCCTGACAATGTACCGACATCGCCCGAACCCACTGAGGAAGAGATAAGAATCCTCCACGAGATCGATCCTTATGGCATTGTTATTAACTGACCATTCGAACTGATATTTCACTATTGAAATAAACCGGCGGAAAAGCATAGCAATTCCGCCGGTTTTCTCTTTCTGCGATGCTTTGCAACAAAGGAGCGGGCTGATTGATTATAATATTCAGCAGGCAAATGAGATGTCGCATGGAGACATGGCAATTTACAAGTGAGGCTCACAATGGAACAGGCACCCAAGGGATATAGATTACACATAGGGATATTTGGTCGGCGAAACGTCGGCAAATCGAGTATACTAAACGCGATTACGCGCCAGCAGGTTTCTATTGTATCGGATTTCGCCGGCACCACAACTGATCCGGTGGAAAAACCGATGGAACTTCTCCCGCTTGGCCCTGTGTTGTTTATTGACACGGCAGGCATAGACGATGTAGGCGTGCTCGGCGGCATGCGTGTGGAAAAAACGCACCAGGTTTTCGACCGTACCGATCTTGGCGTGCTTGTCACTGAAGGCGACGAGTGGGGCGGTTATGAAGACGCTATACTGGCTGAACTCCGAGACCGTAAAATTCCCATAATCGTAGTATTCAACAAGTGCGACATCGCGCTGCCTGCCAACGAAAGGATCGCGGTACTCACCACCGCATCGATCCGCACCGTCAATGCGTCGGCGATGAAAGGCGAGGGCATTCTTGATCTGCGGCAGGCACTGCTCGACTCGGCACCGGAAGAATTCATCATGACTCCCACAATCGCTGGCGACCTCGTCGGCCCCGGTGAAATGGCTGTCCTCGTCGTGCCAATCGACAAGGAAGCGCCGAAGGGGCGGCTCATTCTTCCTCAGGTGCAGACGATCCGCGATCTGCTCGACAACGATGCCTATTGCCTTGTCGTCAAGGAGCGCGAACTCCGCGACGCGCTCGGTAAACTCGCGGGCAAACCAAAAATCATCATCACCGATTCGCAGGCATTCCTGAAGGTTGCGGCGGACACGCCTGACGATGTCCTTATGACGAGCTTTTCCATACTGTTTGCGCGATTCAAGGGGGACCTCACTGAAATGGTGCGTGGCACTATGGCTATCGATTCGCTCAGGACGGGGGACAAGGTGCTGGTTGCCGAGTCGTGTTCGCACCATCCTATTGCTGATGATATCGGTCGCGTGAAAATCCCGCGATGGCTCACGCAATATGTAGGTGGCAAGGTGGAATTTGTTTTTGTACAGGGGCATGATTTTCCAGATGACCTCACGCCGTATAAGATGATTGTCCACTGTGGCGCGTGCATGTGGAACAGGCGTGAGATGCTGAGCCGCATGATGAAATGCCGCAGGCAGGGTGTGCCGATTTCAAATTACGGGCTTGTTATCGCCTATAGCCTGGGGATTTTCGAGCGGGCGCTTCAACCGTTTCCGGCCGCACTCGAAGCCTATCGTGATGCTGTCGCGATGAAGTGATGTCCGTAAAGGCGGGGAAATGCTTACTGCCTTATGGAATCCCAATTCGCAAATATCATCATGGGCAACGATCCGGCGCGGGCTTGAGAAAATTGATCCAGTCTGTTATGTATCCGCGTGGCTGATCACCCGAGCATGTCTTTCTGGGGCGCTTCGTTTACGAGGAGCCAGAACATTCCGAGTAGCCCCACTGCCTTGATGAACTGATCGAAATCCACCGGTTTTCGCACATAACTGTTGACTCCGAGCCGGTAGCTGTTGATCAGGTCCTGCTCCTCGCTTGATGATGTCAGGACAACTACCGGAACAGTTTTCGTGCGCTCGTTTTCCCTGATGCGGCGCAGTACTTCGAGCCCGTCGATTTTGGGCAGTTTTAGATCGAGCATGACGACAGCCGGCAGTGGAGGGCAGGAGCATCCTTCATAGCTGCCGGTGCAGAACAGGTAGTCGAGCGCTTCGGCGCCGTCACGCGCGATGACGACGGTGTTGAGAATGTTGTTCTTTTTCAGTGCTCGAAGTGTGAGTGCTTCGTCGTCCGGATTGTCTTCCACGAGCAGTATGACTCCGTTATTCATCGTGTGGCCTCCATCAGGATAGAGTGAAGAAAAAAGTGGCGCCGTTGCCGACGGAGCTTTCGGCCCAAATCCTGCCGCCGTGACGCCGGATTATGCGTTGCACGATTGCAAGCCCGATGCCATTGCCGTCGAAATCTTTTGCTGCGTGGAGCCGTGAAAAGGCACCGAAAAGTTTGTTGTAATAAGCCATGTCAAATCCCGCTCCGTTGTCTCTGACGAAATAGACTGGGGATGCGCCGGGTGTTTCGATGATGCCGAACTGTACCTCTGCCGTCTGGTTTTTGGATGTGAATTTCCATGCGTTGCCGATGAGATTGTGCAGTGCTATCTTGATGAGTGAAGCGTCTGCTCTGGCTGGCATGGGACTGTCTGACGTATAGGTCACGTCACGGCCGGGGTGATCCTGCCTGATGTTTGTGACGACACTGTCCGCGATAGTGGCGAGGTCAAGGGGAGCAAGATTCATGCCGGAGCGGGAGATGCGCGAGAGGCGCAGCAGATCGTCGATGAGGGTGCTCATGCGGATGGTGGCATTTCTGATCCGTCGTAAATAGTCCGCTGCAGTAGCGTCGAGCGAATCGGCGCAGTCCTCGACGAGCGCCTGACTGAAACCATCGATACTCCGCAAGGGGGCGCGAAGGTCGTGCGACACGGAGTACGAGAAGGCTTCAAGCTCCTGATTGGCCATTTCAAGTTGTGCCGTCCGCTCCTGCACCCTATTTTCGAGGATTTCATTCATATTCTTGATTTCTTCTTCTATTTCCTTGCGCTCGGTTATATCCTCGCAGAATGCGAGAACTTTTTCGCGGCCGCCGATAATCGCGCTCTTCAGATACACTTCAGTCCAGAACTCTCTGCCTGATTTCGAGCGGCAGTGCCATTCAAATGCCATCGGCTTTTCGTAGATTGCCTTGCTCATCATGCGGTAGACATCTTCCTGCGTGAAATGAGAGTGTGTGCCGCTGAAGTCATTCACTCCCATTTGCAGTGCTTCTTCGCGCGTCACCTCGAACATGTCGAGTACGCTCTGGTTGACGTCTTCACATGCTTGCTGCGAGATATTGTGCACAAATATCGCGTCAGGGCTTTCGTCGAAGAGTTCTCTGTAGCTCTGTTCGGAGTATTTTAACTGTTCTTCGATCTTTTTGAGATGTGTGATATCCCATCCCTGCGCGAGCAGAAACGCGATGTCACCGTTTCTGTCCCTGACTGGAGCGAGCGAAAAATCCACCACGTGTTTTTCGCCGTCGGAAGAGTAATGGACCGTTTCATATTTGATACTATCGCCGGCGGCGGCATTTTTGATCGCGTCGCGAAGCTGTTCGACTATCGCGTTGTCGTGTGTCCACCATGCTGTTTCCCAGAATGGTTTGCCGATCTCTTCCGATTGTATCCGCCCTGTCATGGAAAGCGCGGTGTTGTTGGCTTCGAGCAGTATCCCATCGGTGGAAATCACGCCCACAAGCTGCGTGAGCTGTTCGAAAAATGAACGGTATTTATTGTCACTGAGGTGCAGTTCGCGGATTGCCTGCCTCTCGGCCGTGATGTCCCTGAATGTCATTATGACGATTTGTCTGGACTCGACGACGAGGGGTTTCAATGCCACAATCATTTCCCTGAGTGATTTGTCGTCAGGTGATGTATAGTGCCATTCGAAATGCAGTGTGCGTCCGTCGATTGCGTGACGAATACTGTTAAGGTAAGTTTCCCTGAATTGTGTGGTATCCGAGTGGTCGGAAATGGTCCTGACGGCAGCCTGGTCAAGCGTGACGCCTTTGAAAAACGATTCTGCGGGGTGATTGAAAAACAGTGTCGTATATTCAGTCGTGAAAATGATGCAGGGATCCACGATGGAATCAATTATCATCTGGAGTGGGACACCAGCATAATCGAGAGTTCTTTTCCGTCCCGGCAGCAAGGACTGGACGAGCATCGCGAGCGAAGCTCCAGCGATGACGCAGATGATAATCTTGATAAATGTCACGGCCATTTGGTTTCACCCTCTCACATACATACCTGCGGGCGATGAAAGGAACGGATATATCCACAAAGATGGATCAATAACAACAACAGTTTTTCAGACGAAAAGTTTCTCGGAGGAAATCATATCTGTTGAACGATGGCGATGATGTCGCCGCCATAGATAGCGGCGCGTTTGGAGCCGACTGTTTCAATGACCGCAAGCTCAGCAGCAGAGCGGGGTTTTCGACGTGCGATTTCTTCGATGGCGATGCCGGACAGGACTGCGAGAGGATGAATGTCACGCTGCACGGCAACCTCCGTGCGCCATTTACGCAGACGGTCGACGAGTTCTTGATCGTTCCAGTGAACAGATCGTTTGTGTTCGGGGATTTTTCTGGCGGGCGGTTGCCAGTCGGAAGGGTAGCGTGAGCCTTTTCGGATGGCTCTTGTGATGCCGTCGCCGTATCGCTGGATTATTGCCGGAGGGATGGATTTTACCAGTGACATCTGGTGGATATTGAAGGGATGATTTCTTGCGAGCAGCAGCAGCAGGGAATTGTCGAGTACTTTGAAAGGAGGAATGTTAAGCCGCTCGGCTGTTTTTTGGCGCCAGACAAACAGCTCATTTATGAAAGGGTAGTCCTCGCGCGATGCCGTATTGATTCCCTTGATGTCCCATATCTGCTGGTTGCGGTAGGCAGGTTCGAGAGGGGGGCGCTGTTCGAGTCTGTGGCATTCGATCGCGGCTTCCTCGACAAGGTTTTTTTCTTCGAGTGCTTTTGCCAGCCAGTCGTGGAGTTCGAGCAGATATTGCGTGTCCTGGCAGAGATACAGCATCTGGTCAAGAGTCAGAGGCCTTTTGGACCAGTTGCATTTTGTGTATTTTTTCTGGAGACGGAATCCGTGGCATTGCTCGACAAGGTCGGCCATGCCAATATGGGGAAAATTGAGGAACTGGGCGGCTACCATTGTGTCGAAAATGTTGGTGGGAGCAAATCCGAAATCTCTCTTGAGCAGCCCGATATCATAATCCGAGCCGTGAAAGACCTTAAGGATAGACGTGTCGGAAAAAATCGATTTCAATCCGTCAAGCGGAGGTTCGAGTATGGGGTCGAATACATAATTGTCAGTACGCGTCGATATCTGAATCGCACAGACTCTTTCGTTGAAGGCATAGAGACTGTCGCTTTCGGTGTCTACGCCGATTTCCTCAGCCTTTGAGATCGCTGAGATAGCGCACGCGATCTCCTCACTGCTTTCGAGGTAGTAGGTGGGTTTGGAGAATGTTTCGCTCTTTAGCAACATCGCGCTGTTTGCCGGGCAGTGGCGGAAAAAGACATGGGATACCGCCAGTGCAATATCAATGTGTTTTACGTGGCTAATTTATATATAAAATAGTGGCCGGGTGTCAATATTTCGTGAATGTGATTAAAACTTCATCGTAAGTGACATGTTGAACAGGGTGCCTGAATACGACTTGGACTCAGTGTCGGAATTCCTGTCGTGTTTGACGGTCAGAGATAGCCTGAAACGCTCGTTGAGTTCGCGTTTCGCCGAAAGCTGATAAGTGGTCCTGAGGATATTTGACGCGGGGGTTTCGTCGGCGCGAAAGAGAATCGCGAGGGTGGTTTTTTCGGATTTGAAGTAGTCGAAAGTGGAAGTGAATATGTTTTTGTCTGATGTGGACGTACCGTCAGGGTTGCGTATGAAAGACAGTATCGACGCGGATTTGTACCTGTCGCGCAGATAGTTGACATAGAGGTCGGCCTTGTTTTGTTCGGAACATGTTGTGGTGGGTATGGCATTTGAGTCGAAGCGGGTTGTTTCGCCCTGTGTGTTACCGTATTCGAGAGCGCCGTTCCAGCCTTTTGCGGATTCCTTTTTAAAATCCGCGCGGATAGCGGCGGTGGTGTTGGAGGTCGAGCTCTTGAGCTGTACATCGGCGGTCGTGACCGCGTATGAGGGAGAGAGCAGCCAGTCGGGTGATACGATGTATGAAAGGCGCAGAGCTGCGGAATCGGAACGAGTGTCATCCTGATAATGGCTGGGCTTGTCCTGACGGTCGAACGTAAGAGCGATCGTCTTGAAGCGCCCCATGGGCTGCGAGAACGCGCCTGCGGAAATTTTGTGCAGTTCCCATGCGTAGGCCGGTCCACGGGAGTCTTCGATTTCCTGGGTGTCTGAGCGCACATTGACTGTCCAGACTCTTGTGGGAAGCCATGAGAGGACGATGACATTCGAGTCGGTGGTGGAAGTGATTGTGGCAGAGCCGGTGGCTGGGGTGATGTCGACCTCGTTGGTGTCGGCGGAAACTTTGAGATTGAGGCTGCCCGAGGGGGCGTAGTTGAGTACAATGCCATATTTATCCGTGTTTTGCTGACCGGCGGCAACTGTTGTGTTGCTTGTGAGATCGCGGATTTCGATTGAAGTGTCGGCTGACAGTGTATTGGCGCGGTTGAGCGGGATATGGGACGTGAGCGTGTGCGAAGTGCGTTCGGTGTCGGTGAGGTGTTCTGCCCGGTTGTCGGTAGTGGTGAGGAGTCCGAACTGATATGTGAAAGAGCGGCCACGTCCGAGCGCATACGTGAGAGTCGATGTGATTTCACTGGTGTCGAATTCCACATCCGTATCGAATCCGCCAGCGCTCGTACTGTCGCGGTACGTTGCGGCAAGTGTATAGGGACGTCCGGAGGGGGTGAGTTTCGCCGCGATGATGATACGGCTGAGTTCGAGATCATTATAAGAGGTCATTGGCGAAAAATAGAGGTCTTTCTGGATCAATTCGCCGCTGAGCGCCAGTGAGCCGGTATTGAAAGCGGCAGTGAGGCGGGTAGCCGCGCCGGTTTTGTCCTCCTCGGAAATATCGACCGGGGCGTAGCGGTAGTTGGCAATGATCATGGTGCCTGCCGGCAGGTCGCTGTTGAAATGAACGGTAGTCGTGTTGGCGGACGCGTCGTTGACTATGACGTAATCGGTGCCGGAGTATTTGCGGGAAACGGAGGATATAGTGTCATTGAAAAATATTTCTTCGGTGCCCGAGATGGGATTGAATTGCAGGAGGTAGTCGCGTTTTGCCGGATCGGTGACGACGGCGACACGTTCTTCGAGCACCTGAGCGGTTTTGACAGTCGCCCGTGCGGTAGTCTGGGAATGTTCGGCGGCAAGTGCGAGACGCCCGAGTCTGATGGCTCCGGAATAGTCGCTGACAGTGCGTTTCGAGCCTGACTCACCTGGATTGGTCGCAGGTACTATTTCATAACTGATTTCCACATGACGGCTGAAACTGTCGTCGGGAGTGACCTCTGGTTTGCGGAAAAGAATGCTGTTGGAGGATTCGATGATCTCGTAGTCGTCGCCGGGAAACAGTTGGCGGTGTTGTACTCCGTTGATGAAGAGGAACACGGTTTCGGGGCCAGGGTAGATACGTTCGTTGACGAGCGTGTGCTGGGATTCGCCGTTGCCGCGGATTTCTTCGTTTTCGATGCGCTGGAGATATTTGCGGTTATAGTGATAATAATTGACCCGCACTGACGCGCCGGAGGGGATGACAGAGCCGGAGGTGAATGTGACTGCGCCTGAGTAGTAGTCGATTGAGTAGTCTGTGATGCGGCCAAGATAGATGGTCGATGATGCGGTCAGGACAGCCACCGTTTCGCTCTGTGTTTTGATGTAACCGTGGGCGAGGTTGATAGTAGTGGCGGGAGTGGCAAATGTTTCGGATTCTTCGCTCGTGATGTAGGTGCCGGTGCGTGACATGCCTTCTTCGAGGTAAGCTGCCCCGAGTTCATAGTTGGCGCCTCTGGGGGAGAACTTTGCCGATACTCCGTTGAAAGAACCGGTGTTGGAGGACACGACGAGGATGGATTCGTAGGAGATATCGACCGTTTCAGTCAAGTCGATATTGCGTGCGAAGGTGATCTGTCCGAGGAAGTAGTCGATAGTGTATTCGGATGGGGATATCGCGGCTCCGTTGATCGAGACGCGTTCGCTGCCTTCGAGGACAGACGTCGAGCGAAGTGCATAGGGCCCGCGGATATTGCGTCCCTTGAATGACTCGGCTGAGGTATTGCTCTTCTCGCGCGAGATAACGGCTCCGAAAGTGAAAGGGCCTGTTTTGTGGATGATGTCGAATCCCTGAATCTGTTTGCGTATTGCAGTCATGGGTCCAGCGCGGAATTCTCCCTGTACCGTGCCGAGAGACGCGCGTGTCCTGCTGCTTTCGGCCGTGAGATAAAAATCGGGGTCCTGATATGGCAGATCAATGAACGAACCCGAAATTTTTATCCCGTCGGTGACCATGCGGTTGATGCGCAGACGCGTGTTTTGCTGGAATTTGTCATTGAAGTACAGAAGCCCGTTTTGCGAAAGATAGCCGATCTCGTCTCCTGAAGATGACGACGACTGGAATTTCATCTCTACCTCACCCGAAATCGGGTACTGTCGGGGAGCGCGTGGCGCGGAGATAGCGGGTGTTTCGGTAGCTGCCGGCTGGATGGACTGGGCCTCGGATGTCAGAGGCATCTCTGCAGGGACGGTTTCTCCCGCGGCGTCGATCCCTGGATCCAGTTGTACATCAGTGACAGTTGCATCGTCGGCGGATTCCTCAGGCTCTTCGGTGGCGGCGGGTTCTGGCTGTGGTGGTTGTTCAGGCAGTTCCTCCACAGGATATGCTGGTGATTCGGAGACAGTTTTAGGCAGAGCTATTGGAGTCGTCGAGGGTAATCCCGACTGGCGGGTATCTCCTGTGATGACTCTCGGGCGGATACTGGCCACATCGTCGGCCGCAAGCAGCGCAATGCACGATAATGCCGCAATCGCTACAATGATAACCGCGATCACGCCGCGCGCTCTCACATTTCCGAAAAAAAAGTTAAAATAACAAGTCCGCATCATCGACGCCAGTAGTGATCATCATTCGACCGCCTCCGATCTCTCGGAGGATAGGAAATTGTAACACTACAGGGCACATTCGCGCCATAGTTGCGCACTCTTGGCTTGATCACATTGAAAGTTGCGCGTTTGACGATTGTCCATCAAATGACTTTAGGGTATCCATGAAATTCAGTTGTTCGTACAGCAACTGTATTACCCTTCGCTCAGAATGGCAGGCGTTTCTCACCCACTATACAGTGGTTTTGTATCAATTGGGGCAACGTTCACTTTATGAATCCAAATGCGGCAATAAAATAGAGATTGCCGCATTTGGATCACGAATCATCTCACATCGAAAAACAGCTTTTGCATGGCTGGCGTTGTATCTTTCATGATTAGGGATAGTATATATTTGTATCAATAACAGTGCACGGTGGCACCATGATAAATTCACATCAATCAGTATCGAACAGGAATCTGGCGGTTAAACTTGCCGCGATTTACTCACGTATCGTCATTACGGCGCTTTGCTTTTTCACCGCAATAATGATTGCCATGACGATTAAGCAGTACTCGGATATTCGCGGCCAGGTCATCAAGCATGCTATCGATGACCTCAAAGAGCGCGGTAACGAAGCGGATTATCTGATTATGAATGCCGCTGAAGATATACTTGAAACAAAATTGTGGGCAGAAAATTTTATCGCAGTCTATTCAGGCAGTGGTATTTCATCTGAAAAGCTGCCGACTGCTCTCAAGACGAATACGGAAACGGGCGGGGATTTTGTTCGCGATGATATCGAAAACCGCAAAGCATTTGGCAGTATATTTTTTGAAGGCAATTTGCATCGGTGCGACAGGGACACCATGAGGTCTCTGCACATGGCTGTCAGATTGTTTGAAATAAACAGCTTCAATCACTATGCTCCGCCTGATTTCAAATGGAGCGAAATGTATCTTGCAAATGGCGTCAGTGTACTTTTCCCTGCTGCGGACGCTGACACTGCCAGGATGATCAGAGACAGGAAAACGATTCGCGACATGAAAGAGTATTTCCGTTCTGCCAGGGGCCGCAAATCCGCAGATTATCGTAGCGCCAATGTATGGAGCGAACCTTACATGGATGGACACACTTTGATGATAACCAGCGGCTCACCGATATATATTGGAGACAACTATTACGGGATTGTATCTGCCGAAATGAAGTTGAAGTTTCTTGACCAGTTTGTCAAGAATCCCGATACGGCTAATACCCAGATTATGATTGTCAACAGAAAAGGAAAGATACTCGCATCTACAGATGAAAACCATGCAGGAAACGACATAAGCGGAGTTATGACTGGTAGCAATATTAGCCAGGCGTTATCTCTTGTGAGATCGTCCAGTCCTTTGACATACAATAAGGTTGGAAGTGTCATCGCCATCTCGTGTGACATAAATGATTCAGAGTGGCTAATGGTCAAGCTGATTCCTGAAAAAGATGTATTTGGCAAGATTTTACCCGGGGCGCTTTTCGGTGCGATTACGGTAGGATTGTTGCTCGGGTTTCTCATCGCTGCCAATCGAGTGCTGAATCACTATTTCGTCAATCCGGCGGTGAGTTTTGTTGATTTTATCCAGAAAGAAGCGATTGAAGGGGACTTCTCTCCGCCTGATGTTCCGGGCGTCTGGAAGGAATGGTTCGAAGCAGTTTCAGACACGCTTGCACTCAAGTCCATAGCTGCAAATCTTCCCGGAGCAATATTTCAGATACGTGGAAAGGATGGCAATGACGCTCGCGTGACTCTTGTGAGCCGGGGAGGGGGCAATGCAACTGATACTTTCGACGATAACAATGTGTCAAGCACTGTGCCTTTTGATATTGGAGACAAAGGTTTCAGAATCGCGCTCGATGCTTCTGCCAAGTCAATGAAACGGGGTACCGTTGAAGTAGCCATGGACGATGAAAATGGCCATCGCCGGTGGACAAGGGCAATTTTCAGTCCCCAGAAGACTGGAGGTGGCGATATTGTCTGGAGTGGGTTGATGCTGGACATTACGGATCGCGTAATGCTTGAAGAAGAACTGCGAAAGCATCGCGATGGGCTCGAATTGATAGTGTCGGAAAGGACGGAAGAACTGCGGCGGATAAACGAGATGCTGCGCCATGAGATAGAAATACGCATGAAATCGGAATCTGCACTCAGGTCGAGCGAGGAGAGAACGAAAAATCTGTCGAGGAAAATAGTTGAGTCGCAGGACGAAGAACGATCGCGCCTGTCACGCGAGCTGCACGACGAAGTCGGACAACAAATCGCGGCCGTATTGTTTTATCTCACAGTGCTGAAGCAAAACGAGACGGTTTCACCAGAATCGCTGACAGCTATCGAGGGGATGGTAAAAGGGCTTGGGGAAAGCATTCACGTCATTTGCCGGGGACTCCAGCCTATGACTATCGGGAAGTTCGGACTGATCCCTGCGATTAAAATGATGATATGGGAATTTTGTGAGATTTTCGACAAGGACATAGTACTTGACGTGGAAAAAGCTGCCGGCGAACCGGACGATGTTGTGAGCGGAGTTGTCTACAGAATTATTCAGGAGGCACTCACGAATGCTTTGCGTCATTCGGAGGCGACGGAGATTTCCGTGGCTCTGTATGTCGATCCATTCATAACCCGCCTGACGGTGAAGGACAACGGTGTCGGATTCGATATCGACAGTCCGGGATCAGGAAACAGGCTCGGATTAAACGGAATGAAACAGCGAGCCAAGCAGGTGGGCGGGACGCTCGGCATTGACACGAGGCCCGGTAATGGAGTAACAATTACATTCACCGTCGGCAATGCCGAATATGTGGAGGGTTGACTTTGATCAAATTGATCGTGGCAGATGACCATACACTCGTTAGAGGCGGTATATGTGCGCTCCTGAAGGCTCAGTCCGATTTCATTGTGATCGGCGAGACCGGGAGTGGCAGGGAAGCTGTCTCCTTGTGCCGCACGCTGAATCCTGATGTTTTACTGCTTGATCTCAGCATACCGGATATCGATGGCCTCGAAGTGACCAAACAAATTGTCGCTGCAACGGCCTCTGTCAAAATCATAATACTTACCATGTATGAAAATGATGACTATGCTTCCCGTGTGCTTACGGCAGGGGCTAAAGGGTTTCTTGTAAAAAGGATATCGCCAGAGGAACTTCCCACCATGATCCGTCGAGTTGCCGCTGGAGAGATTTGTGTCACGGAATCTATACTGAAACAGATTGCTCTTAAAAAAACGGGGGTTATCCCCTCGAACATGGTCTCTACGCTGTCCGACAGGGAACTTCAGATATTCAATAAACTTGCTCAGGGATACAGCAGCACCAGGATCGCCAATGACTTGTGCATCAGTACCAGCTCTGTTGCTACATATAAGTCGAGAATCATGGAAAAACTTGGGGTTTCAAACAATTCCGAACTGATGAGATTCGCTCTCAGGCTTGGGCTGATTGATAAATTCGAGTAATATTCCAACATAACCCGGGCAACGGCATGTGGATAATAGTCTACAATTTTATGTGATAGTATGTGACATATCAAGGATATTATTCCTACATCTTTATTGGTAATTATTTGACTTACAAATATCCTCTACTTCAATAAACTATAAAGAGAATAGCATATTTCTCAAAATGTGCTCGGAAACTTATAACCGAGCAACCCGGTACACGGTTATCAGGTGATTCGGAATATACGGCGGATTTTGCACTGATCGGCTTATGGTCAGGTGAGTGCTTGTTTCCGAACACAACGGAGGTATTATGGCCAATCAGCAACAGGCAGGCGGGCGCATCAAGATAGGCTTCAAACAGGCTATGACAATGTTGTTGCCTTATGCGAAAGAAAAGTTGCTTGAACAGATCAAATCCGTAGCTCTCATCATAATATATCTGGTCTTGTTCCAGACATTGATACTTGGGATACCGATTGCTGAATCAGCACTGATAGCTGTCGGTCTCTCACTTGTAATAGCGGGCCTTGCATTTTTTACGGAAGGCCTGATGCTGGGACTCATGCCATTGGGTGAGATCATCGGACTGAAACTGCCACAGAAAGCAAAATTGCCGGTTATATTGATTTTTTCATTCATACTTGGCATGGGCGCAACATTTGCCGAGCCCGCCATTAGTGTCCTCAAGGCTGCTGGATCGACCGTTAAAGCCTGGGATGCTCCATTGCTGTTTCTGCTGCTCAACAAGCAGTCTGCCATGCTCGTAAACGCAGTCGGGATAGGAGTGGGGATGGCCGTTGTATTCGGCATGATAAGATTTCTGTACAACATCTCTCTCAAACCATATATATACATTTTGGTTGGCATACTGCTTGCTTTTTCCACCTGGGCATATTTCGACAGCAATATGATCAATGTCACCGGACTTGCCTGGGACTGCGGAGGAGTCACGACAGGGCCTGTAACGGTGCCGCTCGTCCTCGCTCTCGGCATAGGCATCTGCCGCGTAGTGGGGTCCGGCAGTTCCGGGGCGTCGGGATTTGGAGTCGTGACGCTTGCATCCCTGTTTCCAATCATCGCCGTACTGTCACTCGGTGTCGTTTTCCTCGGGAGCGTACCGGAGCCCATGAAAGAAAGCGATTTCTTCAAGCCAGCTAATGCCGGGAAAGCCGTAGGATTATTCACGGACCGCGATCAGATGATTGGTTATGCTTTCCAGAACGCTTCGCCAGCTAACCAACTGAAACTGTTCGATAACGATAAACACAAGATGATGAAATACCTGGCAGATGCGAAAAACGATAGCAAACTCGCTCAGAGAGTATTCGGGCAGGATGCAAATGGGATCGAAAAATGGGCTGCGCTGAAAGGCACGGCGGAGCAGCAGCTGACGGTTTTCGGAGACAAAGAATCGGCGCTCGATGCCGTAGCTAAATATTCATCAGCGTCACAGAATGCAGTGAATCCAGGGGACCTTCTCATCAGAAATGCCCGCGCCGCCGCTCAGGCGATCATCCCGCTTTCCATTTTTTTCCTCATTGTACTCACTGTGCTGCTGCGCGATAAACTTCCGAGAGCAGATGAAATTTTCCTCGGACTCACTTTCGCGGTATTCGGCATGATGCTCTTCAACATCGGGATCGAACTCGGGCTGTCGAAACTCGGCAATCAGGTGGGCGGCAAGGTTCCGTCTGCATTCAAGTCAATTGAACTGGTGGATCAGAAAAGCACTATCAATTCATTCGATCCCTCAGTGGTAAATACCGCCATTTCGCACGATGGGAAGAAGGAGAGTTTCTTCTTTTCAAAAGGCAGAAGTGGTTATGAAAAACTGCCATACTATGAAAAACAGTTCAACAGGGAGACAGGCCAATATAATTATACGCCGACGCGCGGCCCGCTTTTCGGAGCTGCCGGCAGCTTCACGGGAATATTTGTCGTCCTGCTGTTCGCCTTTATACTCGGATACGGTGCGACACTGGCCGAGCCCGCTCTGAACGCGCTTGGCCGTACTGTCGAAGAACTGACTGTCGGCGCCTTTAAAAAGAATCTGCTTATGCAGACAGTCGCAATCGGAGTAGGAGTTGGCATTGCCATAGGAGTGGCAAAAATCATCTGGGGCATCCCTCTCTTGTGGCTATTTGTCCCCCCCTATCTCCTTTTGATGTTTATAACGAAAATATCCACCGAAGAATTTGTCAACATTGGGTGGGACAGCGCCGGAGTGACAACAGGCCCTATAACGGTGCCTCTCGTACTCGCGATGGGATTGGGTATTGGCGGTCAGGTCGGTGTCGTCGAAGGTTTCGGCATACTCACCATGGCATCGGTGTGTCCGATCCTTGCTGTACTCGGAGTAGGACTTACAGTGACTCGAAAACGGAAGGCTGCCCTGAAAGATACGGACTCCGCAAAACAGGTGGGAGGTGCCGCATGAACACTCAGACATCCGGATATCTCATCACTGCCGCTGTGCACAGGGGAGCATGCGATAACATTATCAGACAGCTCTCCGGAGCAGGGATATCATGTGGCCATATCGCGGCAGGGAGAGCGATCTCTCTGTTCGACAAAAAAAGCCTTTTGTCATCATCTGCCGCTATCGCCGAAGACCCGATTGAGATACTTAGCATCATTGTCACAGAAAAGACTGAGCAGACAGCAGTTGAAATGCTTATCTCTGCAGGATCAATATCCATCCCCGGACGAGGGTCCATCTCGAGCGAACCAGTATCCATCATTAAAGCCCACGAGCTTTGCATGCCCTCTGACAGTGGTACGAATGTAATTGGCGCGGCCCATCTCAATGAGTTCACGGGGATATGCTGTATAGTTCAAAGAGGGCAAGGCGACACGGTTGCAAGGGTTGCACTTGATACGGGAGTATGCGTGCCAGCCATAACATTCGGCATCGGTACCGGAGTACGCGACAAGCTCGGGCTGCTTCGTATCACAATCCCCGCTGAAAAGGAAGTCATTTCAGTGATGGCAAGCCCCCACGACGCCGATGCCGTTATGAATATGATGGTAGATGCCGGAAAACTTGACCAGCCGGGCAAAGGTTTTATCTATACATATCCCATCAAAAGCGGCATAGTCAACTCGAAGATACACAGAGGAATGTCAAAACATGCTGCCAGCATTGAACAGATAATCAACGCAATCGACGAAATCAGGGGCGACACCAGTTGGCGCGAAAGAACTGGAGGATTGGAAGACGAAAAAAACAGAAGAAAATACCTCTCATCGCTTATGGGAATAACCCTGATTTGCAATGAAGGCCGTGGAGACGAACTCGTCAAGGCGGCAATGAACGCTGGGGCTGCCGGAGCGACCATAAGCCGTCTCAAACACTTCAGGCCTTCCGACTCCCCGTTCGCCCAGATATCTCAAGCTCGCGAAATGTGCAGCATGATTGTTGGAGAAGGACAGATCAAGGCTATTCTCAGTGCCATTGATCTGGCTGGCGCTTTCGACAATAAAACTTTCGGCATACTCTATTCACGGCCTGTCCCGAAAGCTTGCACATATCTGGGAAAATAATCGTACTATGTTGCACCATTTCGGAGACTTGCATGATGGCAATCATCTGGGTGTCAACTGTCGCTGTTGTGACTCTGCTGACATCAATCATTATTTTTCGCATCATTATGAGATGATCTTCTGGAGGCATATATGGCTGAAAACAAACAACAATACTCAATACTGATCTGTGGCTGGAAGCAGAATACTCCTGATTTTGTCGATAGCCTTACGGCGAATTCCTCCGATGCTCATGTTACGATTGTCTCCCGCCTCCCGGAAGATATCTGCAATATATCTGCCCTACAACCCAATGTCTCATATATATGCGGTGATCAGACCTGTGAAAACACTCTTGCGGCAGCCGGGATCGCCCGAACTGCTCTGGTTTTTGTCCTTGCAGATGAAAGTAATCACGGCTTTTCGAGAAATACAGTCGATTCACTTTCAGTCAAAACCGCTGAGATAGTTAAAAAAATGGCACCCGAAGCAGCGATATGCGTCGAGGTTTTCAGCGAAAAGCTGATTCCGGTTCTCCGTATTCTCAAAGTGAATGAAATCATTTGCATCGACAGGATAACACGTCTGTTATCATCTCAGACTCTATCAACTCCTTCCCTGCCCGAACTCATCGATCGTTTCATCGATGATCAATCACCGACAAGAATAATGGCCGAAACAGTTACTGATACCATGACGGGAAAGACTTATGAAGAAACATGCAAGTATATTCGCGCCGAACATAATGGCACGGCTTTTGCCATTTTTCAATACGTTCGATCCGATCATCCCAGCGTGCCACCGCTAACCATGCCATCTGGTATAATAAATATCACGCAATTCGTGAAAACGCTCAGAGACAGACGCTGTACTCCCCCTGGAGTACTAATCAGTCCTCCACTCGATCACATCATGTGTGAGGGAACGGTTGTATATTATGTGAAAGGTACACCATCACCTCAGGCTGCTGCCGAACCAGATATTGCTGTGATTGACGAGACCAATTACCGTTTGATAATATAAGCATACCGCTGACACGAGAACTACCTTCTGAAACAGGCTTCGAGTAATTCTTCACGATTGATATTCGCTCCGTTTTCGCGGATGTTTTTTTTGTATGCGCCCCAGTAGTCGTTGCCGATTGTACCGTCGTATTGGGCGTCGCGTGATTTGTCGATGTGGGACAGTGCGAAGTCGGCTGTGCGAAAGGCCCATGTCCAATGTTTTTCTTTACGGTCTTTGTGCCCGGTTTCGTCAATGTTGATGCAGGATTTTCTTCTAATTTCTTCGCGAAGTCCGTTGTATGCGGGAGCGAGCTTTTCGGAGACGGCGGCGTTGGTTTTCGCCAGATAGCCGTCAGAAAGGCTGCGGGGGCCAAATATTGAGCGCACCTGAGGAATTATGATTATGAATGAACTATATCACATTTTGGGTAGTTAAAAAAGTCTGAAAATGGGATATAATTCAGCGGCTAAATAAGGAAACAATGTAAGAAACAGATAAAACGTTTCGAGTGGGGATGAGAAATAGAATCTCGCGCAATATGAAACTGATCTTTGAAACTGAATAAGCGTCAAAGAATGTCCAGAGAATGCCCCATATGTGGCTATTTCGTTTCAGGCGGCTTTGCGGTAGTAGTGATGGTGCAGCCCGCCAAGTATGCTGATGCTCCCGATGTCGGAACTCGATATTATGCTGCTTTCGTTGTCCCGGGCTACATCCGAATGTACACCACTATCCCCTCCCGAGGGGCTGCCAATCGGCACGTTACCTATTCCTTGATGAGGACGCAAAGTGTTGTAATAGTCGGCATAGGAAGATACCAGATGTTTCAAATGGTCGCGCCCGAAAACAGTTAAATAATTCAAACATTCGTGTTTTATTGACCACACAAAGCGTTCCGAAAAACATTACATACCGGCGACCGCGGAGGCGTTTTTACGGTTTTCACGCCAAGTGATTCGAGGGCCATATCCATCCGTTTTGAATACTTTCCATCCCGATCTCGGATAAGATATTTGGGATAAAACCCCGATTCATGCATCTTGCTGATCGTCTCAACCGTTCGCTGCTCGACCCAGCATTGATTCGGATGTGGCGACATCCCGGCGATGTGTACTCGGCAGCTACCAAGTTCGATGAAGAACAACACATAAATATCCACCCTGCCGCGCAACGTCCACATTGGTTTTGTAAAAAAGTCGCATGCAATCAGGGTATTCATATGCATCTCGATGAACTTTTTCCATGTGGGATCAAGCCGCAGGGGCGTCGGCTCGAACTGGTTTTCGTGCAGGATATTCTGGATCGACGACCTTGAAACCCTGATCGACAGCTTTTTCAATTCACCGACAATTCGCTTGTACCCCCAGTTGTTCTCTTTCGCCATTCGCAGGATGATTTCGACTATCACTTTGCTGAGCGCTGGCCTTCCACAGCGATTGTGTATGCGCGAAACTTTTGCCTGCGACCCAGTTGCGAAACGTCCTGTAAGTCACTACGCTGATTAGGTTTTTGATTCGCTCGCCGAGTGGCGCACCGAACTTTAAGAGCCGCACGCGCTCCTCTGGAGTGAGAGTGACCCGCCGCCCGAGCTTCGAGCGTAGGATTTGATTTTCGACCTTCAGATAATCGATTTCTTCGACGAGTTTTGAATTTATTGTAACCGTTCACGGACGCATACAGGACGATAGCGCACAATAGAGCATCTATTAA
>CAZQSL010000016.1:0-42161 GCA_964595945.1 uncultured bacterium
CGGCAGCGTGGCGGGAGGCGGCAAAGCGGTATTCAGAGGCACCGTGACCGATCCGGGCATGATGCGATATGTTGTCGAGGCCGGGCAGGGCGCCAATCCCGCGCAATGGATCACCGTCGCCGATGTTTACGGATCGGAACCCGTCGATACCACAGTTGCCGAATGGCAACTTGACCCCGACACGGCACAGGGCACATGGACCGTTAGAGTGACTGCCCATGACGTAAACGGGAATTCCGCACAGCGCGAACTCTCGGTAATGATCGATACTCAGCCGCCCGTTTTCGGAGGCATTTCGGAGGCTGTTGATGCTGGCAGCCACACGGGACTGATTTCGTGGGATGCAGCGTCTGACACCAGTATGCCTGTCACTTACCTGATCTATCAGGCGTCAACTGAGTCGCAACAGACATTCGACGCCCCGGCCGCCACTGTCACTGGCAGCACGGAATACGGTATTCCATCGTGCGTCACGGGCGAAGCGCGCTATTTCTCAGTGAGGGCACGCGACTCGGCCGGCAATACCGACACCAACACTGTCTGGCTCAGATTTGACTGCGACGATCTCACGCCGCCGGTTTTCGATGGAGCCGCCGCCGTTTCGCCCACGCAGACAGCCGGTGAATTCACGGTCGAATGGAATGCCGCATCCGACATCAGCGGAAGCGCCCTGAGCTATCGGGTATATGTGGCTCCGGCAGAAGAAACGATCGATTATGACTCCCCCGAGGCAATCACCGCCGCCACGTCTGCCGTGATCGCCTCCTATGCCGACGGCCGCTCGTATCAGGTAGCGGTACGCGCCGCCGACACAGCCGGTAATATCGATACCAACACTGTTGCATTGACATTCACTGCCCCCGACACGACTCCGCCCGATTTTGCAGGGCTGTCAGCGGTCACAAGGGGCGAGTCACCCGGGACTGTCATCCTGAGCTGGTCGCCCGCTACAGACGCTTCTTCGCCTGCCATCACCTATGATGTTTATGTATCGCAGTCTTCTGACTCAGTCCTGTCGGGGGCACCTTATGCCTCATTGGCCGATGTCTCATCATGTACGGTCACCGGTCTCGGGGGCTGGCGGCGCTATTATTTCGCAGTCAGGGCGCGCGACGGCGCCGCCAACTCAGACAGCAATTCCGTCATCGTTTCCATCACTGCCGCCGGCGATAGCACACAGTCACTCGCTGTCGAATGGCCGGTAAACGGAATAAGGGTGCTCGACAGCCAGATTGCCGTACGCGGATACGCACGCCCAACTTACACTCTCACGATCAACGGTGAAGGCATCACGACCGAAACCGAATCAGGGTATTTCGACAGGTTATTTCCGCTCACGCAAGGTGTCAATACCTTCACCATTGTCGCAACCGACCCCGATACCGGCATCCAGGCCACCGGAACCGCGACTGTCATAATGGTCACTGACACGATCCTCGAAGTCACGGGGGCAGCGACCGGCGCCGCTTACGTCGGCGCGACAGCAGAGCCGCTTGCACTGAGGGTCGTCACGCCGGACGGTTATCCCGTATTTGGCGCGCGGGTTTCGTTTTCTGTAACCAGTGAACCTGCTGGCGCGGGGGCTGTGGCTGCTCCGTCATCGACTACCACTGGTATCGACGGTATCGCTACGGCAAGCTTCACACTCGGCATCAGACCCGGAGAATACACCGTGACCGCCACGGTTACGCCACAGGATTCGAGCGTTCCGGCCGCTGTACCGGCCGTGTTTTCATTTTCCGCGGTGCTTGACCGGCAGGACGTTCTTGCGGCTGGAGAAGATGATATAACGGTCACTCCGTCATTTTCCGACGACTCGTCGCACAGTCCCGTGATGGTAATGAAGGACAATACCGGCAGGACTCTTCTCACATATACCGACACGGCGCTCGCGGGCACAAAAGCCGATGGGCGCAACGCAGTAAAAATCACCGTTTACGCCTATGACCGCTATGGCAATCCACTGCCTGGCGCGACAGTGCGGCTCGACATCAGTCCCGTCGCGTCTGCCGAACGCAGGCTGGCTGCCACCGGCGACCTGCTACCCGCTGTCAGATCGGCCCTCGCAGACAGTCAGGGAGCAGCCACATTCACCCTTACCGCAGTCACCGCCGCCAGCTATGACATAACGGTATCGGTTTCGGATACGCAGTATGGTGCGGCGTTCAGGATCGCGTTTGCTGCGCCCGGTTTCGCGATTTCAAATGTTCACACATATCCGAACCCCTGGGTGCGCGACGGGGCACGGCAGCTATGTTTCGCGGGAGACCTGACAGTGACGACGCCGGTGTTTCTGTCCGTCTACGATCTGCGCGGCAGGCAGGTGCTGACCCGGACGGCTGTCGCTGACATCATGAACATCTCTCCGGATAGCTCGCAGACTGACATCCTGTGCATATCGGACTATCTTGCGTCCGGTGTGTATTTCTACAAACTTTCCACATTGGGGGTCAACTCTGGCGCAGAGTTCAACGGAAAGTTCACTGTTGTAAGATAGTTCCGGTAAAATCACGCAAAGGTATCCGTACGGTAATTGAAAAAACTGGATCGAAGCATCAAGACAGAATCAGAGCATCTTGTATTCGACATGCTCGACTCGGTGGAAACGCAGAATGCGGGAGCGGCTGTAGCGCGAGACTATTGCCACGGAGCATGGATGAGACTTGCTGCAGATGGAGCGGGCGGACTTGCGTATCTGCTGTTTAGACAAGCTGGCATGCCCGGTGGCGCACCGAGTCTTTTTGCCGAGGTGTCAAAACGCAACTTTCTCAGGACAACAGCGCGCAACATCGTATACATGAGAGAAATTGCCGAACTTTCCTCGATGTGCGACCGATCGGGATTTCCCGTGATACTGCTCAAGGGCGCGTCTCTGCTCTACTGGTGCTATGATCATCCGGGTGCGCGCGGCATGTCCGACATCGACCTGCTTGTGGATCGCTCACACCTTCGCCAGATTGGTGCAATCCTCACAAGACTTCACTACAGGCATGTGTCCGAGACCTCGCACCATGTCGTATATGCTGCAAAAAAGGAATTCGACGTCATTGTCGAGGTGCATACAAAACTGTTTCGCACGGATCATCCGATACACAGGGAAGCATACATGGCGGATACGCGCGGAGTGGCGGGCCGTGCGGTCGAGCGCGGCTATCTGCCGGCCGGCTCAAAAAAACTTTCAGACAGTGATGAATTTCTCTTCATGGCCTGCCATGCAGTCAAGGAGCGTTTCGCAAGCCTCAAGCACTTCGCTGATCTGTACTATCATGCCAGAGCCACAAGCGCCGTGCGCCGCGAACTCGAAGCAGCGGCCATCGCGGCAGGAGTGCGAAAACCGCTCGCTACCGTATTTGCCCGCATGGCTCCCTGCGAGACATTCCGGCTGCGTGGCGCCGGCGATGCCCGCGCGGCCATGTCGATGCCCGGCGAAGATGGATTGCTGCATGGCATCATGTTTCAACTCGCCCAGATCGAGGGCCTCGGCGCGATACTTAAAACGGCGGGGAAACTGCCCATCGCGGCTATAAGGTCGGTCCGTAAATGATTCCGCATTTTACCCTCACGGCGGCGGACCATGAGATCATGGGCAATGATGAAATTGACACTTTCTGCTATAATAATGATAATTAATGCCGCAATGGATACGCTGCTATCCAAAAAATGCTGACTGGCAAAATGCGGAAACGGAAAACGGGTCACACCAAATGCATCATCAGGAATTGAGCTTCAGCGAATACTGGCACATACTCTACAAGAGAAAATGGTTCATCCTCATAACATTTCTCCTCTTTATCGGTATGTCGGCAGGCTTCTCATACTTGCAGGAGCCAGTCTTCAAGGCATCGTCCTTCGTAAGGATCGACCAGTACAAGTCGGTGATGAACATCATATCCGACCTGCTGCGCTGGAGCCCGGGCGAGACGATGGCGACTGAAGTGGAAACGGTGCAGAGCTCGATAGTCCTCGGAGAAGCTGCCGGAAAACTTGGAATGATCCCCAGTGGACTATCGGATGACAGTCCCGAATTTCATACCATAGTGGCAGGCCTTCGCGGCAAAATCACGGTCGAACGTGTCGAACAGACCAACATGATACGCATCGACGCTGTAGACAATACTGCCCAGGGGGCGGCAAAAATCGCCAATACCGTCGCCGAAGTATACCGCGAGGTCAGCAACCGCAACAAATCCCACAACATTGAAAACGCGAAAAAATTTGTCGAAGAACAACTCGACAACGCTCAGAGCCAGCTCAAGGTTTCCGAGGAAAGCCTGCGAAAATTTCGCGAAGCCTCGGGCTCTATTCCCATCGAATCGGAAACCAATTTCGCTATCGAAAGCATCCGCGAAGCCGAAGACCTCGACAAACAGCTCACCGATATTGACTGGAAGATCAGCAATGCCCAGGAAAAACTTCAGATCGCCAGCGCCACGAGCGATCCTGAAAAACTCTATGACTCGTCCATCCAGAACGCGCCGTCGGTGACTGCCTACTACAACAAACTTGTCGATGTCCGCGCTAAAATCAACAGCATGCTCGAAATCTACACCGACAGCTATTATGAAGTCAAAGACCTGCGCGCCGAGGAAAAAGTGCTGAAAAGACTCCTCGGCAATTCCATCCGTGCACAGTATGAAGACCGGCTTTTCGATCTCGAAAGCGAACGCGCGCGCCTCGAAGCCCGCAAAAAACAGCTCACGTACCGGGCCAGCGCAAAGCTCAGGGATGTCCCTGACAAGGATATCGACTATTCACGCATCACGCGCGAACTCAAGGTCAACGAAGAACTCTACAACATGCTGAGCAAAGAGGCGAAAAATACACAGATCAAGGAAAAAATGGCACTCGTCAGCGAGGTCACGATAGTCAGTCCCGCCATCGCCCCGAAAGCGCCGGTCAAGCCCAACAAACAGTTCAATCTCATAATCGGCGCCCTCATGGGCATACTCATCGGCATCGTGATGGCCGCGCTCGTGGAGACTGCCGACACGTCGATCGGAGCTATCGACGACATCGAGCGACTGCTCGAAGTCCCTGTCCTTGCCACTGTCCCCCACTTTTCCGAAACAGCGAAAAATATCATCCACTGGGGCAAACACAAGCACGACGATCACTCGCAGGACCCGCACAAACACTCGCTGCCCACTATCAACAATCCCGCGTCGCCCGAAGCGGAGGCATACCGCCATCTCCGCACCAATATCCAGCTTGCCCGGCTCGAAGACAGCAAAAAGGTGTTTGTCGTGACCAGTTCCGGCCCTCAGGAGGGAAAATCCGTTACGGTCTCAAACCTCGCAGTCGTCATGTCACAGAGCGGACTGAAGACACTGCTCATCTCATGCAACCTGCGCCGGCCTTCGGTGTGCAAAGTATTCAGGATCAAACGCAAACCCGGTCTCACCAATTTTTTCGCTGGTGAGATTTCTGAGGACAGGCTAATCCGCTCCTTCAAGGAAATCATCGACAAAGATGTCAATTCGGTCAACTGGGATATGGCGAAAAAACTCAGCGGCCTTGATAATCTTTACATAATCCCTGCCGGCACTCTGCCTCCCAATCCGGCCGAAGTCGTGGATTCTAAAAAAATGGTCGATCTCATCAATCGAATGCGTGACAGATTCGATGTCATCCTCATCGACGCCCCGCCCGTACTCCCGGTCGCAGACGCGCTGCTGCTCGGACAAAAGGCCGACGGCGTCATCCTTGTATATCAGCTCGGCCGGTTGCCACGGCGTGCGCTTATGCGCACCAAAAAGCTGATGGAAGGTCTCGGTATCCGCATCGTCGGTGTCACGCTCAATGACGTCCGTCCCGAATTCCAGGGGGTCACTCCGGTCTATATCTCACGCGAGTATATGTCGGCGACCAGAGAGACTATCCGTAAAAAGCTCGAAGCTCCCGTCGGCGCGCAGGATCACGACGATCTCTGAGCGGATTGTCTTGCTCCCGGCGCCAGGTTCCCATATAGCAGTCATGATATTCGCCGGTATGGCATGTGCCGCTGTTGGGTACTGCCAATAAGCTTTCGACGGACTATTATATGAAATTCCCTACGGAGGAACCTTTTTCGAGAAAAAGGTTCCTCCGCACCTCTTCCCAAAAGCTTTTTATGCTAACTTTTCTCCACGTTACCGTTTCATTGTGCTACCAGCAGCGGTAGGTAATTTCCATTGTTATTGAAGCTTCCCGGGGGATAATCCCTGCTCTATTGAAAACATGTTGTATTATCCGAGTAATCCGTGTCAGAAAGTCTTTTTTGTTTTCCGATGCTACGCCAGAACATCTCGACAGACCATAACCATATATAGGGAAATTCAATTGATATTTCGTATAATTGAATATATCCGCAGTTTTTCATATAATAAAATGTGTAAGTTGGTACACATCGTTTGTACAGCCGTTCGACTTACCCTAAATCCGAGGGAGTCGCTAATTATCAATGAATACAATAACGCCCATTGACATGTCCGCTTATACCGCGGAGAGTTTTCGCCATGAAGCGGGAATGATTTTGCGAAAAATACGCTCAAAAACCGATTTGGAGTCGACGCGAAGAAGGCTATACTCCGCAATAAGCGCATATCAATTCGAAGCGACGTCCACGAGTGCGATAGGCAGCAGAGTGATCGTGGCGCGTGATTGCGCCCGCTCATTGAGGGGAGTCCTGACCGAACGCTCCGATCACCTCGCGGACTTCAGTGTCGCGCAGGCGATATGGGATGTAGCCCGCGCCCGCCCGCGACCCGATCTGCAAGCGGGATTCTATGCGGAGATGATACATCTTTTCCGCGGTCTGATGGGCAAGGTTGATTTGAATCTCATCGATTCCGATCTGCATCTCGGATTGGGCGGCGGCCGCACTGAGGCGCTGGCCCGTTCGGAGGAACTTGACGATCTGTGGGCCAATGTGGAATCCAACATGGCCCGCCACCCCGATGGCCTCCGCGAGGACTCGATCGCCCGCAGGGCTTCCCGGCGCGCCCACGTCCTCAAGGAGACGGGGGGGACAGAAGCTGACTGGAATGACTGGAGATGGCAGGTGAGCCACATCATAAGGGATGCCGGTACACTATCCCGTCTTGTCCGCCTCAGCCCCGGGGAAAGAAAGAACGTCGAAGCAGCCCGCGCGTCATCACTTCCATTCGGCATTACCCCATATTATGCGTCACTTATGGATGATGACCCTGAAACGGGCCGGGATCAGGCTATCCGGGCTCAGGTGCTGCCGCCGGCCGACTACATCGGTAATATGTCCGCGAGTCGCCACGAACGTAAGGAATTGCAGGATTTCATGCGCGAGCAGGACACTTCTCCTGTCGAACTTATCACCCGCCGTTATCCTGCCATTGCCATACTGAAACCCTTCAACACCTGTCCCCAGATATGCGTCTACTGTCAGCGCAACTGGGAGATCGAAGATGCCATGGCACCGGGCGCGCTGGCGCCGCGCGCCACGATCGAAGCAGCCTGCGACTGGCTCGAGGCGCATCCGGCTGTCAGGGAGGTCCTGGTCACGGGCGGGGACCCGATGGCGCTGGAGGACAGTGAGTTGCTGTTTGTACTTCGCCGGCTGGCTGCTATCAAAAGTGTCGATCTTATCCGCATCGGCACGCGTACTCCCGTGACTATGCCCATGCGCATCACGGAATCTCTGGCCGACTCGCTCGGCGCTCTGCGAAATCCGGGCTACAGGGAAATATGTCTGATAACGCACATCCAGCATCCTTACGAAGTCACGCCCGAAGTGGCCGCCGTGGCCGACCGTCTGCAAACTCGGGGCATCACCGTCTACAACCAGCTTGTTTTTACATATTTCATTTCACGCCGGTTCGAGGCGGCCCATCTGCGACTTGTGCTCCGACGCTCAAATGTCGATCCCTATTATACGTTTGTCCCCAAAGGCAAGGGCGAAACTGGCACGTATCGTGTCCCTGTCGCCCGTATCCTGCAAGAGCAGCAGGAAGAGGCGCGCCTGCTGCCGGGCACGCGCCGCAGCGATGAACCTGTCTACAACCTGCCAGCCCTCGGCAAGAATTATCTGCGCGCGGCCCAGCATCGCGATCTCATCAGCATTCGTCCGAACGGCGCCAGGGTGTACGAATTTCATCCCTGGGAAAAAAATGTCGTGGAACGTCCGGCTTATGTCGGCGATGACGTGCCGATACTTGATTACCTTGCCCGTCTGGTGGCATCCGGCGAGGATATGAAGGATTATGACAGTATCTGGTATTACTTCTGAAATCCACGGCAGCGGTAAACTCCTCCCGGCAGTTGGTTGAATCATTACAGCGCGATCCCTGAACGGGGTTGATTGCCCCCGGATACGTCAATAGAAAGTGCGTTATTGTCGAATCCGGCAGTCGCGATAAGGGCGAACTGCTGTGTTGCCGGTGCATTTTTTTGTTTGCGTATGACGAATACTGCTCACTGCAAAAATGCCCCTTGCGCCTTGCATTTCATCCCTTCTTGCGACAGCAATCCCGAATTCTAATGATGAATTCGGGTTGACTGTTGTCGCAAGTAGACCCATTACTGTAAATCCGAATAGACACTGGTTGTCACTTTTTTTCCCATCCTGTCTTGCTTTCGCCCTCGATGAGGGAATATAATACTGTCGTTATGCTTGGGCACTACATCAACACATTCAATTTACACTTATTTTTGATTGCAAAAATGCGAAAGAAGATGGAAAAGATGATTAATAGCAGTTAATCAATCTACCTCGTAAAGACATTATTCACATTCTGTCATATTGCTGAATCCCAATGTGAGGGTGCTTTTAAGATGGATTAAGGCTGTATGGTTATATCATGCCATTTTTCCATTTGGTTATTCACTGGACAATATCAATGTATGGAGTGAGGCGTGAAACATCTTTCGAAGATTATCAGCGTTGACTCTGACAAGTGTGTCAACTGTCATGCGTGCATTTCCGTATGCCCCGTCAAGTACTGCAACGATGGTAGTGGGAATTATGTCGAAGTGAATCCGGATATGTGCATTGGATGTGGTAATTGCATAATCGCGTGTACGCATGGGGCGCGTTTCGGAGTTGACGATTTTGACAAATTTCTGGATGCCGCGAATAAACGTCAGAAGCTGGTGGCCATCGTGGCGCCGGCCATCGCGGCCAATTTTCCCAGGCAGTACCTGAATGTCAATGGCTGGCTGAAATCAATCGGTGTGGAAGCCATTTTCGATGTCAGCTTCGGGGCCGAGTTGACAGTTAAGTCATATCTCGAATACGTCAGGACAAACGATCCTGAAACAGTGATTGCGCAGCCTTGTCCGGCGATTGTTACATACATTGAAATATATCACCCGGAGCTGATCCCCCACCTCGCTCCGGCGGACAGTCCGATGCTCCATACGATCAAAATGGTCCGAGAGTACTGGCCTGAGTTGCGGAATCATAAATTTGTGGTGATTTCGCCGTGTTTCGCGAAAAAACGCGAATTCGAGGAAACCGGTCTGGGTGATTTTAATGTCACGTTCACTTCCATGCAAAGTTATTTCCGAAAAATGAAGATTCATCTCTCGGGTTACCCTGAGGTCGACTATGATAATGATTCTGCCGAAAGAGCCGTGCTGTTTTCCACTCCCGGCGGGCTGATGCGTACGGTCGAAAGGGAGGTCCCGGGGATTTCTGACAAAATCAGAAAAATCGAGGGCCCGCATGTGATCTATGATTATCTCGCTCACCTCGAGCCCATGATCAAAGCCTCGAAAGCACCATTGATAATCGATTGTCTCAACTGTGATATGGGATGTAATGGAGGGACGGCGACGCTGACTAGAAAACTGCCTCTTGATGAGATCGAATTTCTTGTCGAGGAGCGGAACGCGGAACTCAGAAATCTCTATGCCGGGCTCGGCAGGAGCGAAGATGACGGCAATGGCGACGGCGATGTGCTCAGGGAGACTATTGATTTCTACTGGAAGCCCGGTCTGTATGGCCGCAAGTATCTGCGCATGTCAGACAATGTCAATATCAGGGTGCCGGATGAGGGAGAACTGGCACGGATATATGAGTCGATGTATAAGTTTACCGATGAAGATATATATAATTGCAGTGCTTGTGGTTATGGCAAGTGCGAGGCTATGGCAACTGCGATCTTCAATGGACTGAACAAGCCTGAAAACTGTCATCATTTCATTTTGAAACAGTCCGAACATATCAAGGCTGAGGAATCGGAAAAATATGTTGCTCAACTCAAGGATAATCTGAATGTTATCCTGGCGGCGCAGCGCGAGGAGATGGAATTGCTCATCCAGGATGTCTCTTCGGCGACTGCGATTATTGATAATTTCAAGGAGATCGTCAAAAACATCAATGGAATTGCGTTTCAGACAAATATGCTGGCGCTCAATGCCGCTATCGAAGCCGCGAGAGCCGGTGAATTCGGCAAGGGTTTTTCGGTAGTCGCGGAAGAAGTCAGACGGCTCGCTCTCACATCCCGGAAGGAAGCGACCAAGATCGAGCCCTTCGCCGACGAGATTCATGATGTGATGAAATCCGTTCAGGGCCGTGTCAATACCGCTTCCAACAGATTGTTTGAGAAAGTGGCAAGTGTCATTAGTGTCGATGGCGATGACTGATCATCGCGGGGGCAGAGGCGGGTGTTCCCAGACCTTTCGTACAGCCGTCTGCTGTTGGCTGATCAGGTAATACTTGATGGAGTACTGAATGTCAGACTCAATTGACATACGTGATGTGCTGGATTTGCTGGCAGGTGCTATCGCGGGGATAGATGACGATAATCCAGACCTCGCCGATGTGCTTGCGGTGATATGCGAACAGGCTGGACATATCGCCGGAAGTGACAAGGTTACTGAAGAAGCGAGTGAATTTGCCACCGAGCTTGCCGATCGTGTAGAGTCGCTGAGGACAGAAAACGATTTTCAGCATGGATATGATCTGATTTGCAAGTCTTTCGAGTGTCTGAGGACTGAGCTTGATTCTATGGTCAGAGCGCTTGATGCTCAGGATCAGGGCGCCGAGGTATACAGCGAAGAGGAGATGCTTGAAATCGTCACTCAGATAGATTTGATGAGGGAACTCGCCAGCTCACTCGATGGTAGCAATCAGTATCTCCTCGATGTGATCGAAAATATATGTGAGAAGATGTTGTGTTTCCCGTTTGCCAAGCGGCAGCTCAGGCGGATAGTGGACATGATACTCGAAGCATGTATCGGTCTGAAATCAGGCTATGTCGCCTTCGATAAAGGAGTGGCCGAACTTGGCAATGCTCTTGATGCCGCGAGCGCATGCCTCAACGGTGAGAGCGCTCCTGGGGATGGTGCGCGACTGATTATGGATGAGCGGTCTCTGGATGCGGTTTTCGATGAGCCGGCGCCGGACAGATTCCCAGTGCAGGAGATGCCCGAGGCGGCACGGGAGCAGCTGCCTCAGATCGATCCGGATTATGATTTTTCCGATATCGAGGTGTCTTTGCCTCCGATCGGTATCGATCCATCCAATCCCGAGCTCGCGGATTTTATTACCGAGACTGCCGAGTATTTTGAGAACATGGAGGCGTCGCTCATCGGGCTCGAACAAAATCCCGATGACATGGCGCTTGTCAACGAAGTATTTCGCAATATGCACAACATCAAGGGGATTTCGGGTTTTCTCCACGTGAAAGACATGAGCGAAATCGCGCACAATGCCGAATCTCTGCTCGACATCGCGAGGCGCGGTGATGTGGGGTTCGGCGGGGCTATCGCGACCATAAGTTTTGAAACTGTGGATATCCTCAAGGAAATGCACTCACGTATCCGTTCCGCTGTCGAAGGCACACCTTACGAGATACCGACTAAATACATACAGGTCATGCAGAAGTTGAAAGGGCTGTACGGTCTTTACTCCGGCAGGCCGGTTACGTCGGTGAAATCACCGGAAACCGTAAAATTTCCGGTCGTGCGGCCTGCGGCCCAATCCGAAGTATCGCGACCAATAGCAGTGAAGGTGAAACCGGCATCTCAAGTTGTCGGAGCGCCGCCTGTCTCTGGGAAACAGTCTCCCGGAGCATGCAAGAAAGCCGCGCCGAAAGTCGAGGATATGATCAAGGTCAGCGTCACTCGTCTCGACAGTCTCATAGATGCCGTGGGCGAACTTGTCATCGCAAATGCCATGATCACCCGCGAGGTCGAAGAGCGCGAAGACCCGACGTCTCAGCTCGCGCAGAATTCGTCCCAACTGGCTAATATCACGCGCGAACTGCAGGAACTTGCCATGGGGATGCGTATGGTGGCCCTTAAGGCAACATTTATGAAAATGGCGCGCGTAGCACGTGATACTGCCGCCAAGTCCGGCGTCAGTGTCGAATTCGACTATTCGGGCGAGGACACGGAGATTGACCGCAATGTCGTAGAGGAAATCAGCAGTCCACTGATTCACATGATCCGAAACGCTATCGACCACGGGATCGAATCACCCGATGAAAGGGTGCGTATGGGGAAGGCGCCTGTCGGGAGAGTTCATCTTTCGGCCTATCACGAAGGCGGCAATGTAGTTATCAGGATAGAAGACGACGGCAAGGGTATTGACAGGGAGAAGGTGTCGGCAAAGGCGATCCGGATGGGAATAGTGGAAAGCGCCAACGATCTGTCCGACCGAGAGATACATAACCTGATTTTTCACCCCGGCTTTTCGACGGCGGAAAAAGTCACTGATGTTTCTGGCCGCGGGGTCGGCATGGATGTCGTGAAACAGAGCATCGAAAATCTGCGCGGACGTGTGGAAATCCAGACCGAATCAGGAGCCGGCACATCTTTTATCATCAGGCTGCCTTTGACTCTCGCGATCATTGACGGCATGGTGATCATGTCGGGCGGCGAGTCCTATATTATTCCGACCACCGCCATTCAGGAATCTCTGCGCCCCACTCGCGAAGACATCCTGACTGCTGCCAGAAAAGGGGAGATGATCACTGTCCGTGGCACGCTTATCCCGCTTTTCAGACTTGACAAAATCCTCGAAATTGAAAACGCGAAGACCGATCCCACACAGGGGTTGGTCCTCATTATGGGTGATGACAGCGACAGATTCGCACTGGCCGTTGACGATCTGGTAGGCCAGCAGCAGGTTGTCATCAAGGCATTCGGCAAAATTATCGGCCGGCCAGCCGGCATTTCAGGCGGCGCGATCATGGGCGATGGCCGCGTCGCGCTGATCCTCGACGTTACGGGGATACACAGGATCGCTCACGAATATTCCTGACACGCGCTCTTGGGGAGGCTCGATGGAAACCGTTCAGTCACATATTGCGGATGTTGGGTCCGCCGCCGAAGTCGAGTCCAACGAATTCCTCACTTTTTCCATCGGTGATGAATCCTATGGCATCCACATTTCATTTGTATATGAAATAATCGGACTCACGGATATCACACGCATACCCCGCCTGCCGCGTCACATCAAGGGCGTGATGAATCTTCGCGGCAAAGTAATTCCAGTCATCGACCTTCGTATCAAGTTCGATGCGGACTGTCTGACGGATACCGAAGAAACCTGCATCATCGTCGTCGAGGTCGACGAAGCGCCGGTCGGACTGATAGCTGACCGGGTCTGCGACGTGCAGAACATTCCGGACAGACTCATCGACAAAATGCCTGACCTCGGCTCTAAAGTCGATACTGAATTCATCCTCGGCACGGGCCGCGTCGAAGACCGGTACATTATGCTTATCGACATCAGGGCCGTTCTCGGTCTTGCCGGCGGAGCCTGATCCGCTTGTAGTAATAGCGGCTGCCACGAAAATGCCTCGGGCCGCTCTTTCATTCATATCACGCACTGTTTCGCGGAGGAAACAATGAAAAGTTACAACGACCTGAAAATCAGCAAAAAATACTCTTCATGGGCATGACGATTTCCATCATTCCAATGATAATAATCCTCCTGCTGAATTTCATCCAGGCCCGTCACACGGACAATGTGTCAAATGCTGGCATATCGAAGCTCACGACGGACAATCTTGATGCGAAAGTCCAGGGTGTCCATGACCTTTGTCTCTCTCAGCAGGAAGTGCTCCAGACCATGGTTACAAATTCTCTGAACATCGTGGAACGTGAGATGAACGCTTACGGAAAACCGCACTATGGAAGCGAAATGGTCTCATGGAACGCGAAAAATCAGTTGAATGACAATACGCAGTCGGTGAATCTGCCCAGAATGATGGTCGGCGATAAATGGCTTGGGCAGATTTCGTCGCCATCGGTTCAAGCACCTGTTGTCGATCCCGTGTACAGGGGGCTGAAGATTACCGCGACCATATTTCAGCGAATGAATGCCGATGGCGACATGCTGCGCGTCGCTACAAATGTAGTCAAAACCGATGGGAAAAGGGCTATAGGCACATACATCCCCGCTGTCAATCCTGATGGCACACCCAATCCCGTCATAGCGGCGGTCATGTCCGGCTCGACCTTCACTGGGAAAGCCCTCGTTGTCGGCAAATGGTATATCGCGGCCTATAAACCCATCAAAAATCCAGCAGGCGAAATCATCGGTATGATATATACCGGTATACCGCAGGAAAGTGCCGCCGTGTTGAGAAAAGCCATCAGCTCATACACAATCGGTGACAGAGGCTATGTTTTCGTGCTGGATGGAAAAGGCAATTACATCATATCGAAAGACAGCAGACAAGACGGACAGTCCGCGCTTGAAACGGTCGACAAAGACGGCGCTCCATTTATGAAAAACATCGTCGAGGACGCACTGAAACTCACCGATGGCGCCATCGGCAAAACCACATTCAACTGGAAAAGCCCACTCGATAAAGAGCCTCAAAAACAGACGGCACGATATATGTATTTCAAGAAATGGGATTGGGTCATTGTCGCGGTCGCCTACGACGATGAGGTATATGCCGTGAGAAACGAAGTCCACAGGATCAATCTCAGAGGCATGATGACTGTCTCCGTGATTACTATTGCCGTGCTTCTGGCATCTCTGTTTATCATGTCGTTGATGAATCGCACAATCGCAATGCCGGTCTCACACATAGCTGGTGTAGCCGATAAACTCGCGACCGGTGACCTTGATGCCGAAATAGGCATAAGACAGGCCGATGAAATCGGACTACTCGCCGAGTCTTTCCGTACTCTCAGAAATTCTATTGCAGAAAAGGCGGCCTGCGCGTCGGAAATCGCGGACGGCAACCTCAATGTGTCGATCAGTGCCGCATCGGAAAAAGACGCTCTGTCGAAATCGATGATAGACATGGTGACAAGTCTCAAAACGATGAGCTCGGAAATCACCACACTCACCGAATCCGCTCTGAGCGGCAAACTCGATGTCCAGGCAGACGTCACAAAATACAAGGGCGATTATGCCAAGATGATCGTCGGGCTGAACGCATTGATGCGTGCGATATTCGAACCGATAGAAAATGTGTCAGCAACACTGAAAGATGCTTCACGCAGAAATCTCACGGCTCGGGTCGACGGCGTATTTAAGGGAGCGTTCGCGGCACTCCGCGACAATACAAACACTACGCTCGTCGCGCTCGAACAGGCCATCTCTCAGGTTGGCCTGACGGTCGAGCAAATCAATACGGCAAGTGGTGAAATTTCGTCGAGTTCGCACAACGTCGCAGAGGGCACCAACGAACAGGCCAGCGCCCTCGAACAGATATCCGCAAGCCTCGAAGAAATCACAAGCATGGCAAAGCAGAACGCTGCCAACGCCATGCAGGGACAGAATCTCGCAAAGGAAGCCAACGACAGTTCCAGACAGGGCAACGAAGCAATGCTCAACATGAATTCGGCTATCTACGACATCAAAAAATCATCTGACGAGACAGCCAAGATTGTAAAAACAATCGACGAAATAGCATTCCAGACAAATCTCCTCGCTCTCAACGCCGCAGTAGAAGCCGCCCGCGCCGGCGAGGCGGGCAAAGGGTTTGCCGTTGTCGCGGAAGAAGTCCGCAAACTCGCCCAGCGTAGCGCCGAGGCCGCCAAAAATACATCATCGCTCATCGAACAGGCCGTCATCAGGGCAGACAACGGCGTCAATATCGCAGACGGTGTCGCAAAAGTACTCGTCGAAATCGAAAACAAAACCCGTAAGGTCAATAACCTTATGGGCGAAGTGTCCGCCGCTTCCAGAGAACAGTCACTCGGTATCGAGCAAATTTCTCTCGGTATGTCCTCCATCGACAAAGTCACTCAACGCAACGCGATAAATTCTCAGGAAACAGCCAACGCTGCCCTGCAACTTGCCTCCCAAGCTGGCGTACTCAATGAAATGGTAAGTTCTTTCAATGTCACAAAACAGACCGGAGTTTACGGCGCGCACACTGCCATGACCATTCACGCGACGGACGAACCGCTCTCAAAACGGCGCTCGACAATCACCCCGCAACGAAAACACACACCTGTCATGGCACATCGAAGCGCCACGAAAAATCTCGCGCTGCACCGTGACAATACACGTCCCGAAGATATTATCCCTTTCGATAACGAAGACGGCGACTTCGACTCCTCCAGCGACGATATCCTGAAGCGAGATTTCTGAACATACTGTATGATGGAGGGCGTGCGTCCTCCGTTTTTTCCATTCGGGGTTTTCTCAAATGCATACCGCTGCAAGCTTCGACATCGAGTTCAGGGAATCAGAATTCCGGCATATTTGCAAACTCATTTACAACCTCTGCGGCATCAACATTGCGGACGGAAAACAGAAAATGCTTCAGGCACGCCTCCACAAACGACTCAACGCGCTCGGACTCAAAGACTATCTGGAATATATCGAGTATATCGACAAGGACGACTCCGGCCGCGAAATATCAGCGCTCATGGATTGTGTTTCAACAAATCTGACATTCTTTTTCCGCGAACCCGCACACTTCGATTTCCTCTCGAAAGAAATCATTGGCAAGTGCGATCCGGACGCCAATCGTAAATTCCGGGTCTGGAGCGCCGGATGCTCATCCGGTGAAGAACCCTACTCGATCGCTGTCAATCTCCTTGAGCATCTGGACAACATCGAATTGTACGATGTAAAAGTGCTTGCCACCGACATCTCGGGGAAAGTGCTGAAACAGGCAAAACGGGGCCTTTACGAAAGTGAAAAAATGATTGGAATCCCCCCTGGGATCACCAGCAGATATTTTACACATTTCACTGGCAGTGAGACAGATTGCTATGAAGTCACGCCAGCACTTTCCAGCCTCATTCATTTCAGCCGGCTCAATCTCATGGACGCGTGGCCCATGCGGGGGGGCTTCGATGTGGTTTTCTGTCGCAACGTGATGATCTATTTCGACGACAGAACGAGAGAAACACTGGTTAACCGGTTCTTCGATATCCTCAGGCCGGGCGGCTATTTGTTTATCAGTCATTCCGAAACGCTCATCGGTATGTCACACAACTTTCGCTATGTCAAACCTGCCATCTACATGAAAGCATAGACGGGATTGTGTTTTTGCCGGACGCTGCGCTTGTGAACCATCTGTTATGTTCCCAGGGTACATCTGATACTACTGGAATAGGTCAGAAAGACGGATAGGTTGTCCATTGCCTTATTCTTGTCATTCTGAGCGAAGCGAAGAATCCTGTAACGTATTTGAATTGTGTAATTGACAAATGATATGAAAGTTTTTGGGTTGAGGCCGGAACTCTCTCCCTCCACTTTCAAAAAGGGGGCTTGAGCGATTACAATTGATATCCAGGGTGATCGTGCTGCATGGTGGGCAATCATCCCGAGTTTATTGCAGAATCCATATTGATTGTGAGGCAGAATAGCGTGGGGCGCAATTTCGTTCCGGAAATAGTCGTTTTAGCAGTAATATGATAAAATGGACAGGCACATTTCAGTGTGTATTTTCCGCGGGGCGCCGGATCGATTCGTGTATGGATGTGGTTAATTGCGAATGCGGCATTGTGTCTTCTCAGAGGTATGGACAAGGCATTGGCGCCGAGTGGAATGACTGTGTTGTGAAGAGACAGGTATTGCACGAGAGCGGAGGCGGCATTGAAAGCTATAATATGCGGAGGCGGAGCGGTCGGCAGCAATCTCGCGTCACTGACTGTGCGTGAAGGTTTTGAAACAACTGTCATCGACATGGACAGGCGCAAGATCGACGCTCTCAACGAACAGATAGATGTCGCGGTAATATGTGGCGACTGTTGCGATCTGAAGATACTCAGGGCCGCTGGTACCGGCACCGCGGATGTGCTGGTCGCCGTGACGGATGATGACGAGTCGAATATCATTTCGGCCATCGTAGCAAAAAAACTCGGATGCAAACAGACAATATCGCGATGCCGCAAGGATATCTATACCGCAAAGGGTGACAATTCATACGCCAGCCTTGTCGGCATCGACCTGATCATCAATCCTGAGAAGCTGACGGCTTTCGAAATCGCGAAGCTGATCAGTACTCCCGGGGCGCTGATAGTTGAGAATTTCGCCCACGGAAAAGTGCAGTTGAGAGAAGTGACGATAGGCGACGCGAGCCCGGTCTGCGGGAAATCACTTCGCGATATAGGCACTGAGAGCGTCGGGCTCATAGCCGGCGTTTCGCGTGGGGGAGAGATATTCGTGCCTGGTGGCGATACTGTCATACAAAACGGCGACCGGCTTTTTGTCATTGGCAAGCCCGACAGGATTTCCCGGGCCGACAGGGTGTTCGGCAGGAGCAGGCCGGGGAAAAAAAGCGTGTTTATCCTCGGGGCCGGACACACGGGGATCAATCTCGCCAAGATGCTCGAAAATGACAGGTTCGATGTAAAGATGATCGAGCGCAACATGGAAAAGGCCGAGTCGGCAGCCGATGCTCTGAGAAAAACCCTTGTATTCCATGGCGATGCCACCGATACGAATCTGCTCAGGGACAAGGACATCGCAAGCGCTGATGTCTTCATCGCGTTGAGCGGCGACGATGAGGACAATATCATCACCGGGCTGCTCGCGCGCGAACTCGGCGTCAGGATGTGTGTGGTCAAGGTCGAAAAACCCGAGTATGTCAAGATCGTCGAACAGCTTGGGATCGATCTCGCGGTCAGTCCCAGATTGCTGGGTGTCAACGAGGCGCTCAGCTTTATCAGGCGCGGCAATTTCAATTCGGTGTCGGTACTCGAACGCGACAAGGCGGAGATGATAGAAGTCAGGGTGGCTCCCCAGGCCGCTATTGCCGGGAGGACGCTCATGGAGTCGGGATTGCCGCGGGGCACGATCATCGGAGCCATCGTACGGGGCGAAGAGGTCATTATCCCCCGTGGCAACGATGTTGTCCATGCCGGCGATGTGATGATCCTTTTTACCGTTCACGAAAATCTGCCCGCCATCGAACGCATGTTCTGCGATTCGATCCGCTGAGGAGACTTTACTTGATCAATATTAGAAGAATTGTCAGGATGACTGGATGGCTTGTGATAATGCTGTCGCTGTCCATGATTTTTTCGCTGATATGCGGGCTGCTGTACAGAGAGCCGGCCATGTACATAATACTGAAGTCCATGATAGCCGGGCTCGCGGGCGGCGCTGTCATGGTACTGATCGGAAAGGGGCTGAAAATCAAAGACCTTTCGAGGCGCGAGGGCATGGCATTTGTCGCGATCGGGTGGTTTGCGGGGGCGTTTGTCTGTTGTCTGCCGTTTCTGATGTGCGGCCCTGAAATGGGTTTCCATTGTCTCGCGGACGCATATTTCGAGGCGATGAGCGGACTCACTACCACAGGGGCGTCGATCCTGAAAGACGTCGAAAAACTGCCCCGGTGCATATTGTTCTGGCGGTCGTTCACGCACTGGCTCGGGGGCATGGGCATCATTGTCCTGTTCATTTGCCTCATGCCATTTCTGGGCGTGGCGGGCCGGCACATGTTCAAATCAGAAGTCCCCGGTCCTATGGCCGACATGCTCCGCCCCAAGATCATGCAGACGGCGCGTGTCCTCTGGACGATCTATTCCGCGATTTCCATCGCTCTTGTCTTTCTGCTCATGCTGTGCGGAATGGACCTGTTCGATGCGCTGTGCCACATGTTCGGCACGATGGCCACTGGCGGCTACTCTACCAGAAACGCCTCGATAGGCCATTATCAGAGTGTTGCCATCGAATATGTGATCATATTGTTTATGATAATCGCTGGCACCAATTTTTCGCTGTACCACCTCGCCGTGCAGGGCAGGCTGAAAAAGGCTTTGGCCGATCGCGAGCTTCATGTGTATCTGGGCGTGATATTTGGCGCTACGGCGCTCATCACGGCAAGTGTTATGTATCACAATCACTATGACAGCATCTTCGAGGCATTCCGCGCCGTGCTTTTTCAGGTGTCGTCTCTAATGACTACGACAGGCTATGCCACGGCGGATTATGACAAATGGCCGCCTGTGGCGCGGGTGATACTGCTGATACTGATGTTTGTCGGCGGATGTGCCGGCAGCACCGGAGGCGGCATGAAAGTGATAAGGATACTCGTCGTCGCAAAATACATGCGGCAGACCCTTTTCAACATTGTGCATCCGGAAGCCGTCCTCGGCCTGAGAGTGGGCAGCGCCCTGATATCGCGTGACACGCTACGTCAGATAACGGGCTTTTTTATCCTTGCGATCGGCGTCTATGTTGGCGGTGTGATAATCGTGGCCGCGTTTGGATATGACCTTCTCACGTCAATTTCTGCCGTTGCCGCAACATTGTGGAATGTCGGCCCCGGACTCGAACTTATTGGCCCTACGTGCAATTACTCGTTTTTTCATCCTCTTATCAAGTGCTTCCTGTCATTTCTGATGGCCGTGGGGCGCCTTGAATTTTTCACCGTATTGATAATTTTCATGCCGGCTTTCTGGAAGAAATAGTTATTGCGAAAATTGAACCACGAATTCTGCAATAGAATCCGGGGTTGAACCATATATGAAAAATTGTTTAATTTACCTACCGGAGAAACCTTTTTCGAGAAAAAGGTTTCTCCGTACCTCTTCCAAAAAGCTTTATATACTTAACTTTTTCTCCAAGTTACTATTACATTGTGCTATCCACAGCGGTAGGTAATTTCTATTGATATTCAGTATAGCATGGTGCGGATCACGGTCGCTGACTCAGCGGATGGAGTAACGATCAATATCGTCCTGTGTGAAAGCAGTCCGTACACTATTCGGGATTATTCCAGTCGAGCACGCCTCGCCTCAGCATATAGAGCAGTCCCACGGCGAGGATTGCGATAAACAGCAGCATTTCATAAAAGATAAACGGACCGTTGGTGATCAGGAACCGCTTGAAGATAACTGCCCACGGATACATGAACACGGCTTCGACATCGAACAGTACAAACAGTACGGCCACCAGATAAAATTTCACCGAAAATCGGGCAGGCGTCTTGAACTTAGGCGTCACGCCGCACTCATATACACCCATTTTGTCCTGATTGTATTTCCTCGGCCCCAGCAGATGCGAAAGCACGACCATCGCCACCGCGACGCCTGCCACGAATACGATTTGTATGAGAAATGGTAAAAAATCTCCAGGCATTTCCCTCCCCGCCTTTCCATGAGCATATTATCATAGATACAACATCCGTGTCACGGAGAGTGTTCCATCCGGATGCGACGGGGGTTTCAAACGCCGCCGGGTAACGCTAAAATATTGAAAGAATATACGGACGAAGCGGGCATTATCCCGCGACTGGTGGATATGGCTTTCAGGACAGAAGTATTGTACGTGACGAGCGAGGTTTCGCCCTATGTCAAGGTCGGAGGTCTCGCAGATGTGGCCGGCTCGCTCCCTGCGGCTCTTGCAAGGCTCGGATGCGGAGTGACCGTCGTCGCGCCGGCAAGCAGGGCAGTGACAGAGCGATTCCCGCTCGAACCAACCGGGCTGAAGTACGACATAGAGGCACGCGGGCGGACGTATCGCTACGATGTGCTGACAATCTCCGGCAGTGTCGTGCCTCACTTGTTTTATGCTTGCGACGAACTGTTCGGGCATGGCGACCTGTATGCCAACGGTGACGATGCGCTGCGTTTCACCACTTTTTCCCGTGCAGTGCTCGCCTCGGTCCGCGATCTCAGGCCGGCGCCGGCCGTGCTGCATTGCAACGACTGGCAGACGGCGCCCATACCAGCGCTGCTCGCCACCCGTCTGCGCGATATTCCGGGCTTTTCTTCCATCGCTTCCGTTTTTACTATTCACAACCTGCTTTATCAGGGTCATTTCGCACCGGATACCATTGAATTGACCGGCCTTGCGCCGGAAGAATTTCACTTTGAAAAAACCGAATTTTTCGGCCAGTTCAATTTCATGAAGGCCGGCATTACCTATGCCGATGCCGTGACGACTGTCAGCCGGCAGTACGCGCGAGAAATACTTACCCCCGAATATGGCTGCCGTCTCGACTCTCATCTGCTCGCTCACGGCGCAAAGCTCAGAGGCATTACCAACGGGCTCGGGCAGTCTTCCTTTTCCCCCGCCAGGGATGAGGCGCTTTTCTGCCGCTACAATATCAGGACTTTCGACAAGGGGAAACGCAAAAATCGCGATGCGCTTCTCTACGAACTCAATCTATCGCATACCGTATGCGGCGATCTGCCAATGGTGGCGATGATCACGCGGCTCTCGGGTCAAAAGGGATTCGACCTGATCATGGAAGCCGCGGAGTTTTTCGAGGCAGGGCGTTTTTCGCTGGTCGTGCTCGGCGTCGGTGATCCAAAGTACGAGAGGTTTCTCGCCGCGCTTGCCGCGCGGCATCCGCGTCTCATTTCATTTCGTAACGAATTCAACGAAGGCCTTGCCAAAAAGATTTATGCGGCAAGTGACATTTTCCTCATGCCCTCGATGTTCGAGCCCTGTGGCCTCGGGCAACTGATCGCCATGAGATACGGCACCGTGCCGGTGGCACGCAACACTGGTGGGCTCGGCGAGACGATTACCGACGCTTCGGATGGCGAACACGGTACGGGGTTTCTGTTCGGGGAATACAGCTCGGCAGCAATGGTGCGGGCTCTTGGCCGTGCGCTCGACGCCGCCGGACAGCCTGCTGTCTGGGATGTCCTCCGGCGCAACTGCATGGCGCGCGACTCGGATTGGCAACATGCCGCGAGTGAGTATGTCGAGGTCTACAGGGCCGCGCTTTCGGGTACCTTCAGGGGCAATCCCGATGATAACCAGATGGAGTTGCAGTTTTGAGGCATCCCGCGCGGCGAATGGGCATGTCGCGGACAAAGCTGGCAAGTCATTTTGCGGGCGCTGTTTTTTTCTGTCCGGCGAATTTTTTCTGAAAGGCGAGTTCTTCGTTGCGCCATTTGTTTTTAATAATGAGGTCCGCGACGGTGGAGACTCTGGACAGAGTGGCATCGTCGACGGGTGCGAATTTGCCGTTGAACATCAAGAACATGAATTTGAACGAACTGAAGTCAGGGTCTTTGTGCGCGTTGAACATGATGTTGCGGAATTTACCTGCGACAGCAGGATCGAGGTCGTTGCGGGCGACGAAGAGCCATGAGTGTTCGATTTCGCGGCAGTAGAAGGGTTCGAAGGGAGTGTCTTTTTTCGCGAGTTCGCCGGACATTTTCACTATCATTTCGTAGGAGCCGAGCACGTCGATTTCGCGGGTTTTGAGTTGGGCGAACGCGGTGGAGATCGGTGTGTCCTGAGTCTGTGTGACGGAACCGAAATATTTGGCGAGGGGTTCGTTGATGCCCGCCGTGTAGAGGAGATATCGTGAAGCGATCATTTCCGTGGAGCCCCATTTTTTGCCACGCAGATCGGCGACGGTTTTATATTCGCCCTTGCGTGTGAAGAAGCAGGCTTTCATGGAAGTGCTGTTGTTCATGGTGAGAGTGAACAGCGGGTGGAGGTCTTTGCCTCCTTCCATTTTATATTGAGTGTAGTCGATGGAAAAGAGGAGCGCGACATCTGCCTTCTTATCTCGCATAGCTTTTGAAACGAACGCGCTGGGGCGTTCGCCACGTTTGTAGAGGACTTTTTGCGATACGACTTCCATGCCCATTTTCTTCGATATTATCTGGGCCATGGATTTGAATTGTGTGTCGATGGCGCCACTCTTGTTCATCTCTTCCGCGACGGGCATCAATATGACTAGTCGCTGTGGCGGAGCGGCATATACTCTGAGACCGGCCAGCAACACAACGAGCGCTATGAGTATCGCTACCAGGATTACGCGTTTTTTCATTCCCGCACCTCCATATCGTGCACGAACCGGTATCAGTGATAATATATTCCATATCATAATTGCATATACCCCGATATGACAACTACTACTTATTCCAAAGAGTAGTTGACTGGGAGTATAATATATTGTTCAATCAAGCATGATAGTCAGACGAAATAGTACAGGGAGACATCGGAATGAAAAAAGTATTAGCGTCGATCATCACGGGAGTAGCGATTGCCGCAACGCTTGGTATTTCAGCAGTCAGAGCGCAGACGGCCCCGGGTATCGCAGTTGTGGCAGAGGGGCAGGGGATATCATTCCGCCGCGGCTCTGACACTCTTTTTACGCTCAAGTCGGTCGAAACCGCCACTTTTGACGCGAGTTCTTCAGTCCTGTTCGGATTTTTCAGGTTTTCCAGAAAAAATGAATCATCAGCACATCTCTCGATCATCGCTGACGGTACCCGGATATTGCTGATGAAAGATGGGGCGAAAGCCGGTGAAATTGAATTGTCGAAGACTTCTGCGGGCACATTTCGCGCCACTGTCAGATACGAACACGACGCCACTGCGCTACGGCTCAATTTTGCATGTTCGGCAAACGACGAGTTCCGCGGATTTGGCGAGCAGTACAACTACACAGACTTCCGGGGACGTTCGCTGCGCATCTGGACGCAGGAGCAGGGAGTGGGGCGCGCGAAGAATCCATCGCCGCCGCGAGGCTCATACACCGATTCATATTTCCCAATGCCATACTTGATCGACCCGCGCCAGGGCAAGGGCTTTCTGATCGAAAATCCGGAGTACAGCGAGTTCACGCTCTGCGGCAAAGAATCGCCTGACACATGGACCGCCGAAGTGTGGAACGGCGAAAAAGTATCATTTCTCATCTTCCCCGGGCCGAGACCGGCTGACGTAGTGCGCCAGCTCACGGCAGAGGTCGGACGACCGCAGATGACGCCGCCCGAATGGGCTTTCTCCGGTGTGTGGCTTTCGGCGCAGGGTGGCCGTGAGGCTGTCGAAAAGCGGCTCGATACAGCGCTTGCAGCGAAAATCCCGGTCACGGCCATCTGGTCGCAGGACTGGTGCGGCCGCAGGCATTTCGGCGCGGGCAACTGGGGTGTCAAATATCGCTGGCTCCCCGACGATGATAATTATCCTGATCTCAAGGGCATGATTGCCGGATTTCGCCAGAAGGGTGTGCGGTTTCTGGGCTATGTCAATCCATACATCATCGAAGATGCCGACTTCATAGAGCCAGCGAGTGAAAAGGGCTACCTCATAAAAACACCCGCAGGCACGCCATACATGTTTCAGATCATCACGTTCAAGGGCTCGCTGCTCGATGTGTTCAATCCCGAAGCGGGCGAATGGTTCAAGAGTTACGCAAAGTCCGCCGCCGCGATGGGACAGTCAGGCTGGATGGCCGATTTCGGCGAAGCCCTGCCGTTCGATGCTGTCACGCATGCGGGTACAGGCGCCGCAGTGCACAATCTGTATCCCACGCAGTGGCATCGTCTCAATCGTGAAGCGCTCGAAGCGGTATATCCCAATGGTGATTTCGTCATGCTAACCCGGTCGGGGTTTACCGGTGAACAAAAAGTCGCGCAGATCGTCTGGGGCGGCGATCAGGAAGCCGACTGGAGCGCGGGAGACGGCATCCCCACAGTCGTCACTGCCGCGCTCAGCACGAGTCTCAGCGGCATCCCCTATTTCACGTGCGACATAGCCGGTTTTTCTGGTGGTCCGAGCACGAAACAGCTATTCATGCGGTGGGTCGAGCTCGGCGCATTTCTTCCCTTCATGCGCACTCACGACGGGTTGCAAAAGCTCAAAAACCACCGTTTCGACACAGACGGAGAAACCCTCGCGCACTTCCGCGCCATGACCCGCATACACGCCGCGCTGCTGCCATATCTCATGCCGGTCGCTCGCGAATCCGTCACTGACGGGCTCCCCATGGTGCGTCATACGATGCTTGTCGATCCGGAGTGGGATGCGGCTTATTCTGCTGAAAATCAGTGGCTGATCGGCAATGATCTGCTCGTCGCGCCGGTAGTCACGGAAAACGCGGTATCCATCAGGGTATCCTTCCCGCAAGGTGAGTGGGAACATCTCCTGACCGGAGAAAAATACGAGGGACGCACCATTGCCGAAGTTTCCGCTCCGGTTGGTACGCCGGCGGTGTTTGTGCGGGCCGGCAAATATCCTGACATGACTGCCGCCGTGCGCGCCGCCAACAGGGATAAGTGATTGCTGCCAAACGTACCCGTTCACAGAAAATGAGCGGAGAACCCCTTTTTTGCAAAAAGGGGTTCCCAACTTCCGTGAACAGTTACCGCCAAACGAAAAAAGCGGAGCGTCCGCCCCGCGCTGCAATCCGGTTATTTATAAAGTGATTGTCTGTGTCGCAGTTGTTTATGCCACGTCTTCGCGTTTTGAAAGCCTGTGGGCCTTCACTGCGATGACCGGGCCGCATACGGCCAGCATGGAGCCGGCGATGACGATAAGGGCAGTCTTTCCGCGGGATCTGCCCTGTTCCCCGGCCTGTATGGAAGATACGCTCGCCCTGGTCGTGCCATGGGTGTCTATCCGTGGAGTGTCACAGGCGGCAGTGGCCGCCATCAGGGGTATTATCGCCGTGAGCACGAGGACTCCAGCTGCTTTCCCGGGTTTTATGGCAGTTATCGTTTTCATGGTTTTTCGCCTCACTTTCATCTCCCCGACAGATATGCCCGAGGATACGAAGTCTTTGCACTGTTAGTATGGGAACCGAGTGTTAGGATTTTATTAGCGGAATATATGAGTTGTGTTAGTGTTGACCGATCAGGTATTATTGCAGTAATGATGCGCATCATTGCGTCTTTTTAGCGCAAATGGGCGTCAATGCCCCATAATTGCGACTTAACCATATATTGCGCGCTGGTGGATGGTAATATAGAATTCAAAATGAAATCGCCAGTCGCTGAACGCCGGTGATGGCGGCAGGGAGTCTTACTTTTTTGCCATTGGATACGATAAAAAAAGTGTGTGTCATCCGCTATGGCGGGTTTGGCGACATCATGGCATTCACTAATTGCCTGCGCGATGCACATCAGAGATTTCCGGGAGCCATGATTGACTATGTGGTTGCGAGCGAATTTGTGCAACTGTTCGATGGGTGCGATTTAGTAGACCGCATTATCGGGCACGACCGTTCCGGCGGCATCAGGGGGCTTATCCCGTTCATCACTCTCAGCATGAGACTAAGGCGGGAAAAATACGATCTTATCATAGACTGGCATGACAATACCCGCAGTCGTGCAATGGTGGCTATTGCGCATCCACGGCGAGTCGTCAAGACCCTTCCCCCGTTGCCGCAAACTCCCGCTATGTCCGATCCTCCGGCGCCGCTTCCCGGCGATGAGTATCTGAAAGACCGTACCCCTCTGTGGCTCTCGAAGGGTGATCGGGAATTCATAACATCGTTAGCGCCCCGTCTCGGGAAGCCCGTCATCGGGCTTTGCCTTGTGGGCTCGTGGGAGACAAAACGCTGGCCCGCCACGCATTTTGCGGCACTCGCGAACATGCTGGTCGAAAAACGCGATGCGACGATCGTCCTGATTGGCGGTCCTTCCGACACGGAATACGCGGCAACCGTCGCCGCGCTGCTGCCTCCCGGCCGGGTGATGGATTTTGCGGGCAAGACGACGCTTTCGCGATCGGTCGCCATTACACTGTTGTGCGATGTGATCGTCAGTGGCGACTCAGGCATGCTGCATGCCACGTTTGTGTCAGGTGTCCCGCAGATCGGTCTGTTCGGCTGTACCGACCATACAAGATTTGGCCATACCGGCGACCGTTCGGTGGCCGTAAGCGCGCAGCTTGGGTGTTCGCCCTGTCACGAGCGCACCTGCCGCCTCGGCACCACCGAATGCATGACATCCCTCACGCCGGAACGCGTATTCGCCATCGTCGAAGACATGCTCGACAGGCCATCAGGCTGACTGCCGCAAACGAAAGGAGATTATTCTGGTGATACCTCGTATACTGCATTTCTGCTGGTTTGGTGGCAATCCGTATACGCCCCTTGCGGAAAAATGTATCGCAAGCTGGAAGCGGCACCTCACTGACTTTGAAATCATCGAATGGAACGAGAATAATTTCGATATTACAGCCAATCAGTATGTGCAGGAAGCATTTGAGTCGAAGAAATGGGCTTTTGTATCTGACTATGTGCGTCTGCATGCGCTCTATCATCATGGCGGTGTATATGTAGACGCCGATCTCGAAGTCCTCAGACCTGTCGACAGATTTCTCACTCACTCAGCATTTTCAGGCTACGAGAGCGAAAAGATCATACCCACCGCCATTATGGCTGCGGAAAAGTCCCACCCATGGATCAAGCTGCTGCTCGACGACTATTCAGACCGTCGTTTTATCCAGCCCGACGGTTCTTTTGACATGACGGCCAACGTCCATCCGATCACAAGACTCACGAGCAGTCATTACTCTATTACCCCCAATGGCCAGATGCTTGAATTCGGCGAAGGCATTGCCATCTATCCAAAAGACTTTTTCTGTCCGCTTGACTACAGCACGCGCAAGCCCGTGCTCACTGAAAACTCATATACGATACATCATTTCAGCTCTTCGTGGTTTTCCGAGGCCGAACGCGAGGGACGACTGCACAAGATCGCCTACCGCGCTCACCTGAAAGAGAAAAACTATCGACTCGCCGCAGCAGAGATCCGTATGGCATATGGCTACTCGAAAAAGATCAAGCATCTTGTGCTCGCCATCCTTCTGTCAGTACTCGGCGCTCTAAAAAATGAACCTCCCGGAGCCGCCCATGACGACAAGTGACAACACATGCGATAACAATCCGCTGGTCAGCGTCGTCATCCCATGCTACAACTCTGAAAAAGTCATCCGTGAAACCATCGAGTCAGTCCTCGTGCAGACCGAACGCAACTTCGAAGTAATCATAGTCGATGACGGCAGCACCGATGACACGGCTGCCATCGCGGCGTCATCCGGCGACCCCAGGATACATATCTTGCGACAGTCCAACAGTGGCGCTTCGGCCGCCCGCAACACTGGTATCCGCGCCGCGCGTGGGTCTTTCATCGCATTCCTCGACAGTGATGATATCTGGTTCCCTGATTTTCTCGCACGCACACTCGCGCTGCTTGCCGCTTCGCCACAATCTGTCATGGCCGTCACCAATCAGTACTGGCAACGTATCCCGGGCGATCTTTCGACCACGCTTCAAGGTTGTACCGGGTTTGACGTGAGTCGCACGGAGATTGCATTCGCCGACCTTATCCGGCGAAATCACATCTCGACATCGGCGTGTGTCCTGCGTCGTGAGATAATTACCGAATGTGGTCTCTTCGACACCAGGCTCGCGGTTGCCGAAGACTACAATCTCTGGCTCAAGATTGCCGCCACTCACCGGAAAATCCATGTCATCACCGAGCCCCTCGGCATATCGCGCCGCTACGTCGGCGGCAGTCTTACCAAGGACAGGCTTGGCATGGCAAGATATAAGCTGATGTGCCTCGATATGTTTCGCGCTTCTCACGGTCACCTGCTCACCCGTTCCGAGCTCGCCGCTTTCCGCAAAATGCGCCGCAATACCTGGGCTAACCTGATGTACAGAACTCTTCGGTATAAAATCAACTTTAAATAATGGTATCGCCAGTAGTTTTCGTCCTGCATTGTCTCAGTGATATTGGAGGACTGCTGATTTCGGGCGCTTGATATTTATACGAAATACCAATTGAATTTCCCTATGTATGGTTATGGTCTGTCGAAATGATCTGGCGTAGCATAGGAAAACAATAAAGACTTTCTGGCACGGATTAACACGGATAATCCCGGATCCGTCAATAGAAAGTGCGCTATTGTCGAATCCGGCAGTCGCGATAAGGGCGAACTGCTGTGTTGCCGGTGCATTTTTTTGTTTGCGTATGACGAATACTGCTCACTGCAAAAATGCCCCTTGCGCCTTGCATTTCATCCCTTCTTGCGACAGCAATCCCGAATTCTATTGACGAATTCGGGATAATACAAACATGTTTTCGATAGAGCAGGGTTTATCCCCGGGAGGCTTCAATGACAATGGATGGGGGATTTCTATTGATATTCATATCTCAATAGTTGATGATTGCAGGGTCCCAGCCGGTGGGGTCGAGGTATTGGATGAAGAGGATGGCGTTGGGGATAGGGCGCTGGGGCGTGCCGGGGATGCCCGGGAATGTGTGGCTGCCGATGATGAGTTGGGAAGAGCCGCCGCCGTCGAGATTGAGCGCGTTGGTGGCGCCGAGGGTGGTGAGGAGGTCGGTCAGTTCGCTGAGGTGGAGGCCGGCGGAGCGTGGGACGCGGCCTTCGGTGACGGCGAGTATGATGGTGCCGTCGGGGCGTGTGGCGATGGCGGAGCGGGGCTGGCGGCGTGTGGTGATATCTGAGTCGGGAGCGAAGTCTTCGTTGATGGCGTATTGTGGTTTGCCGTCGAGGATGAGTGCGGGGCCTGCGGTGATGCCGTATTCGATATCGGTGAGGTCGGGGATGGTGACGGTGTCGATGATGAGAGCGCCGGAGTGGTCGAGTGATGTGAGGATGTCGGCTGAGTGCGTGTCGGCTGAGAGTGTGTAGCCATGGGGGGGGATTTCGGTGGGTGATGTGGATGTGTAGAGTGGGTGGTTGTTGAGGACGGGTGTTTCGGTGCGGCTGGTCGAGGGGGTGGTGGCGCCGAAGTCGGGGGTGAAGAGCGTGAGGTGGCATGAGGGGCTGGTGCGGTTGATGCAGTGAATGGGTTGAGTGTCGCCTGCTGGCGTGTGGATATACATGCGTGCTGTTGCGCGGGTGATGAGTAGTGTGCCGTCGCGGCGGATGCCGAGGAATCCGCGGTAGCGGTCGGGGAGTGACAGGAGGTGTCCGCGGTGGATGAGGATGTCGAGGGGGATGCCTGATTTCATGTCGAAGTAGCCGGCGTTGATGGCGATGTACGCATTGTGGGTGGCTGCGATGCTGGTGAGTGGGGCGCGGTCGCCTGGGGTGGTGCCTGCGATGGCGATGCGGGGGGTTAGTTGAGAGAGGCGGGGATTGATTTCGGTGATGTGGGTGACGGCGGTGCCGTCGGGTGTGGGGGTGATGATGACGGAGTAGTCGATGCCGGTGCGGACGTGCCAGAGCCAGCGGCCGGGTTCGAGTATTTTTGTGATGGTGATGATGAGTGTGGCGGGTGTGGGTGTGGCGATGTTGTATTGTAGTGGTGCGGCGGTGTCGATGACGATGCGTGTGGTGTCGGTGGCGGGGATGCCGGTCCGGAGTGTGAGGATGCCGCCCGTGTTTATGTCTTCGGTGTGGTCGGTGAGTGGGGTGGTGGTGTCGTGGAGGTCGATGACGATGCGGTGGGGGTTGTCGAGGGTGAAGGTGTCGTAGTCAGGTGAGGGTGTGTCGAGGGTGAGGGTGATGCGGAGTTGGAACGGGTCCTGAGTGGCAGTGCGTATGTCTGTGAGATGGTGTGTCGCGGCGTGGCTGACGGTGGTGATGAGTAGCGAGAGGATGAGGGCGGTAAGTGTCGCTGTGTTTTTTTGTATTATCATTTGTTAGTGGTCCGGTAAGGTGTTATTGGAGGTCGGCGCGTCGCCATGTGACGTGGGGGCTGGATATGGTGCCAGTGATGGTGGAGTATGCCGTGATGGGAGTTGATGGGGCGGTGCCGGTGAATCGTGATAGTGAGGGGAAATGGGGGATGGCGAAAGGCTGAAGCGCGAGTGTGGCAGTCAGGTCGATGGGGCCGTTGGTTGAGATGGCGCCGGTGGCGGAGGCGGTGCCCCAGCGGGCGGTGGCTGTGGCGGTTTTTATGTTGATGGAACTGTTGTGGATGGTTATTTCGGCGTGTGCCTTGTCGAAGGGTATAATGTCGGTTTTGGAGTAGAGGGAGGGTTGGATGCTTGTTGGCGTGGAGTAGGGGCTTGCGAGGTATCCGTCGCGGATGTCGATGGCGGCGGTGGCTGTGAGTGCCGGGGATTGGCCATAGGTGGCGAGTACGTTGACGCGGGCAGAGGCTTTGCCGGCAACGGCTTCGCTGAAGGGGCCGGCGCCTGCGAGTAGCCGGGTGAGGTTGCAGCCGTTGAGGAATAGTGTGAGGTTCCATTCGCCGGAACTGGTGTGTGGTATGGGAGAGATGGAGCCTTTGCCTGCGCCGGTGCAGCCGCTGCCTTTGATGGATGTGATCTCGAAGGCTGTGGTGTCGCCTGATGGCGTGATGCGGAGCGCGGCGGAGTCGAGTGAGAGTGACGCGACGGAGCGTGAGTTGGCGGATGATGAGATGGAGGGGAGATGAAACTTGACGACCGGGTTTTTGAAAGTGAGCGAGCCGCCGGCGATCTGGAGACCGGTAGTGAGGAGTGAGCCCTTGAGGATGATGTTGCCGGTGACAGTGCCCGAGGGGGCGGTGCGTGCGGAGGCGGTGAGTTTGTCGAGTGTAAATCCTGTGGTGCTGAGGTCGAATTGTGCGGGCATGCCGTTGCGGGCGAGGTCGATTTCGCCGCTGCCGCTGATGGTTTCGGCGGCAAAGCCGGTTTTGATGTTATAAAAGTGGAGGACGCCGCGTGTGAGCGAAAATGAGGCGTCGATGCGGTTGGTGGACATGTTGCCTTCGATTTCGGGGTGGTCCGGGTTGCCATCGATGGAGAGTGACAAAACGCCTGTGCCGCCGAGCGGGATAGGACCTTTGAAGTGGGGGCCGCCAGCTCCGCGCTTGAGGTAATTGACGAATGATGAGAAGTCAAATGGGGACGAAACGATTTCGATGTCAAGCGGGTTTTCGACGCATGGCGTGACAGTGCCCTTGATGCTGAATGGAGACAAGGCGGCGCGCGCCGACAAGTCGAGCATGTACTGGCCGTTGCGGGAAAGAGAGGCTGTGCCCTTGAGGGCGCTGGCCAGTTCGGCGCCGTCACGGTCATCGCCGGATACAATGCGTCCGTCGTCGATCTGCACTCGCGCGGGTAGAGCCGCGATGTCGCTGGCACCACATGATGTCAATGCTGTCAACTGATCCTGGAAATTCCAGATGTCGCGTATCCCCTTTTTTGCATAGATGACGGGTTCGGAGAATTTTATGTCTCGCATTTTGAACTTGCCGGAGATCATGCCCGGGATATCGGCGGCGATAGTGACGCGGCTGGCAGTCAGGACTGGCGTGCCGCTGGATTCGAGCCGGAAGCCGTGTACGATGATGCGCAGATCACGAGTGGTCGCGATCGAGCGGTAAGAGACTTTGCCGGGCATGGCGTTGATGATGAATTCCGCCGCTCCGGTTTTCATCCGGACGACAAAGTAGAGCGAGATAACGTAAAACAGCGCGACCGCCGCGAGCAGGCTCAATATGATATTTCTGACAAAGACGAGCGTTTCTTTTTTCAATTGGCGGACTCCGGCAAAGAGTGGGTCAGCGATTCGCATTCGGGCAAGTATCGACCGGAAGGCAATCGCGCGGCTCCCGTGGGGGATGCGAAGACAGCACAACAATTATCGCAAAAAAAGATGGATGCGAAAAGAGGAAAGGATCTGAGAGGCTGCGGCGCGCGCGACAGCGCGATGTCAGATTTCACCATCGAGATTGTACGAAAGGTCGGGGTTGATGGTGATGTCATAGAAAAGGCCGCGCGAGGCGCATCTGCGGCCACAGAAGGCTGGAGCCTGTATGTGCAGGAGATTTTCATCGCGGCGGCGGATCGTGCCATAGTGTTTGTGGCCGCAGATAATGACGATTTTCGCGACTTTGGACGCGCGCTCCACGATGGTGATAAACCTGCTGCGGTCGGCGAATTCCGTCCAGGGATTCTGCGTCGAAAACGGGTCGTGGTGGAGCAGCAGGATGATCAGGCGACCAGGCGCTATATGCTCGGACATGAGCTTTTCTACGGCTGCCGCCTGAGGCGCGCCCACATATCCCACAGCCGGGGAAAAGCCTATGACCGTGCGGCGAAAGCGCTTGGACATGCTTGCGGTAGTGTCGATGCCGATGAGTACCGTGTCCTTTGCGATATGTTTGATATAGGGGAAAGGCTCGCTGCCGGGGATTTTGTTTTCGGGGATGAAGCGCCCGAAGTGATCGAAAAAACGTCCGCGATATTTTGCGCGGTTGAGATTGGTCAGGGGATCGATCGCCATGTCGTGATTGCCGGGGATCAGTGAAAGATTATTGATATCGAAATCCTTGAGGAGCCGTTTGTATGGATAATACTCCTCGACGCGTCCGTTGTTGGTGAAGTCGCCGATGAAAAGTGTGTGGTCGACCTGAGAGCGTCTTTCCTGCAATACCTCATATAGCGCGTTCATCATCAGCGGGCCAGTGAAGACCCGTCCGTCCTCTTCGCCCGCCCGCTCCCACCGCTGTCCGATCTCGTTGTGATGGAGGTCGGAGAGTAGCAGCAGCCTCAATGATTCTCTCCTCATTGCGTCCATTCCCTTTCGCCAAAAAGTAGTGCTTCGCGCGCCATGCGGATTTAGCGGCACTCGATATTATACACTATCGCAGGTGATTCATTAAGCCGGATACGAGAGTGCGGCGGGTTATTTTTTTGCTTGTGTCTCGCGGAGTTTGCGGGTGAGAAATTCGATCATCTCGGTGTCGTGGATCGTGTTTTCCGAGGCGTTGAATGCGTGTCCGCTTTTTTCGAAAATAGTGACTTTTGTCTCAATGCCGCGGCGTGTGAGTGATGCGGCTATGGCCTGGCCGTCCTCGCCGAACGCGACGGGGTCCTGGCCACCGTAATAGAAGTATGTCGGAGTGGTGATCCAGTCGGCGAAAAAGGCGGGCGAGCGGCGCAGCATCTGGGCACGCGCTGCGGGTATCATGTCCATCTTGCCGGTAATGATGCCGATGTCGCGCTTGAGGATGTCGATGCCGGCGTATGGTATGAGGATGGAAAGTGTGACTTCGACCGTTGCTGGAGCGCGCCGCCAGTTTCGGATAGTCTTGCGCATTTTTTCGTTGTAAAGGTTGGATGGGGCCGTGCTGAGCACGGCGGCGAGGAATCTGTTATCGTGCGCGAGCAGATTGACACCTATGCCCGAGCCGTGGCTGCACGCGACGAGAAAGAGCTTTGTGGCATCGATTTCGGGGAGTTTTTCGACGCATGCCATGAGGTTTTGCACATCGTGGAGTTCGTATCCGAGTACATCCATTGCGCCCTCTGACTTGCCTGCAAGGCCCGTCTCGCCGCGATAGGTCGCCATGGCAATGGCAAAGCCGGCATCGAGGAGTTTGCCATAAGTGACTTTTTCATAGGGGGTGATGCCGTCGAAGCCGAAGTGATTGACAACGGCGAGCGGGGCGGGCTTTTTGCTTTTGGGAAACCCCACGATGCCTGTCTGCCTGAACCCGTCGGACATATATGTGACTTTATAGATGATGTAGTTGGGGGTCTCCTCGAAAACCTCACCGGTTTCGTATGCGTTGCATGAAGGGGCATACGCTGTCGCCGTGTATGCCGTTTCGATTTCGGCCTGAGTGGGTGGAGCGAAGAGCGCGGTGATATATGGGTCTTCGGCGGCCTGTGCGCCGATTGAGGCAAGCGACATGGCAAGAATTGCCAGCGCTGTTTTCAGGAAGTGTTTTATCATCGAGGGATACCCGCCTTTCTCATGTCTTGACCGCGAATATTTTATAACGTATCGCTGGCGCGTGCATAGTGGAGAAACCACTTTTTGCCATGTCTGCCGCAGTCCGGGCCCATGGGCGGGTATCATCAAAAAGCCCGGCGTCACGTGTGGCTCCGGGCTTTCCATTTGCTATTCAGTTGTGCGGCAGGCCATCAATGGACTTTTGTCACGTTTGAAGCCTGTTCTCCCTTGGGGCCGTCAACGATGTCGAATTCGACTTTCTGGCCTTCTTCGAGGGTTTTGAAGCCATCGTCCATGATCGCGCTATAGTGCACGAAGATGTCTTTTCCGCCGGCCTGCTGGATAAATCCAAAGCCTTTCTGCGGGTTAAACCATTTTACTGTCCCAGTTACTCTCATTTACCGCAACTCCCTTTCAATTACAATTATTTCACCCCCGATGCGGGGTTGTGTCCATTGAGCATGGAATGCTTTCATTTTGCGCTTATGACATCATGATGCGCGACCTGAAAGAGTCATTGTCCATTGTGCGAAGTTGTCAATTTTTCCAGTCAGAAGTAATTTTCCTCATATACTAACATACACATACATTGGTATGTCAAGTTTTTTTCTATTGACAATCGCCTTGACTAAATCCGCGGCGTGATGAAGTTATATTGTACTGGATGTAGAAACCACTGCACAGCCGCTGCTGCTGATCAGTGGTTGACTTTACACTGTGGTGAAAATGAAAAAGATAGCCATTCATACACTCGGCTGCAAACTCAATCAGGTAGACTCAGCCGCTATAGCCGAAGCCTTTGAGGACGCCGGTTACGAAGTTGTCCCCTTTTCAGACGCTGCCGATGTCTACATTGTCAACACCTGCACCGTCACCGGCGATACCGACAGTCAGTCACGCCAGACACTTCGCCGCGCCATCAGGGAAAAGACGGCACGCCCCCACGTGACGGTCATTGCCACCGGCTGCTACGCTCAGGCCTCCCCGCATTCCATCGCTTCGATGGTCGAAGGCGTCGACATTATCGCCGGCAATACTCAGAAAGAACACCTCGTCGAACTCGTCCGCAATTTGCAGCAAGCACCCCACATCGCTACCGGAGAAATGCTCTCGCTCGATACATACTCGCCGCGCCTCATGCGCTCCAGCGGCGAACGCACCCGCGCTTTTCTCCGCATCCAGGAAGGGTGCGACAACCACTGCGCCTACTGCATCATCCCGCGAGTGAGAGGCCGCAGCCGCAGCGCTTCGCGCGACTCTGTCCTCGCTCAGGCGCGCGCTTTCGCCGCTACGGGTTTCCCGGAAATCGTCATCACCGGCATCCATATCGGACGCTACGGCCTCGATCTGCCCGGAGCCGCTTCATTCCCGGCGCTCCTCACGGATATCGCAGCCATCGACGGCGTCAGCCGCATACGCCTCAGTTCCATCGACCCGGGCGAATTCACACCTGAGTTGTTCGACACTCTTGCCGCTCTTTCGTCCGTCATTTGCCCCTACTTCCACATCTCTCTCCAGAGCGGCGACGACGAAATCCTCGCCCGCATGGGCCGCGACTATACCGCAGCCCATTTTACCGGTCTCATCGCCCGCATCCGCTCGGTATTCCCCACTGCGGGCATCGGCGCAGATGTCATCGTGGGCTTTCCGGGCGAAAGCGACGCCGCCTTCGAAAACACCCGCAAAGTGGTCGCAGAAGCAAAAATCCCGTTTCTTCACGTATTCCGCTATTCCCGTCGCCCTGGCACTCCCGCCGCGGACATGTCCGGACAGGTATCTGATGACAAGAAAAAGTCACGCAGCCACACCCTCCTTGCCCTGAAAAACGCAATCAACCGCGATTTCCGCACAGCGGCGCAAGGGACCGTTGCCGAAGTGCTTTTCGAAACTCGAAACAAATCCAACGGACTCCTGACCGGCCTTACTCCCAACTACATCCGTGTCTTTGCCGACGCCCCTGATTCTCTTCGCCGCACCGTCGCGCCTGTCGCCATCGAAGCGGTTTTTTCATCAGGTGTCCGCGGCTCCCTCATCTCTTCCTGACTTTGTTGCCACTGTTTGTCATTCCCCTATCGTCAATCACTTGAAAAGTAATTCCCGAATCCGCGCCCAATTCTAATCCAATGCCATTATTTTCGCCCCATTGCTCTTTTCTCGATAATTGCACTACTAAAACTTGCAACTTAATCCCATCTGGGACTATTATTGAAGTATCTGAATTCGACGTTCGGGATGTTTTCCCGGAAATATACGAAACGGAGAAAAAACAAACAACCCAAGATGAAAGTATTATCCATTAACGCAGGCAGCTCTTCCATCAAATACAGCCTATTCGAGATGGAAAAGCACACTAAGATCGCCGCCGGTCTACTCGAAAGAATCGGAGAACCGACTGGCCTACTGAAACACAAAATCTTCAAACCAGACACCACCGAACCCACCCTCATCAAAAAAGAAACCAAAATCGAAGACCACAAACAGGGAATTTCACTCATCATCGAAACTCTGACCGACCCCACCGACGGAGTAATCAGGGATACGTCGGAAATCTGCGCGGTCGGCCACAGGGTCGTCCACGGCGGAGAACATTTCTGGGAACCCGCAATCATCGATGACGAAATCATCGAGATAATCAAAAGCAATATCCCCCTCGCTCCCGTCCACAATCCCGCCAACCTCACCGGCATCGAAGCCGCACAGCACTATTTCGAGAACATCCCGCAGGTCGCAATTTTCGACACGGCCTTCCACCACGGGTTGCCGCGCAAGGCATTCCAGTACGCCCTGCCGATGGAACTCTATGAAAAACACCGTGTCCGGCGTTATGGATTCCACGGCACTTCATTCAGTTATGTCGCCAAGGAAGCCGCCGCAATGCTTGGCAAACCGTTGTCGGAATGCAACTTCATAGCCATGCACCTCGGCAACGGCACAAGCATGAGCGCTATCAAAAACGGCAAGGGCGTCGATACCACAATGGGCCTCACCCCGCTCGAAGGCCTCGTCATGGGCACCCGTTGCGGCGACATCGACCCTGCCATCCACTACTTCCTCGCTACCAATCTCGACATGTCCATCAAGGAAATCGACTCGATGCTCAATCGCCAGAGCGGCCTCAAGGGGCTCTGCGGTACCAACGACATGCGCGATACCGAGGACAAGAGAGAAGCCGGCGACGAATGCGCTACAATCGCCTTCGATGTCTTCTGCTATCGCATCCGCAAATACATCGGCGCTTTCTACGCGGTCCTCGGCAATGTCGACGCACTCATTTTCACAGGCGGTATCGGCGAAAATTCCCCCGAAGTCCGCAAAGCCACCTGCTCCGGTCTCGAACGCCTCGGCATCACCATCAATTCTGATCTCAACGCCGGGCCCAATACCGGATCTCGTGCTATCAATAACGATGGCGGCGATGTCAAAGTCCTCGTCATCCCCACCAACGAAGAACTCGAAATCGCGCGCCAGGTCGTCGACATCATCACCCGCGACTGACTCCATCTATCTCACAGGCTCGAAACCCCGCCCATCCTGCGGGGTTTTTTGTTTGCTTTGGAATAATATGCGCTGGTTCCACGTCTAAAAACCGGAGGTTTTTACATGCTGCCCCATATCGTCATCCACAATACCATCAGTCTCGACGGCCGGCTCGACTGGGTCTCGGATTCGCCCGAAACCATGATGATCCACTACGAAATGGCTTTTCACTGGCAACCCGATGCGATCCTCATGGGCGCGGACTCGATCTATGCCCTCGGAGGACACGAACCCGAGGAAGGCGCTCCCGAAGAACCCCGCCCCCGTCAGAAACCGTTGCCGCCAGGCACCGAAAACCTTGTGGCCAACCCACGCCCGCTTCTCATCGTCCCGGACAGCCGTGGCCGCATCCACAACTGGCATCTCCTGCTTGCCGAACCATGGTGGCGTGACATCATAGTCCTCTGCTCTGTCGCTACTCCTGCATCCTACCTCGATTATCTCGACAAAAAACGTATCCCGTACCTCATTGCCGGTACCGACCATGTCGACATAATCTCCGCGTTAGAGCGACTCCAGCTCGATTACGGCATCGACAGCGTTCGCACCGACTGCGGCGGCACGCTCAACGGCGTCCTGCTCCGGCTGGGACTCGTCAGGGAGATCAGCGTCATCGTCGCACCATCACTCGCCGGAGGGCATTCGCCGCTAACCCTGTTCCGGGACCCGTCAGGCGCAGATGTACCTCACATGGAGCTTACGCTCACTCACCTCGAAAAAGTCAGGAATGGTTTTGTATGGCTCCGCTACGATGTCACTGCTTGACACCGGACGCGCCGCAGTCAGCGCAGCATCCACAGGCTGGCCGCCATGACGGCCATGCCCAGGATTATGCCGATGATCGGGATGTGTTCGGCATCGAACGATTTAGCTACTGGAATTATTTCATCAAGTGAAATTGCGACCATTATCCCAGCCACCGCCGTGATCATGTAGCCGAGTGTCACCGTGGTGAGGTAAGGCATGAGAAATACCGCGACGAGCAGCGCGCCGAGGGGTTCGCTCACACCCGATAGAAACGACCACAGGAATGCCTTGCCCCTGCTGCCGGTAGCCGCGAAGACGGGAGCGGAAACCGCGAGCCCCTCAGGGATGTTGTGGATGGCGATAGCTACGGCGAGCGCGGCGCCGAGGTGCGTGCTCTGGAGCGATCCGGCGAAGGTCGCCATGCCCTCGGGAAAATTGTGGATACCGACACCGAGCGCGATGAGCAGCCCGGTGCGCTTGAGCGGCATATTTTCGCTGGAGCCGGAGTGATCGTGCTGCCCCACATAGTCATGCGGCACGAGGACGTCGATCAGAAAGTAGCAGAGCATCCCGGCGAAAAACGCCATGTATCCCGGCAATATCCCCACCCGTTCGACTCCTCCGGGGAGGAGTTCGACAAATGATACGAACACCATCACTCCCGCCGAAAAACCGAGCGTGAAACTCATCATCCTGTTGCCGGGCTTTTTGACGGCGAGCCCTATGATGCTGCCGACCGTTGTGGCAAGACCGGCGAAGGTGGTCATCACGAGTGCTCTTATGACGTCTGGTTCGAACATTTCCAATCGCTCCGGGAGTATGCTTTCCACTACTGCGCCGTGCCGCCTGCGGCATCAGGGGACGCGGCGTTTGTCGAGTTCGCCGGTCATGGCATTGATAAGGAGTCGCGGCGCCTGATTGCCCGGGAACATTCGTTCGGCGCGTTTCATGGCCTCCACGGCTTTTGGCTGATTGTCGCACTTCATGTACTGCACGCTGAGTTCGAGATAGATATCCAGCAGTTTCGGGTCTGCGTCGAGGACTTTTTCGAGAAGGGCCGCCTCGCGTTCGCAGTTGGCCGAGTTGGCGAATATCTGGCGGATCGGGAATTCGGGTTCGCGTTTGAGGATTTCGCGTATGGCGCTTGCGAGGTTGCCGGCCTGCATGCCTCTTTCGAAGATGATGGCGAGCGTGTAGTAGAGCTCGGCATTGTCGGGGAAATCGCTCATCATGCTGGTGATTTCTTTTGCGTAGAGAAATTTGAGCCCGCAGTTGGCATACTGCTGTGCGAGTTCGCTGCGGACCGCGAGGTCATCGGGATATAGAGCGCGTGCTTTTTCGAGCAGAGTGACGGCTGCGGCGCATGCTCTGGTCTGATTGTAGACGCGGGCAAGGTTGATATAGGCCGATCTGTAGGTCGGGTCTATGGAGAGGGCGGTCGTGTAGTATTTGATCGCAGATTCGTTTTGCTGGAGAGAGACGAACGCTCCGGCGATGTTGTGGTAGGGACGCGCGTTGCTTGGGTCAAGATAAATAGCGGCCATCCAGTATCGGATTGCTTCGGTGACAGAAGTGGGAGTGCCCATGCGGAAAAGCGCGGTGGCCACCATCTCGTCGAGCAGCGGATTGGCCTTGTCCATCTCGACGGCTCGTTTCATCATTCGTATGCCTTTTTCCGGCTGGTTGAAAAAGATCAGCGCCTGTCCCTTGTTGGAGACTGCATCTGCGTTGCCGGGATAGATTTCCAGAGCCTTGTTGAATTCTTCACGCGCTGTCCGCACTGCAGTTTCGTCGCCTTCGTTGAGTCCCGTTTCGAGATATCCCTTGCCGCGCTCGGTGTAGATCGACGATATGTTTTCCGCGCTGAGCCTGTCGCGTCTGTCGAAGCCCGAGAGCTGCGGCTGCCTGTCTGTTTCCTTGAGCGATTTGATGAATGCCGTGGTAGTGTCGTTCCTCAGCACTCTGTAGGTCAGCCCTTGAGGGAGCGACATGTAGTCGGTGGTGTGATCCATGAAGAGGAAATCGGAGTAGACGAATTCTCTGTCGGGGTTGGCTCCGATGATCATCGAAGCGTAGAGCTTGCGTACCGCCACGACCGAAAAACACTTCCCCGGCCGCACATGCCGCATCCTCGTCATGG
>CAZQSL010000017.1:0-41411 GCA_964595945.1 uncultured bacterium
CCCCATTTTTTCAAAAAGGGGGTCTCCATGCTCTTGTCGTGAACGCTTACAAAATCTGAACAATCAGTCATGCCGGCTGGCGGACCTGATCGGATGATTGCTCCAGGATTTGCCAACGGAAAGTGATCTATCGCCATATCAGGGTGATATAGCGGCCAGCAATAGAAATTGGGTACCGCAGTACGAAGCGCAAATAGCAAGTGACTTGTAGAAATGGTAAGCATATAAAGCTTTTTGGAAGAGGTTTGGAGAAACCTTTTTCTCGAAAAAGGTTTCTCCATAGCTAATTTAAAATGATAAATGCGGTAACGGTCAACTTATCTCAGTAAACTCACATAAAGGTCGGTAAGGGCTGCGGAAGTGGCGACCATTTCACTGCGGTGGCGGTCGACGAATGCGGCGGCCTGGTCCGCCGGGATGATTTCCGGCCGGTCGTATTCGCCGGAGACGGCGAGCATCGAGGCTATGAGGTCGAGGTGGCCGGAGATGTCGATGCGGCAGCATGCGTCGAATACGCCGTTGGCGGTGTCGAGGATGAATGCGTAATCGGTGACGGTGATGGCGGCGGCTGGGGGGAGGATGCCGAGTTCTTCGGAGAGTTCTTCGAGCAGTTTGGAGTGGAAGTCGATGGTGCCGTCGGGAGTGAGTGCCGAGTCGTCGACGGTGCCTGCGGGGACGAGTTCGTACATGCCCTGAAAGATGCTGGTGGACATGCTGCGGCGTGCGAAGACGAGGTGTTCGCGGCCTGCTGAGTCGGTGACGACGATGATGCCGCTGGTGCCGACGGGACGGATGCCGAGGTCGAGGGCTGGACGGCGGAGTTGGGCGATGAGGTGTTTGTAGCCTGCGAAGTGGCAGGTGACGGCTGCGGCGCCGTCAGTGATTTCGTGGCTGGAGTAGTTGAGCATGGAGCCGTTGAAGATGCGGCCTGAGGATTCGGCGACGGCCTCGGTCCAGGCGGCTTCGATTTCGGCGTTGTGGGGAGCGATGCGCCGGGTGAAGGCTTCGCTGCCGGTGACGTGGATGGTGATGGGGCCGGTGTGGATGATTTCGTAGAGGGGAGATTGGGGGATCATTGGTGTACTCCTGGTAATGTGAGGAGGTCTTCGAGGCAGTCGATGATGTGGTCGGCGCCGGCGGCGTGGAGGATGGATGCGTGCTCGCCCGAGGTGAATCCCGCGACGGTCATGCCGGCTGATTTCGCTGCGGCGACGCCTTTTGGGGAGTCTTCGACGGCGAGCATTATTTCGGGCGGTGCGCCCGCGAGTGCGGCGGCGTGGAGGTAGATGTCGGGCCAGGGTTTGCCGCGTGGGCATTCGTCGCCGAAGGCCATTATCTCGAATAGTGAGTCCCATCCGTTGCGGGTGATAATCTGAGTGGCGGCGCCGCGGGGTGCTGACGTGGCGAGTGCGAGGCTGATGCCGCGGGTGGCGAGTGCGCGGAGGACTTCGCTGGAGCCGGGCATGGGGACTGTTTCGGTGAGGTATGCCGTGTGGATGCGCTCGATGTAGAGTGAGAGTAGATCGGGCTCGGGGCGGGGCAGGCCGTATCGGGTTTTGAGGTAGCTGATGATTTCGGGGAGAGAGGGGCCGTTGAGGGCGTCGAATTCCGCGGGGTCAGGCAGTATGCCGAAGGTTTCGAGAAATGAGGCGTAGGCGGCCTGCATGGCGGGTATGCTGTCGATGAGAGTGCCGTCGAGGTCGAAGGCTATGTGTGTGTAGATGGCTGTCATAGGGTTTGATAGTTCCATGGAAAATCAAGAGTCGGCAGTCATGCGAAATCGCCGTCAAGTATGGCGTCGCCGAGAGGGATGTCGCGAGTGGCTTTGCGGCCTTCGATGTCGGAGATGCGGGCGGGGTGGAGTCCCTTGCGCTGCATGCCCGGGCGGAGTATGGCGATGTTGAAGCCTTCGCGGAGGATGTCGCCCTGGCGTATGACATCGCAGGCCTGGATGGCGCGCTGTGCGAAGGCGCGGAGTTCGGATTCGTCGCTGGAGGGTGCTTTTTCGGGCGAGCCGAGTGAAAGTTCGAGGTCGCGGATGGCCGCGATCATGGTGGTGAGTTCGCCGGGGGTGAGAGCGAATGCGTGGTCAGGGCCGGGGAGCTGGTTGTGGAGGGTGAAGTGTTTTTCGATGACTGTAGCGCCGAGAGCGACAGCGGCGAGGGGGGCGATGAGCGGCGAGCGCGAGTGGTCGGATAGTCCGACCGGTAGTCCGAACAGCTTATGCATGGCCGGTATGGCGTTGAGGTTGAGAGAGTCGAGTGGCGCGGGGTATTTTGCCGTGCATTGCATGAGTGTGAGGGTGGAGCCGCCTGATTTTTTGAAGTGGGTGGCGGCCCAGCGGATTTCGTCGACGGTGGCCGCTCCGGTGGACATGATGAGGGGTTTGCCTGTGGCGGCGAGGTATTCGATGAGGCGGATGTGAGTGATTTCGTAGGAGGCGATCTTGTGGATATGCACGTATGGGTCGACAGCGGCGGCGTCTTTTTCGGAGAAGGGAGAGGACATGAAGCTGATGTCCTGAGCGACGCAGTAGGCGGCGAGTTCGGGGATCATTTCGTAGGGCATGGAGAGGTCTTCGAAGATGGAGACGATGGAGTCACGGATGCCCGAGCCTGCGAGGTATTCTGATTCGCCGGCGTTGGGCACGTAGACGGTCTGTGCGCGGTAGGTCTGGAATTTTATGGCGTCGGCGCCTGCGTCGGCGGCGATGTCGATGAGGGTGCGTGCCATTTTGAGGTCGCGTTTGTGTGAGCCGCAGCGCCAGTTGGAGCCGGCTTCGGCGATGATGTAGACTCGTTTTCCGCTGTTTGTCATGGGTTGTCCCTGCTGTGTTTGTGAATGGATGTCCGTAGTTGTCCGGGGGTATCGCTGGGGTGAGTGGATAGTCAGATGTTGGGGTGGTCCGCAGCGGAGGCTATTTCTGCGGAAGTCCTGATCCATTCGAGGCGGCCTTCGCCTGGTCCGGGGAAACCCTTGATGTAGATTTTGGCGATGCCGCCCTTGGAGAGTGAGAAGGATTGTTCGGGGTCGTTGCCGGTGAAGTAGGCGCCGAGTTGTTCGAGTGCGGGCACGTGGCCGACGATTAGCACGTGGTCTTTGCCTATGATTCTGTTGAGGCTTTTGGATATCGAGGGTTCGCCGCCGGGGCCGGCGAGGGCGTCGGTGCTTTCGATGAAGTTGGTGCATTTGAAATATTCGGCGGCGATGGTGGCAGTCTGGATGGCGCGTGTTTTGGGGCTGGTGAAGATGTATTCGATCTGTCCCACGAGGGCCTTGAGGCCGGGCATCGAGTTTTTTATGGATTCGGCGCCTTCGGGTGTGAGTTTTCGGCTGTTGTCGTCCATGCCGTCTTTGAGTGGTTCGCAGGCGCCATGTCTCATTAGGTATAGTTTCATATAGTGCCTCCCTGTGAGATTAGATTATCCGGATTTGGGGTGTTGAGTTTGATCATGTCGACGAAGGGGACGCCGCCTGGAGAGTCGTGTGTGCCGCGGATCGTGTAGCCGAGCGACTGGTACATGGCGATGTTGCCGGCGCTGTCGCGGCCTGTGAATAGCTGGTATGAGTGGACGGAGGGGAATTGGGCTTCGATGGCGCGCACGAGGTGTCTGCCGATGCCGCGGTGGCGGTATTGGGGGAGTACGGCGAGTTTTTTGATGTGGCAAACAGAGTCGCCGGAGGTGGCTCTGATGGTGCCGATGATGGCGGAGCCGGTGGTGGCGACGAGGATGGTGGCCGTGTGGAATTCTTCGAGGAGTTGTGTGGTGGTCTGTGTGAGTGGGTGTATGTTGAAGTCGGAGTAGCGGATGGCTTCGGTCATGAAAGAGGTTTTCTGCACGGCGAGTATTTCATCTGCCTGTGAGGGGGCGGCGATGGTGATCTGGTAGTCGATTGTGTCCATGTCATAGATTTTATAGGGTATGGGACGATTTGAATAGTGCGGGCTGGGGGAAGTAGGGGGGGGTCAGTTGCAGCCTGTGCCGTTGCACTGGAGTGCGGGGTTGAGTTTGAGGAGCCAGAGATCGTGAGAGGCGCTGAATGAGTTGGAGCTGCCGGTGATGAGATAGCCGTAGTCGTTGGTGGTGATGATGGAGAATGCTTCGTCGTCGCCGGCGCCGCCGAAGGTAAGGTCTGCGAGGGTGTTGCCGTCCGGGTCGATTTTTACGATCCAGATGTCCTTGCCGCCTGCGCCTTTGGATGATGTGGTGCCTGCGGCTATGTAGTTGCCGTCGACGGCGCGGGTGATGCTGTTGAGGGAGTCGATGCCAGCGCCGGTGAATGATTTGACCCAGATGAGGTTGCCGGCTGAGTCTGTGCGGGTGATGGTGCTGTTGGTGATCAGGCATTCGTCGGCGCAGGAGAGTGAGGGGATGATGTAGCCGCCGTCGGGGAGTTGGATCATGTCCTGTGGTTTGTCGTGGACGCCGCTGTTGTATACGGGTCTGATCCAGCTGAGTGCGCCGGTCTGGGAGTATTTGATGAGTGAAAGGTCGTAGCCGTCGTCGAGGTTTTGCATGATGCCGCCTGCGATGACTGCGCCGCCGTCCGCTGTGGGCCATATTGCTTGGCCGTAGGAGTTGTCGTAGGCGGTGAAGTAGTTTGGGGTGGGGTTGAGGTTTTCGTCGTAGCGGATGAAGACCATTCTGTTGTTGAGGATGTGTGTGATGCCGTGGCCGACGGCGACGTATCCGCCGGTGGGGGAGGCTTTTATCGAGTAGAGGTTGTCGGTGGCGTCGGGTATTCCGATGTTGCTCTGGAGGGAGATGTTGCCTGAGGTGTCGGTTTTGACAGTCCAGTAATTGGGGAGTTGGGGGGCGCCGGGTTCGCCGGTGGAGCCTGCGAAGACGATCGAGCCGGCGTTGCCGGTGACGCCTGATGTGAATGAGTCGCTGCCTGCGGTGACGCCCTGTGTTTTTGATGTGATCAGATTGCCGCTGGTGTCGAATCTGGCGAAGAGTGCGTCGTAGAATGTGCCGCCGGGTTCGAGTGTGCGGCCGCCGGCGATGTATGTGTTGTCGTCGGGCTGGATGAGGGTCAGTCCGAATTCCTGGGATGCGCCCGGGACGATGGTTGACCAGCTTGGGCTAGTGTATATCTGGATGGTTTTCGAGGATATGGCGTTTTCGTTGTCGATGGCTTCGAATGTTACGTTGTAGGCGCCTGCGGCGGTGTAGCTGTGGGAGGGGGTGAGGGTGGTGGATTCGGTGGCGCTGCCGTCGCCGAAATTCCAGCCGAAGGAGGCGCATGATACGTCGTCGGTGCAGGTGGCTGTGAAATTGACGGTGACCGGGGGTTGGCCCGCGACTGTGTCTGCGGCGATGGTGATGACTGGTGGCGTGTTGGGCGGAAGGATGGTGATGGTGGCTGTGGCGGGTAGTGATGAGGCGCCGTCGTTGTCGATGGCTGTGAGGGTGACGGTGCAGATGCCCTGTGAGGGGAAGATGTGGGTGGTGTCGAGGGTGGTGTCGAGGGTGGTGTCGGCAGGGGTGGTGTCGCAGAATGTCCATGAGTAGGAGTCGCATGTGCCGTCGGGGTCGGCGCATGTGCCGGTGAAGTTGACGGTGAGGGGCTGGCGTCCGGTGAGTGTGTCGGGGGTGAATGATACAAGGGGCGGCTGGTTGGGTGGGGCGACGGTGATGGACATGGTGGCTGTGGTGGTGGCGCCCGTGTTGTCGGTGGCGGTGTGTGTGACGGTGTAGACGCCCTGGGCGGTGTAGGTGTGGGAGATGTCCGGGGTGGCGCCGAAGGGGGACAGGTCGCCGAAGTCCCATGTGATGGCGGCGCATGTGCCGTCGTAGTCGGAGCAGGTGGAGGTGAATGCTATGGTGAGGGGTGATTTGCCCGATGATTTGTCGGAGTTGATCGAAACGGTGGGTGGGTGGTTGGGTTCGGGGAGTATGGTGATGGATGTTTCATTGATGACGGAAGAGTCGGCGCGGCAGGCCGGGGCGAAGGTGCCAGCGGTTGTGTATGTGCAGATCAGTGGTGTGCCGGAAGCCATTTGAGTCCATGCGCCGCCGGTGGAGCAGCGGCCTTCTGTAAGGGTAGTGTCAGGAGTGGGTGCGCAGGAGAGTGACGATTGGGCGGAGCCGAACCACAGGTGAAGTGATGTGGTCGAGAGTGATGGTGTGGCTCCGATGTGCGAGCAGCTTGCGGCGCAGGTGCCTGGGTTGAGGCAGACATCGGCCGTGAGTGGGTTGGAGTCGTCGCAGGCCGCATCGGAGGAGCATGCGGGATTGCAGACGCATTCGCCGTCGACGCATACGGTGCCGCCGGTGCAGGTTTCGGCGATGGTTTCGCGTGTGCCGCAGGCGTCGTACCAGTAGGGATTGCCGTCGTAGCAGGCTTTGTAGTCGTGTGAGGCGCAGCCGTCGTTGCAGATGAGAGTGGCGGCTCCGGCGGCGGAGCGGGCGATCATGAGGACGTCGTTTGACAGTACGAGGCCGTCGGGTGCGCCGGAGAGCACGACGTCGGCGCGTGATCGCTGGAGTGACGTCAGGGTGATGTCTCCGACGCTCGCTCGCGCGGCCATGAGGATGTCGTCGCTCAGTACCTGGCTGTCTCCCGTGACGTCGCCGCAGAGGGTCATGGCTTTCTGTGTGGTGGCAACACATATCAGCGCGGCCAGTATGACCGCTGCAGCGAACTGTTTCAGGTATTTTGCATAGCGCACGTCGATGCCCGCCATTCGATTGTGTTTCTATCTCACATTTATATACGCGTTTTTAAGGGTGACGCTCGATGATTGTATGAGCGCCATGTTGTAGTCGGTGAAGTTTGTGCGCTGGAGGGCTGTGTCCCAGTTGACTGGCAGTTGCTGTGGGGATGTGCCGGGTGTGACGCGCAGCGTGACGGTGAACAGTGTTTGCGAGGAGGTGATCGCGTGAGTGGTCTGGAATGCGATCCGGTATTCGCCGGGCAGGGTGGTGAACTGGAAGAGCGATGTGATGCCTGATCCGGTGGATGCGGAGACGAAGGAAAGTTTCGACGAGTCCCATGTGAAGGATGCGACGCCTGCGCCGAGTCCCGCAGCGGGCGGGTTGTCCATGCGCACGGCCACCTGCACGGTGTCGCCCGCTGCGGCGTCGGCGCCGATGATGTCCATGCACAGGCCCGACGTGCCGCTGCACGAAGGCTCTCCGGCGGTGACTGTGACGGTGGAGGCATTGCTTGTCTTGCCCGAAGCGGTTGCCGTGACCGAAGCGGTGCCAGGGCCGATGCCGGTGACGAGTCCGCCGGAGTTGACCGAAGCTGCTGCCGGGGCTGTAGTGTGCCATGTGAGTGCCGGGCAGGCGAGCGCTCCGATGTTCCACTGGCATGAGGCTGTCAGGAGTTGCGTTTCGCCGTCGGCGAGTGATATTGCGGATGGTGCGATAGTGATGGACGAGAGGGAAGCGACGACGCACGCGCCGCCGTAATATGCCTGTCCGTCAGGGCATGCCGTGGTCACGGTGACAGTGTCACTCGTGGCGCCGCTCGCGGGCCTGGCCGCGCTGACTGTCGTCGTGCCGGGCGTGATGGCTGTCAATATGCCGGTCGCTCCGATGGCTGCGACGGTGGTGTCTGACGACTGCCACTCGACGATGCCGGTGCAGTCGCCGGTAGTCGTGTCGGCATAGGTGCAATTGGCCGTGAACTGTAGTGGAGTGCCGATCGTTGCCGCGGCGTTGCCGTCTGGCGTCAGGGAGATGTCAGTGATGATTTTCGTCAACGGGAATACGAGGGCGGTGTCCTCATTTTCGGTGACAGTGGCTGTCTGGACTGCCGGAGCTTCGTAGCCGGCAAGTGAGACGGTGATGGAGTGCGCCCCGGCAGCTACGTTGTTGAGTGAAATGTCAGTGGCCGCCGTTGCAGCAAGCTGGCTGCCGTCGATGATGACGGAGGCCCCTGCCGGGCTGGATGAAATTGAAACGGAGCCTGTCGCCGAGGGGTCGAGCAGCAACGTATATTGTCCCGCAGCGGAGATGTGCGAAGTCTCCCCGCCGATGACTTGCACCGGGACGGAATATATCCTGTACCCCGGCTTGGAAAACGTGCAGGTGTATTCGGCGGCGCTCATGTTTGAAAGCAGGAAATATCCGGAAGCGGGGGAAACGAAAGACTTGCCGCCGCAGGTGACCGTGACCTGTGAAAGGGGCATGTATATGTCTGGCGCGCCGTCCGATCCTTTGGAAACCATCGTGTAGACATATCCATCTATCGCGCCGGTCAGCGCCGGCATTTCGCCGTTGCCGGAACTCCTGCCGCCACAGCCGCTGACGGCCATCGCGATGACAAGAGAAAACACCGCCGCCAGCACGGCTCTGCTCCTGGCCGGGATGCGTCTCGTGAAAGGCTGCCTGTCTGTGTTCCGGTTCATTCCCTCTCCCAGTCTCCGGGTCAATAGTCCCTTGCGACTCTCAGGTCAAAGCTGCCGACTCTGATATTTCCGACCTTAACCACCTGTGTGGATTTTAACTGAAGCGTCCAGTTTTTCGCAAAATCATACTCCGCGAGGCCGGCGAATGTCGTGCGCGAAAAACAATCCGAATTGAAAGTCATCTGAATGATTTCGATACCGCCGCCCGCCCGCAGGCGCTTGCTGCCGGTAATGTTGCGCAAATAGCCTGCCGTCACGCCTGACACGGTGATATGCCCCGGCTCGCCATCAGGCGCGCCCCCTGTTTGAGGTCTTGAATTGTAATATTCTATAAATAGTGAATCTCTGCCCTGGCTGAACCTGAAACCTGCCACGAGCATCGGCGCTATGTCGATATCGCTGTCCTTCGGCACCATGACTCCGGAGCCGCCATAAAAATCAAGCGTCGCCGGCCCCATGCTTGTGACTGCGATGTCATATCCATCTTCCGCCGGCTTGTCTTGCCTCACGTCCGCCGAAGGTTTTTCAGCTATTTCAACTGCCACGGCGGCATCCTGACTCGCTTTCGTCTTTTCCGGCAATGTCTCAGCGACAGGCTTTGCATCCGGCTTGCCCACCGGTTCCGGCGGCGAATTCCATGCTGTTGGCAACGCATCGAGACGGCAGGTCTCATTGTTCTGATAACCCCTCAGTCCCCTTGCCCCCGAATCACACAGCAGCCTTGATACCTCGCATCTTGCAGCCTGAGAAGCTCCGGCGATGACCATCAGGAGGAAAACCAAACGCAACGCAGTTTTTCCGCAACCAACTTTCACACAATTCATGTCCGCACCTGATGTGTCCTGATATAGTCACAACAGCAAAACCGCCGCAGATGTTCACCTGCGGATAATTTGCCGCAGCTCCATGTTCGGAAGATACAGCCGGATACGGCCATTCGACGCTTATGCGTACCGCATTGCCTGAAAACAGATCACGCTACTGTCGTTCTCACGCACGGTACGTCACACTGTCTGCTGTCATTCCCCCGAAATATCAACTTGCCATTCCGCGATCAAATCCGCCACGTCGCGCCAGGCATTACAAATTGCCAGCAAACCCTTTAAAGTCGGCTATTTGCCAAATGTCAATAGTATTCATTTTTATCATTCATGTACTTCACAGTAATATTACCACCATATCGGGGGTTGTAACAAAAAAAAATTAATATTTTTGTCTCCATGTAGATTCCACCCGCCCCACTCGTGATTGAGATTCGCATTTTGAAATATATATGGATTGGAACGGAAAATCCAGCGTCGTTTCGACATATATTCGATAGTTCGGCCAAGCCGCCGCCGCACGCCACTACTGTCGCCAAACCGTGCCGCCCGCCACGCGGACAGCCGCCATGTCCGGCCCAAGCGAGTATTGTATCGACGCCATTTTGACACAACGGGAAAACCGCTTGGAAAAATACGCGCAACAAAACCTTGAAATAACACGGATTTTTTTATCCGATTTGGTTGTGCAATACACACAATACTGGCTATACTGAGTGAAGATTACAAGATTTCCCCCATTTCATTGCAGGTTGGCGATTGTCAAACGACAGGGCGGGAAATAGGGACTGGCACAAAATGGGCATCGAAAACCGCACATTTTCTTTTGTCGAACAGGGAAAAAGCCGCATCGGGCATATCTGCCTGCCATTTACCGGTTCGCAAGCTTCGGCAGACACCTGCCACGAGATTGTCAGTCAGCACCACGAGGCCGGCTATTCGATATTCATACTCTCGGATGGAGAAAGCACAGCCGAAGCGCTGGCATACTGGGAACGCCACGGGATCGACCTGAGCGAATATCTCAAGAGGGATACTTTCTGCATGACCGGGGTCGATGTGTACTCTCCCTGTATCTGCGGTAACTTTCCGGCAAGTTTTTTCTCTTATCTCAGGCCACAGATCGAGGACGCTCTCGCGACTACGGGCAAAGTGCTGCTTGGCATCAATATCTCAAGGTTCCTGCGGCGGTTCCCGGATCAGCCCTATATGCGTGATTTCGAGCTGGGCATCGCCAAACTGTGCCAGAATCCCAACAACAACTGTGTCTGTTTCGTCGATTGCGCCCAGCTCGACACCGAAGCCGTTTCTCAAGCTCTGGCGTGGCATCAGCACATCTTGTGGCCCGACATGATCACCCCCAACCCGTTCTACAGGGACATCGCAGACGGCCCCGAAAATCTCCACGGAAAACATGACGCATGCGACAGCAGCGCCATCATCATGCAGGAGTCGATCAACAACGCCCTGCTGTCGATAAGCCACGACCTGCGCAAACCGCTCGCCACTATCGAATGGCTGGCAGGCATTATGAAAAAAAATCATAACGAGGGAAATGACATGCCAGCCGAGCATGTCGAAAGAATCATCAGTATCGCCTCGTCCTCGAAAAATCTCATCGATGATCTCCTCTATATGTGTACCGCTGAGGCCGATGCCGCGATCACTGAAGGGATCGCGCTCGACGAACTTGTAGCCACAGTGCTCGGGATGCTCGACAGGGATATTGTCGAAAGAAACGTGAGGGTGATATTTGCGCCGCAATCGACGCGGGGGATCATGCTGCGTCACAAGACATTCATGACCTCGATCATAAAAAATCTGCTGGAAAACGCGATCCAGTACACGGGCGACGAAAACATCTCGCCCCATGTCTGGATCGAAACGACGCGGACTCCCGCAGGTCTGTCCATATCGGTGCGTGACAACGGCGTCGGGATAGCCAGGCGTGATCAGGACAGGATATTCCTGCCATTTTTTCGTACGCCGCAAGCCCGGCATACCTCTGGCAGAGGCATCGGGCTCTCGCTCGTGAAACGTATGCTCGACGCCCTCGGCGGCACGGTATCCGTCGCGTCAATGCCCGGTGAGGGCAGCGAATTCAGAATTGTCCTGCCCCCCGGACTGTACGAATTGTTGTGATCTCCCCGGACAGGCATGATGCCTGTCCTCCTCGCAGCTTGTCTCGAAGGAAATGTACTGAATACCAATAGAAAATCCCTACTGCGCGCTAAGCGCATACCATCTGTGATTCGGGAAATATTTCAGGCATATAATACCAAGTTGCGTTCATACAAGTAACGTGAAAACGGTACAAACGGCAAGTGTTATAAGCGATGAGAGTTTTTGAAGGAGGTGTGGAGGAAACTTTTTGCAAAAAGTTTCCTCCGCGCATTTTACTCTTTTGAAAGCATTTTTGTATAATTTGCGGCGATCAGGCCCCGTCCTCTGCCTTGAGGTCGTCGATAAATCGTGTGACGTTGAAACGAACCCCCGCGCGAGCCACGAGGTCGAGATCGGCGATGACAGACGCTATGCCGGCCGGCATAGCGGGGATGGCTCCAAGCACGCCGATTTTCGGGCCGGCCTTGAATTTGATCCACATTTCCCTGTCATTGCCCACCGTGATGACTTTGAGGAGTGTCACGGCTACTTCGGGGTTTTCGGCCTTGAAGGGATTGGCTTCGCCGCTCCTGACCGTGAGGGTGACGGGGCCGAGTGATGACATGTGTTCGTAGACTGTGTCGCTGGTCTCTTCGCCGTCTGCGCGGTACATGCTACGCCTGAGCACGTGGCTGGAGTAGAGTCCGTTGAGGACTTTCGGCCCAGTGCCGTATTCGGTCTTGAGGAACAGGTTTTTTTTGATCGCGTCGAGTATGTCCATGTCGCTCTCCGTAGTGAGTTGTGAAGACGGGGAAATTGCCAGAGGAGCCCATGTAGTGGGTGAGCCGGGGCTCCTCCGGCGCCGGTTGCGTCAGAAAGTATCTGTGCCACGGCCGATGCCGAAGTATCGGAGGCCGGAGTTTCGCACGACTTCGGGGTTGTAGATATTGCGGCCATCGAACACGCAATCGCCTGACATGGCATCCTTGAGCCGGGCGAAATTGATCTGTTTGAATTTATTCCATTCGGTCAGCACCATTACGCCGTCCACGCCTGTGGCGGCTTCGTATTCGTTTTCGCAGTAGGTGATGGATGGGAGGTGTTTTTTGCATTTTTCCATGGCCATGGGATCATAGGCGCGGATGGAGGCGCCGTGCGAGAGTAGACTGCGGATGATGGCGATGGCGCTGGAGTCGCGGAGATCGTCGGTGCCGGGCTTGAATGCGAGTCCGAGTACGGCGAAGGTCTTGCCGTCGAGTGTGCCGAGCGCTTTTTCGGCTTTTTTTACGAGGCGGAGCGGCTGGCGGCGGTTGAGTTCGATGACGTCTTTGAGTATGGCGATTTCTTCGCCGTACTTGCGGGACACATGCAGCAGCGACTCCGTGTCTTTGGGGAAACAGGAGCCGCCGTAGCCGACGCCGGCGCGGAGGAACCGGGGGCCGATGCGTTCGTCGAGTCCGACGCCGCGCACGACTTCTTCGACGTCCGCGCCGACGGCTTCGCAGAGGTTGGCGATAGAGTTGATGAATGAAATTTTGGTAGCGAGGAACGCGTTGCTTGCGTACTTGATGATTTCGGCGCTGCGGACGGATGTGATGATCATGGGTTTTTCGAGCATGGAGTAGAGTTCGATGAGTTTCATGGCGACACGTTTGTTGGGTGCGCCGATGACTATGCGGTTGGGGGAAAGGGCGTCCTGGATGGCTGTGCCTTCGGAGAGAAATTCGGGATTGGAGACGACGTCGACCTCGATGTGGCGGGGTTTTGTGCGGTCGATGATGTTTTTGACGAGGTCGCCCGTACCGACGGGGACGGTGCTTTTGTTGACGACGATTTTATAGTCGTTGATGTTGCGGGCGATGACTTCGGCGGCTGCTTCTATCTGTGAAAGATCGGTTTCGCCGCTTTCGCCCGCGGGTGTGCCGACTGCGATGAAAACGATTTCGGAGCGCCGCACCGCGTCTGCCGTATCGTCGCTGAATGTGAGGCGGTTTTCCGCGACGTTGGATGTGACGATGTCTTCGAGGCCGGGTTCGTAAAATGGCATTTCGAGATTGCGGAGCATTTCGATTTTCGCGGTGTCGCTGTCGGCGCAGATGACGATGTTGCCGAGGTCGGCGAAGACTGCGCCCGTGACGAGTCCGACATATCCTACACCAATGACTGCTATGTTCATTATGTTAATCCTTTATATATGTAGTTTGTGCTGCCCGGGCATTATATCACAATGGTGGCGGCGACGGGAATTGATATGTGTCAGGCTTGCGGCTAACTGGTGAATGAGCCGGTGATGAGGATGTCGGGGCCGATGGCGCGGGTTTCGACGGATGATGCCCTGAAAGCATCGGCGACGAGCGCCGCGCCGGCGCCGCCCGCCGGGGTGCGGGCTTCGCGGCCGCCGATGATGATGGGGGCTACGAAAAACATGAATCTGTCGGCGAGTCCGGCGGAGATGAGCGAATAGGCGAGTTCGCCGCCGCTTTCGACCATTATGCTGCAAACGCCGAGAGCGGCGATGGCCTTGAGTGCTTCGCGGAGATCGACTCTGCCGTCGTCACTTGCGGGGACGGTCAGTACGCTGCAGCCTGCGGCGCGGAATTGTGCGATGCGCTCCGATGGGGCGGCGGGGGTGGTGATGATGGCGCTTTTGCCGTCGTCGGCGAGTGATGTGAAATTGCAGACGGCTGGCATGGAGAGCCGTGAGTCGAGTACGACGCGAAGCGGGTCCTTGATCTTGGGATCGGTGCGCGATGTGAATTGCGGGTCATCTGCGATGACGGTGCGCGAGCCTGTCAGGATGGCGTCGACTTCGCCGCGTATGCGGTGGACGAGCGCGCGGCTTTCGGGCGAAGATATCCATCGGGAGTCGAGGGTGCGGGTGGCAGTCTTGCCGTCGAGTGACATTGCGGCCTTGATGGTGACAAGCGGGAGGCCGGTGGTGATGGTTTTGACGAATGGGGCATTGAGTGCGCGGCACTCGGATTCGAGGATATTTTCGATGACGGTGACGCCGCGCTCACGCAGGATGCGGAGTCCGCGGCCGGCGACGAGGGGGTTGGGATCGGTCATGCCGGCGACGAGCGTGGCGATGCCGGAGGCGGCGACCGCCGGTGCGCATGGGGGGGTGCGGCCCTGGTGGGAGCAGGGCTCGAGAGTGACGTACATGGCAGCGCCGTCGACTGGCTCCGTGGCGTTGTCGAGGGCGTCGATTTCGGCGTGCGGGAGACCGGGGCCGCGGTGCCAGCCTTCGGCTATGATGCGGCCATCTCTCACGATGACCGCTCCGACGAGGGGGTTTGGTGATGTCAGTCCGGTTGCGCGGCGGGCGAGGGCGATGGCCCTTCGCATATATTGGTCGTGATCGGTCATTGTCGGTGTCTGCTCAGTAGCGCTGCAGGACGCCGATGCTGAGCCCTTCGTTGTTGAGCAGCCGCTCCGCGCCTATGGTAAAGAAGAGGTTTTCGGAAAATCCATAGCCGTAGCGGAGGTTGAGTTTGAGATCGTTGGGGTCGAGGAGTTCGCCGTAATAGAGGTTTTTGGGGTTTTTGAGATAGTCGAATCCTATGCCGAGCTTGCTGTCCTTGAGGCCTACTTCGTACCACAGGTTGGGGCGGTTGCCCCTGATGCCGAACTGTATGTCGGTGCCGGCGCCTTCGCCGACGTTGTCGAATCCGACGAGGTAGTAGACGTTGGAATTGGGTGGAGACATGCGGACGTTCATGTCGGCGGAAAATTCGTTCATGCGGCTGTCGTAGCGGAAGTCGAATGCGGGGCGGAATTCCGTTTCGTTGATAGATTTGACCATTTTGGTGAAGGTGCCGATTGCCTTGTCGGCGGATTCGACAGTGTTGCGGGTGGTTTTGATGGTCTGTTTGAGGTCGTTGTGGACTTCGGCATCGGTAGTGATGTCCTTGATGGCGGCAGTGGCTTTGTCGACATTTTCTGAAGTAGTCTTGAGGTTGGCGATAATGGATTTGATGTTTTCCTGGTTTTGCGTGTCGCCGGCGACTTTGTTGAGATTGGCGATCAGCATGTCTATTTTTTTGGAAGTATCCTTGAGAGTGGCGGTCATGTCGTTGACGTTGGAGATGGTGTCGTTGACCTTGCTCTGGTTGGCGATGCCGGTTTCGGAGAGCATGGCGGCGAATTTGTATGCTTCGCCGGTGGCGAGAGCGATGTTGGATGTGGTATCGAGGATATTGGTCTTGAGGCGGTCGTTGGAGATGACGCCATTGATTTCACTGAGGATGACATTGATCTGGGCGAGGCCGGTCTGTGCCTGATTCATCAGGTCCTGCATGGAAGCTGGTGATTTTGTTTCGGTGACGGTGGAGTCGGCCGTGTAGAAGGTGAAATCCTTGCGTGCGCGGGCTTCCTGGGGTATTTCGATGCTGAGGATGCGGTCCTGAAGGAATCCGATCTGGATGTTGAATACCGCGTCGGTGCGGATTTTGTATTTGTTTTCGATGAGCAGGGTGAGTTCGGCGCGGCCGTCGTCGCGAAGTTCGATGGCGGTGATCGTGCCGATCTTGATGCCTGAGAGCCAGACGTCGTTGCCGGTGCCGAGCCCCTGGATATTGTCATAGACAATGTAGAGCCTGTAGCTGTTGGTCTCGTTTTGTTTGTGGCGGTCGAGCTGTTTATAGCCGACGAAAACGAGTGCGGCGGCGAGTAGAACACCGATACCGACTTTGAACAAGTTGGTGAACATGATTAGTTGGTGTCCTCCTTTTCGAGAAGATCGGGCTGCATGGCGTTGAGAAACCCGAAGACATCGGGGTGGCGGCTGGCAGTGAAAGTTTCGTGAGTGCCTTCGAGCAGTATGTGACCCTTGAAGAGCATGTATATCCTGTCACTGATATGGCGGGTGACGAGCATATCGTGAGTGACGACGATGGAAGTGGTGCCGTAGCGGTCACGCATCTTGAGGATGAGATCGGCTACGGTGGCCGTGAGCAGGGGGTCGAGCCCTGTGGTGGGTTCGTCGTAGAGCAGGATTTTGGGACTGAGCGCGAGCGCTCGCGCGATGCCCACGCGGCGTCGCATGCCGCCGCTGAGCTGCGATGGATTTCTGTCTTCGACGCCCGTGAGCCCAACGGCATCGAGACGTTCGGCGACGACTTTGCGGATTTCCTTTTCCTTCATCCTTGTATGGCGGCGCAGGGCAAATGCCACATTGTCGCGCACATTCATCGAGTCGAAGAGCGCGCCCTCCTGAAAGACCATGCCCATCTGCTTGCGCACCTCGTTGAGCCGTGACTCCCGGAGGTTGTCGACCCGTTCGCCGGCAATATATATCTCACCGCCGGAAACCGGTATCAGTCCCATGATCGACCGCAGCAGCGTGCTCTTGCCGCAGCCGCTCGCGCCGATGAGCGATATGATCTGTCCCTCTCCGGCCCTGATCGAGATACCCTTCAGTATCTCGTTGCCCGAAAACGACACTCTTACATCTTTCGTTTCAATCATTTCTATTTAGCTCCGTCCCTCTCCGCTGCCGCCGCATCAGAAAAGGAACATCGACAGAAGATAATTCAGGCCGAAAATCGCGACCATCGAAATCACGACCGCATTGGTCGTCGCCCGCCCTACACCGGCCGCGCCGCCCTCTGTGTACATCCCCTCGACACAGCCGATAAGCGAGATCGTCACGGCGAAAAACCCGCTCTTGACTATGCTCGCCATAATATCCGACTGCTCAAGCAGCCTGGGCACATAACTGTAGAAAACCACCCACTGCACGCCGCCTATCTTGTTGGCGACCACAAACGCGGCATAAATCCCCGCTGCCGAAGCAAGCACCGATACCACCGGGATCATGATCAGCAGCGCCGCCATACGCGGCACCACAAGATATTGCACTGGGTTAGTAGCAAGCGAACGCAACGCGTCGATCTGCTCAGTCACTTTCATCGAGCCAAGCTCGGAGGCGATGGCAGAGCCTACTCTGCCGGCCATCACCACCGCCGTCAGCACCGGCCCCAGCTCGCGCACCATCACAAACGCTATCGCGCCTCCTATATATTGCAAAGTGCCGAACCTCAGTGCCTGCTCCGTGATCTGCAGCGACATGATCATGCCGGTGAAACCAACGACAAGGAAAACGATCGGCAGCGAATTTATACCCATGTTGGCCATGTGAAAGAATGTCAGCCTCACATCGACAGCGAGCCTCAGGAAATAATAAACCGTCGTCACAAGCGTCATCGTCAGCTTGCCGACATACTCGACAATCTCGATCGCAGGCCGCAGCAGGCCATAGCCGGGAAATTTCCTGAATTCCGGCGCCGCATGCTTCGGTGATACGCTATTTGCCATAAAAATACACTCCGCGGGCCCCCAGGATCAGGCCGCGACATAATGTTTGAAAAACTGCCTGAAATGCTTGAAACTCGCCATGATCTTCCCGATGCCCCTGATGGCCGAATACTCGGGGTCATGGATCGGGACAATCCTGATTTCGAGCTTCTCGTGCAAATATTCAGAAATCCCCCTGAGCCGTGCGCCGCCGCCTGCCAGAAATATCCCGCGGCTGTATATGTCCTCATACAACTCGGGCGGCGTATCCTCAAGCGTCTTGTAAATCCCGTCGATTATCCTGCCAAGCGAATGCCTGACCACCTCGGAAACCTCATCACCCTTCACCTTCACGGCCTTGTGCGGACGCTCACCCTCCTCCAATTGCTTGCCCACTATCGTAATATGCTTCTCGTCCCCCAGAGTCCCGCACACCCTCTTGACCTTTTCCACCTCATCCTTGCCAGCCGTAATCTCATATCGAGCCTCGATATAAGACCGTATATTGCCGGTAATATCCCCGCCGCCCCACAACATCGTGTGACCGGAAATAATCTCATTCGACGCGATCACTGAAATATTCGACGTAGCATATCCGATATCGATAATTAGGCTGCCCTGCGAGTCAGTGACCTTCTGCGCCACATCGATATGCGTGGCGAGATTGCACGGGACGAGATAAATCTGCCCCGCGCCCGACTCGCGGGCCGCGTCACACAACGCTCGCTCCTCGACAGTATTGATGCTGACCGGCACGGCAGCCACCACCATCGGACGTATTATCCGGGGAGGAGTCATCGCGGTCGCAAGCACCTTTTTCAGCAGAAACACCGTCGCCGCATAGTCGGAGATCACCCCGCGCTCGATCGGACGGACTATATCCATTCCCTCTGGTATGCGGCCTTCGCGCTCGGCGGCCTGGCGTCCCGTATACAGTACTTTTCCCGTGCGCGTCTCCGCCACGAGCAGTGTCGGTTCCGAGTACTTTATCCTGTTGGCCGACGCCAGCACGGTATTTTCCGTACCGAGATCGAGTCCGAGCCGTGGTGTCAGATGTATGCCCATTGATTTGCGCCAGGGAGCCTGCGCCCGTCTCCAGAATAGTTACTAATTGTTTTCCTTAATAATATCCGCCGCAGGAGAAAAAATTGACATGGGAGACATTTCAGTAAGGGCTTGTCACAAAATAACCTTAGCATCTTGCTTGTCTTATTTTTCCGTCTTCTGTGTTGCCTGCTCAGTTACATACCTTTAGGTATGCTCCTTCGCAAGCGCCTTGATTACGGCCAAAAATCCGGCGCAATCTTGCTATGTTTATTTTCTTCCAAACCCTAAACGGAAATGCCGCATGTTACATCCACCGTATGCCCTGACAGGCGACAAATACGCCAAAACACGCTGAAACACGACAAATATGCAATATTGAATGGATTATGCCGTTCCGAGAGATTCGCCGGGTTCTTCCAGTACGGAATTTTTAGGAGGCAGGATTTCAGTGATTTTTTTAATTATAAGCTCGGGTGCAAAAGGTTTGGCCATATAACCGATAGCGCCTTCCCTTGCGGCAGTGATGATATTTTTGCGGTCAGTGACACATGACATCATGATCACGGGGATGGATTTTGTTTCAGGATTGTTCTTCAGGAGCATCAGCACCTGCCAGCCGTCGAGGTAGGGGAGTTTTACATCGAGAAAGATAAGGTCGGGGCTGTTGTCATGCACGGACTGAATGGCTTCGTGGCCATCTCTCGCGGTGTGTACATCGTACTTGTCGCGGAGCAGGGTGGCGAGGAGTTCGAGGATATCCTTGTCATCGTCGACAGCGAGGATGACCGGTTTACGCGAGTTTTCAATTTTTTCTTCACGTTCGAGATTGCGGTCGATAAACGCGTTGATTTCCTCCTGGCTGGAGGGCGGGATTTTGTCGAAGCAGAGCCCGCACGAATGTGCGTACAGCGAAAGGGAATCATCCTGATGGGACCATACCGATCTCGTGGTGGCAATGATCGAGATGTTTTTGCCGGGGAGTTTGAATTCGATGGATAGCAGAGTGCCCTTGCGGATTCTGTCTGAAGTGTGCAGGCAGATGCCGCCCTTGCTGATGTTTTCGATGATACCATATTTGACCCTGCCGTCGCCGCTGATACAGTAACGGGCGGTCTGTTTCAGCGAGGTGCGCGGGGTTTGCCGCAGTTCTCGAAATCTCTTTTCGCTAATCTTCATGGTAGCCGCTTCTTTCTTCCTTGCGATAGTGCGCACACTGCCGGCATGGTGTCAATGTATTCCTGCCCCTGTTATGTATCTTCCCATATTTCCGGATAATATTCGTGTGATTAATGCAACACCCGGTTTTGTAATATGGTTCCAATGGCTCATTTGGCAATATTTCTTGACTTTTGCAAGGCGCGCTTGCACCCTGGCTGTGCCAAACCTTTAAATTAATTATCGGACATTCTGGAGATAACTTTAATACCTGTTGCCGGATTATGTGAAAACTGACCGCCGCCCCTCTTGTCCGAAAGCCTGTTATAATGGATAATAGGGCATTCGCTTCTGACCAGTCATGACAACGACGGGAGGTCCAAGATGACAAAAAACAAAACCGGAACAGGAAAAAGCTTATCGAAATGGCTGCTGATCACCCTGTGCGCAATATTCGCATTTTCATCCGCGCACGCCGCGCGATCGGCAGAAATCGACGTGATGAAAAACAAACCGCTCACCATGGCTCACCGCGGCGGCGACATCGAAACCGACGAAAACACGATCTCTTCATACAGCAATGCCATCAAATACGGCATGGACGTCATCGAGTGCGACCCCCGGCTGACAAAAGATGACTTATTCGTCATCATGCACGATCCCACCGTAGACCGCACGACCGACGGCACCGGTAAAGTCGCAGACCTCACCCTTGCTGAAATCAAACAGCTAAAAACCAAATCCGGCCAGCAGGTGCCCACCTTCGACGAAGTCCTCACCCTCGCCCGCGAAAAGGGCGTCGATGTCTTTCTCGACACCAAGATATATACCGACGAATACATGACAAAACTCATGGACGCTGTCATCAGAAACAACATGCGCGACCGCGTCATCGCCGGACTCTGGACCAGCGGCCAGGTATCGTGGATGAAGAAAAACTACCCTGACGTCACCATGAGCGCCGTCACCCCCTCAGCCGTCACAAGCATACCGGCAGCCAAAAAATCAGGCGTCGACTGGATCGGCATCGACATGTCGAAAGTCAATCCCGAACAGATCAGAAAAGCCGGCGAAAACGGCATCAAACTTGTCACGCTCCAGATCAATGACCCAGCCGTCATACGCCAGATGATCGACGACGGACTGCAAGTCATCCAGACCGACGACCCGAAACTCCTTCGCTCGATCATGGACGAACTCTTCCCGCAGAAATGAGCCACTGACTTGAAAGAACTGATCCTCACAGGCCTCGACCTCCTGCTCCCCGAACGCGTCAGAGCCGGCGCGGGCGACTGGCGTGCCCCACTCGACGGCGGCATCCATCGCCCCATGTATCACTTCCGCCCGCCTCGCAACTGGATGAACGACCCCAACGGCCTCTCGCAATTCAACGGCGAATACCATCTGTTCTTTCAGTACAACCCCTACGGCAACCGCCTCAACAACATCTCCTGGGGCCACGCGAAAAGCCCCGACATGATCCACTGGGAAATCCTCCCGCTCGCGCTCCAGCCGGGCGAAAAATACGACAGATTCGGCACGTGGTCAGGCTGCGTCGTCATCCACGAAGGCACCGCCCACGCACTCTACACCGGTGTCTCCACACGAGTCTGCTACCCCCAGCACCAGTGCCTCGCCACAAGCCGCGACATGATCACATGGCGCAAACATCCTCAAGCCATCATCCCCGCCCCGCCACCCGGCATGCACATCATGGACTTCCGCGACCCATACGTCTGGCGACACGGAGACCGCTGGCTCATGGCCATCGCAGCCGGATACTCTGGCAATGGCGCAGTCCTGCTCTACTCCGCTGACGACCTCGCCAAATGGCGTTACGAAGGCATCCTCCATCAGGGCCGCAACAGGGAATACGGCCGCGTGTGGGAATGCCCGAGCTTCTTCGCCATCGACAATCGCTGGTATCTCGTCATCTCGCTGATGGCCGGCCGGACAGGCTACTTCGCGGGCACATTCGACGGTAAAAAATTCACCCCCGAATTTTTCGAACGCCTCGACATGGGCAACTCGATGTACGCACCGCAGGCATTCACCGACGACTCGGGCCGCATCGTGATGTTCTCATGGCTCAAGGAAAACCGTTCCGACGCCCACAGCTACGGCTGGCAGGGCGTGCAGACACTCCCGCGAGTGATCACCGCCGCGCCTGACGGCAGACTGCTTTTCGCGCCTGCCGCCGAGACAGCCTCACTGCGTCTCGACACCATCGAAGCTCCGTCAGCCACCGCATCATTCCGGACAATATTCACCCCTGGCGGCAGCCAGTACGAAGTCACCGCCACCTTCGACCCGTGCGGCGCCTCCGCAGCTGGACTCACCATCCTCCAGTCGCCCGACGGCAGTGAAAAGACACACATCATGTACGATGCCACGACCAGTCAGCTCACGGTCGACAGATCTCAGTCATCTCTCTCCTCCACCCCCGAAAAAACACCGCTCGCCATGCCGCTCGCCACAAGGGGCGGCGACATCCAGATGCGAATCTTCGCCGACCGCTCCGTCGTGGAAGTCTTCGCAGGCCCCCCCGGCTCCGCCCACCGGGCCTGCCTTTCGTTCAGAGTCTACCCGTCATGCGCCGCCGGCCCGTCACAAATATCATTCACGACACGCGGCGGCCCCGCTACCCTACGCTCCGCCATCCTCCATCACCTCGCCTCCGTCTGGCCGGCATGACTCTACAGTCGCCATGTTGCTAAAGTGATTCGCTTGTGATAACATAGCTTCCCATGAGCGTAGATTACGAAACCAGGGTAAGTTGTCCCGCCTCGGCGGATGACGTTGTCAAACTGATGACAACCGTAGGCTACGCGGAAGCAGAAGCCCAGATGGACGGCGCAGTGAAGGCGCAGGCCCGCATCGACAAGAGCGACGGCTCCAGGGTAACAATGGTCGTAGAGCGCGAAGACCCAACTCGCGACCCCGGAGCAAAAAAAGGCCAGACCGATAAAACCACTGTCACTTCCGAATGGGACACGTCTGCCCGCCGTAGTTCATGGAAAGTTGTAGCGCACGGCAAGGAAAAGCTTGTGGCGATATCGGGGGTCACCACCATCGAACCCACCGGCGATGCCTCCTGCAACATCAGCGAAAAAGGCACTGTGGACATCAAGCTTCCACTCATCGGCAATGCCATAGCAAAAGGTCTTGCCAACGATCTCAAAAAGGGTGTTTCCAAAAAACCCGGCCTGATCCAGAAACTCAAGGGCTGATTTTCTCAAAACAACTCAGCCTGTAGTGAAAAAAGGACTCCGCAAAGGGGGCGTCATCGCGTCCCCTTTTTCATTTCCGGCGACTTCTGCGGCCCGCTATCATATCGAGCCAGTACAGCCTTGCGTATTCCGGAGCTGACACCGGGTTGCTTTCGGTATGACACCTTGACCGGCAGGATGCGTAGACCCCTACATCAAATAAGGCCCATTATCCAAAAGGCGCAGAGTATTATGCGCATCCCGGATTTTTTGCGATTCTTTTCGCGATTTTATCCCATGAGGGTGTGATGAGGAAGCTCTCGTCCATGTTGGCGGTCATGGTGACGAATTTTTCATAGCCTGCCGCGAATGTCATTATGCCGGACTCCACATAGGGACGGGCGGAGACATCGAGCATGCCGATCACGCATTTTTCGTCTTCGCGGCCGCGCTGCTGATAGGGGAATTGCGCGATCGAGGCACAGCCTGCGGCGAACGGCACTGTCACGGCCGAGGTTTCGTCGACGTCGAATCCCGCAAGGGTGAACAGGCCCGAGAGTACGTCCGGGCTGGCGAAGAACACCATGACTTCCGGGGTGTCGGATTCGGTGAGGGCGTCCCATCGTTTGAACACGATGTATTCGCCCGGCGCGATGAATTCAGGCCATTTCGCGAGCAGGTTTTTCACCAGTTCGGGAGTTTTCTTATATCGCTCGCCCTCCAGTTTGCCTGGTATGCCGGAGGAGAGGAAATATTCGAAGCCTTCGCGGATATGGGTGGAGAAACCGCAATACTTCCTGCCGCCCGGACATCCGACGGAAGAGGATTTCAACGCGATGGGATTGCCGCGGCGCGCCTTGTTGACATCAGCAATCACGCAGCGCCAACCGTTCACGTCGGGCAGCACTTCCGCCTGCGACGGATCGTTGGTGTAGTACAGCGCGAGGGGCAGTTCCGCGCCGGCGAAATACTTTTCCCACTGAGTCATGAAGTGTTGTTTGAAAGCTATGTCCATGTGATCCTCCCGAATAGTGATTCAAGCTGCATTGTGAATATTACCCCAAATGCTGCAACAGTAACCGTTCACGGAATACTCGCGGAGAACCTTTTTTGCATAAAAAGTTCTCCGCACCTCTCCAAAAAACTCCCTATGTTTGGAGTATAGCATGTAAAGTTTTTCGGTAGAGGTTTGGAGCCCCCATTTTTTCAAAAAGGGGGTCTCCATGCTTTTGTCGTGAACGCTTATAGTGAAAGAAACGAAAATGATCATACAGGTGATCGCGCGCCGCCGGAGGCTGTCAGGCTGGCGGTGCATGCTTTCATGCACAGGCCGCAGGCGTGTTTGTAGCCGATGGAGGCCATGTCGCGCGCCATGTACTGATAGCAGCGGTCGATGTCGATGATTTCGCCCCGGGTCATGCCCTGCCGCCAGTTGATATTGCGTATGGCCTGCGATGGACATGCTTTCACACATGCGGCACACTTCCCGCAATGGCTTTCCGTGATGGGCCGGGCGATCTTGAATGGTGCGCTGGTAGCGATGGCGGCGATGCGCACACCCGCGCGGTGGGACTCTGTGACGAGGATGCCCGACTTGCCGATCCATCCGAGCCCGGCCATCGTGGCGACTATTTTCATGGGCAGAGGCGAAGTCATGTCGGGCAGTGTTTCCGCAGGCATGTCGCTCGTGATAGCGGATGCTTCGTAGCCGGCGCCCGTGATCAGGTGACAGACTCCGGCGATGATTGTCTTCGTCGTCTCCCGGAGTATTTCACACGCTGCCTCAAAGGGCCTGTCATCGGGGAGTTGCATGATGGCCTCGCGCGGATATGGCATAAGGAAGCATACACCGACGGGCTTGTGCAGCCACTGCGCCTGCGGCACGCCCGAAAGTCCGGCATAGCCCACGGCGCACGCGCCGCACGACAGCACGTATCCGGTTACTGACCGCTGCAGTTGTTCCGTTTCCATTTCACGCCTCCGGCCGGACTATTCATACCCGGCTCATGTAAATGTAATAACACAAGCCGCACATAAATTTCCATAGCGCCTGTCAAACCATCCGGTATATAATCAGCACAACACGGCACGTGCCATTGCCGCACTGGAGGCTTTCCGATGAAAAAAATCCTGATCGCAGCAGTCATGCTTATCTTCGCGACGGCATCAGCCGCCGCGGGCGAAACCCTTTCGCGGGTCAGCAAACCATTCGACTACAGCGGCTATTCGCAAAAGGAATATTCCGACTATACCAAAACATCATACTATGTGCCGATGAGCGACGGGGTGAAAATCGCTGTCGATGTCTACCTGCCCGCCAAAGGGCCTGCTCGCGGGAAGTTTCCTGCCGTCATGGAGCTGACTCCCTACTCGCGCAGTTTTATCAACGCGGCGTTCAAAGTGCAGGACAGGACACGCGGCAAAAACATGTTGGGCGGCAAGGGCGCGGAGATACCCAATCCCTTCTGCTTCAGCCAGATGCTCGTCGAACACGGCTATGCGGTGGTGATCGCCGATGTCCGGGGCTCTGGCGCGTCATTCGGTTCACGGCTCGACATGATGCCGCGGCTCGGGCTCGACGGCGCGCAGCTCGTCGACTGGATCGCAGCGCAGCCCTGGAGCGACGGCAGCGTCGGCATGAAGGGCGCGTCCTACATGGCCATCACGCAAATCTTAACGGCCGCTAACCGCCCTTCGGCGCTAAAGGCAATATTTCTCATGGTCTATCCCTTCGGCTATCAGGACATCTACGCTGGCGGCATATATAGCCAGGGTTTCATGTCCGCCCTCTCCGTCAAAACTACAGCTTGACTGATGTGGCGACGGTTGCTGATTGGCTAAAGCGGAAATCGGCTTGGTTTCTTGCGGATTTTTGATTTTTCTGTTTTTCGGCGGGCCGCAGCTTCCGGTTTCATTTTTTTCGTTTTCGCCACATGCAACTATGCAGTTATCCGTTGCATCACGTTCGGTGATATTTGTTACGAATTTTGTGCCTGGGTGTGAAGCGAATCCTCCGAGATTTCGGTTACGAACTTTTTCACGTTCATCCTTCCTGATAATCCTCACTTCGCGCGGCAGAGTGCCAAAGTTTTTCCCCCGTCGTCCGCGCCCGTTAGAGCCCGGTTCACCGCCATTACCGTCGCCTCCATCATCACCATCAGGGTTTAACAGCAGATGGTCCAGCGCGAGGCCGGTCGGCAGAGTATAATGAATCTCGAACCATTCAGGGTCAATCACAACCTTCTCAATGAATGCACGAAGGAATTCTTTTTGTCTCTCAAATGGCAGCCCATCGAACATGTTCCGCAGCCGTTTGAAATCAACATTGAGTAACGTTTCAAGGCCGCTGTCCCGGCGAGCTGTGCAGAATGAGATTTCGTTCTGTAAATTTACGATTTCAAGGTCGATTTCCTCTATCCTGCCACGGTGCCGCTTCAGGCGCGATTTCAATTCACCCGGTTGCAGCGCGCCACATTCGAATGCTTCGTAATACTTCTTTTGCGTTTCCTCGACGCGTTTCTTCTCTTTCTTCAGGTCTTCGATCTGCCGCGAACGTTCTTTGACGGCCTGTTCGATTTCAGCGGCTTCGTTCGTAATCCGCTCCATGATGTTTGTTTCCGATAAAACCCTTTCGAACAGTCGGTCGACGATCAGCTTGTCGAACCATTCTCGATTGATGCTGATGTTGTCCCGCTTCTCATTAAAGCGATTCTGCTTCGAGCAAATATACTGTGAATAGGAATACACCTTATCGCCGCACTTCTTTTTCGGAGTCCGCCCGAAATAGGCATTCCCGCAGACACCGCATTTCAGAAGCCCGCTCAAGAGATATTGCGAGGTTTTTGCTTTCGCAAGAGAAATGTTGTTCCCCTTCAGAATCAATTGTACGCGGTCGAAAATATCACGGGGCACAATAGGCTTCACCGCTCCGTCGCAGCGAATCCATTGATCGTCGGGCTTGCTTTCAAACGATCCGATGTTTTTCTCCATCCCCCGTTTCACTTCCTTGTTGTAAACCACGTTCCCAATGTAAATCTCATTTCGCAACATGCGCGAAAATGACGACGCCTGCCATTTGTTGCCCCGGATGGTCGTGATGTTCTGACCGTTGAGCCATTTGCAGATACTTTTGAAGCCGTGTCCATCCGCGTACATCTGGAATATTTTCTTTGCGATAGGCGCTGTCTCCGGGTCTGGTTCCCATTTCACATGACGTTTGCCGTTCTCCAATACCTCGACACGTCGTAGACCATACGGTGGCGGCCCACCTGTGGAAAGCCCGTTTTTCGCAAGGTGGGACTTTGAGCGCTCAACGTCCTTCACATATTCCAGCCGTGAAAATTCAGCTACAGCACGGAGAATCTGGATGACCATCTTCCCGACCGGATCATCATCATTGAATGGTTCTTTGTAATAGAAGATGGTAATCCCGCGCTCGCGCAGCTTTTCCGTGGCGATATAGGATTCCATCGTGTTACGCCCGAAGCGGGATATCGACCATGTCAGAATCATGTCGAATGGCGGCGGCTTCAGTTGGGAATCTTTGAGCATGCGCATGAATTCCGGGCGGTTGCTTGCACCGCCTGAAATACCGGCGTCATTGTAAATTTCGAACACCTTTTTGCCACGCCTTGCGGCTTCCTGTTTCATCGTTTCTATCTGCGACTCGATGGACAACCCGACTTCTGCCTGCATCGGCGTGCTGACGCGCACGTATATGGCGCATGGTTTGGTCTGCGTAATTTCCTTGTTTTCTTTGTTCACGTAAAGCCCTCCTTTCAGGCTGACATGCTACCTCTGAAACACGGCTTTGTTAAGCCGTTTCTTGCTCTTTTTCTTGTCCCAGATCATCTCCTTTTTTGTTTATGTCGTTGATCGCCGTAACCACAAATTCGACACTGAATATTTCCGACAGTTTTTCCGCGATGTACGTGACGTGCTGTTCCTGCATAACGAACAGACCTCCTGATAAAAAGATTTCAGGAGGCAAGAGGTTGGTTTTATGTTTCTTCAGATTTTCTTAAATGTATCGGATGCCGGGTTTCGCTTTATAATGTATGATTCTTAATGGCGTTTTTTACCGGTTGCCTCATGCCTTCTATTCTCATACGGAAAGCAAGAGGCGGCTTTTTACTAACTTTTTGAAAATAATTTTGGTGTTACCGGCACCGATTCGGAGAAGTGACAAAATGGCAAAGACAGAAGAAGATTCCGGCCCGAGTCTTCCAAATATTATCGTTGAAGATCGTGTGCCAGACTCTAAGTACCGTTCAGTGGAACTCGAAGTATATGAATTAGGAATCAAATTAACCGATGAAGATACGGAAACAGAAACCGACTATTCGGTAAAGCTACACATTCCACTTAAAGTCAACGGTCACTTTGATTTCCATGAGAACCTCATATATCGCATAGGCAAAATGCTGGAAGACGCCACCGGCTTCACACGGGATTTTTATTCCGACATGATATTGAACCTGCAATTTTACCTGTTGTGCCCACCGAGTTTCTTTGTGTTTGAGAGGAACTTTGAAATAGCGACATTCGGATACAAACCTGCTTTTCTCGAACTGGCGGAATATCTGGATAAAAAGGACCAACCGAATATTGATCTGCTGAAAGAGGTCGGGAAAACGGATGCGGAGTTTTCGGAACTGTTCGATTATGCCACATACAAAGCCCCACCGGTATCACCGACATTTTCGGACAGGTGCTACGCCGAGTTCAAACGTATGTTCTTTGATGAGCTCTTGCAGGTAAATATGAAGGTTCAGGAAATCAAAGAGCAGGCCTTTGATGAATTAATTAAGCAGGTGTCTGAAAACAAAGGCATGAAAGAGAATGAGAAGAATCTGGCGATAGAAAAACTGCAACGCGCCGCAGAGAATGACGAAAGATTTCTCGATATCACGAGTACCGCGATAAGAAATATTCTGAGCGAGGCGATAAGGGGAGAAGCTGAATCTGACGAAAAAAACAGTGCATTTGCAGACAGGGCATTCAAAATGATTCTAAAAATTGCGAATGGAGTTGATTTTTCCGCACCGGAAAACGAAATAAGCGCCATTTTAGAATCGAGATTCGATCTCATCGAATACAGTGAATTGTTGGGAAGCATTATTGCATGGTATGAAAAAGAATACAGAATTCCACCGTTGCAAAAGAAAGGCGCAACACCTGTTGAATTCGAAAAGTTGGTCGAACAAACGGTTCAGCAAGCGAAGACTGATCCGACGCCACTACAGCATCTCGCACTGATTGAAGCCATGCGGACGGAAAATTTCTTCGATAAGCTTAAAATGCTCGTATGGATTTCTGACAACTTCACTAATAGGCTGGCATATGTGGAACGAATGTACAGGGATGCGGCAACGGTATATCACGCCGTCATTAGCTGGGGATACCAAGAGGTTTACAAGAAGATCAGGCACATTTTGACCCGTGAGGAAAAACGGGCGTATAAGCTGATGTTTTTTCCTCACTCTTATTTCGGGAACAGGATTGCTGCCCAAGAGCCGAGAGTGAGAGGTTTCATCTTTGGAATGGATGACGAGACCATTCTTCTGGGAATGGCTGGGCTTATTTTCCGTGAAAAGAGCGTGGCCGGGTATGAGGACGCCTTAGCCGAGCTTGAGAAAAGATGGAAAGCATACCTGCGTGTATACCCATGCTGGGCTGTCACTGTTCTGGACGAGGAAAGAATCGAAAAAAGCGATTCAACGTACACACGGCGGGTGACATCATTATATAAATCCGTCCGTGTCTACGATAGTGACCGAAAAGGCGAAAAAAGGATAACGCTTGAGGACAAGCTTTCCGGACCCGAGGAATGGGAGCCGGAACATATAATAGATATGCTGACAACCCAGCCAGATAACCCTGACCTTCATAAATGGGTCAACGATTACTGCACAAAACAACAACGTGGAGTCATAAAAACGATGTTCTTAACAGGAAGTTTCATCGGTCTGAATCAATGCGCCGAGATTGTTGAACTCGCTCCATCCACTATAAGGAACCACCTGAAAGCCGGCATTCTGAATATCAGGGAACATCTTGTCCGCGACAATATTTATCCACCAGAGCGTTTTAAACCTTTACGAAGAATGGATTTAAAGTAAGGTTTTCTGCCCTTTCCCCCCGAAATATATTTTCAAAAAATTAGTAAAAAGCCGTTTTCATCTTTCCGTACAGTAACAGGAGGTGATGAATAATGGCAAAAAGAAAGCATCGCGACTGGCTTGCCGATGAAATCGAGATGTACCTGCTTGTAAGCTTTTCCGAAATTCTTGATCCATATAACGAGCAGCATCCCGACGAAATGGAGAAGCTGATTGATCTTAAGCATGAGGCCATAGATCTGGCCATGTCCAGAATTAGGCTGATCATGCGGCGATACAAGATCAGTTTCAACGAAAACTGGATGATTGACGGGAGCATGAAAGGGCAATAGTCCGAAAATGTAAGGCCTTGCCATGGGCAATTTAAAAATTAGAAAGGATAAGCATCCATGAAACCGCAAATATCAGATATAAGCGTGAAGTTCGTAAATCAGGTCGAAGAGGACGGGATCATCGCGTGGGTGTCCTGTGTACTGGGCGGCGGCCTGTATCTTAACAACATTGCCGTGCGCAGACGCAACGACGGAAGGCATGTACTGTCGTTTCCCGCGAAAAAAGCAAAAGGCAACGGCGTGTTCTATTTCTTCAAGCCGGTGAACCCTGAAATGCACGATGCATTCGAGCGAGCGATACTGAAGAACCTCGGCATGGCTCAATCCGCGGCCTCAAACAACTGAATAAGCGTATAAAAGAAAGGTGAATATTTGTGTTAAGCGGAGGCCCGTGATTATGATGCATGCCATTGCATCTGGTTTAACGATACAACCGGATACTGTTGAGTCGCTTCTGTACGGAAAAAGTCCGATTTCGGGCGTTGTCGGCATTGATGTGGATGGAAGCGGAAATGTCACTCTGTTCCGGCGAGGCTCTGATGGAGTGTGTCGAACGGGGATGCACCATCGTCATTTCTTTCTTATTTCCGATGACGCCCATCTTGCCGACTATGACGGGGACAGCGATATCGATTGCCTTTCCGGTGATGGACACCTGAAATACGCCTGCAGTTACGAATCCAAACGCAAGATGTGGTGGTACTTGAAAAGAGCCATCAGAAACTATGGGCGAGAACAGAAAAGTGATTTCACGTCGGCTGATCTCTGGCGTATTCCGGACATTCTTTCAATTCCGGATTCTGAAATCCAGTTTCTGATTTCTTCAGGAATCGGCCAGTTCAAAGACATGGCATTTTCAGACCTACGACGGATGCAGATAGCCATAAATACCGATATGCCGTGGGAGCCGGAACACACTTTGTCGACAGATAAACGAATTCGGTTACGGCAGATCGCTCTTGCAGACAGCACCGGATGGCAGAGCATCATCGATTCGAGTGAAATAACGGAAAAGGAAATGTTGTATCAATTCCTCGATCTGGTCGGAGATCGCGATCCCGATGTGATCGAGGGGCATAATCTGTTCGGCCTGATATTTCCCGTCCTGAATATGCGTTTCATCAGCCACGGCATCAATTTCCGAATCGGCCGGGGAAAGAGCCCCATTACAACATTCTCAACAACCCGTCTTAAGAATGACAGGTCCATACCATTTACGAATTATCACGTGCCCGGTCGACATGTGGTTGATACCTTGTTTCTCGTTGAGAAATCAGCGCATGAATGTTTTGCTGAGATTGATCAGGGAGACGTGGCTGCTATCGCATCTGCTGTTTGTAGAAATGCCGACAGCACAAGCGATGATATTCTGGCGTGTGCTAAGTCAACATCTCGTATTTCAGAAACACTTTTGCCAGCCGAATTCTTTCAAGCACAGATGGTTCCAATCCCTCTCGGAAAACTTTGCATGGCCGGCACGGCGAAAAAGATTGAATACATGATGCTTCGGGCGTATCTGAGCGCGGGGCATTCGATACCAAAACCGCCGAAACCTGAAACGTTCGAGGGGGGAATGTGTGAACAGTTCATTTCCGGGCGATGTGAGAACGTGGTGAAGATCGATATTGAATCACAATATCCGTCCATCATGATCGGCGAGGCCATCAAACCGGAGGCGGATTCCCTCGATGTTTTCCTACCGATGCTAAAAAAACTGACATGGCAGAGATTCGAAGCAAAGATGAGAAGGGACTCGTCATCCGGCGCCCAGCGCGAACGAAACGATCATCTACAGAAAGCACTCAAACTTCTTATCAACTCATTCTACGGCTATCTCGGTTTTCGCAATGCCAGTTTCGCGGATTATGGCGCGGCGGCGCGTGTAACATCTCTGGGGCGCGCCGCAATGAAGAAGATGACCGAAACGCTGGAGGAATACGGATGCGAACTGGTGCAGTGCGACACAGACGGAGTGTTTTTTATACCGTCATTCGATGCGGCGGCTGACCGTCCGCAATTGGAAAGTGTCGTGACAGCCGTTAAAAACTCGTTGCCTCAATATCTGGATGTTGCCATCGAGGGCGTCTGGCCCGCGATGTTGAGCCTTAAAAAGAAAAACTATGCTCTGCTCACCGTCGACGGTTCAGTTGCCACAACTGGGGGCATTCTCGGATCGGCGGCTGACGAGCTTTTTGTTCGGCACGTACTCAAAACCGTCGCTGAACATATCCTGAAAAACGATCTTTCAGCAATACAGCCATATCTCTGTACACTGCGGCAATCGATTTCGGATGGGCTACTTGCATTGCCTGACATTCGTTTCACGGAAACAATCAGCATGACCGGCAGTGATTACAGGGAACTGGTTGCAAATGGGGGCGGAAAGAAGCCTCTTTATGAAGCGATGTTGAAATACAAGAAAGCGAGTAACGATGATCGCGTTTTTATCGTTGGCAATGACGTCAGTTGGTATCGTCGGGATGGAAAAGATAAAGAAGGCGTTGCATTCTCTTTTGAATTCGATCCTGCACATCCTGATTATGACCGGGCGCACTATCTGCATCGCCTGTCAGGCGCACTTGCGCGCTTGAACCGATTGTTCACTCCACAACAGGTCAAAGTCTTGTTCGGGGACAGCCTTTCAAAAACTCCATCAAAGGCTTTGAAGGCAATAAAAGTATCGTCGCGGACAATTAGAAAAACACTTAACGGTAGCCTGTCGGCATATTTGGAACTGTCATCGGGATTTAAAAGTAAAAAAGGTATCAAGAGAAATATCTATATCCGAGCAGATGACGATGATGCAATCAGAAAATTTGTAGAAAGAAACGCCAATAAAGATGTTTATCGCTCCACGTTCAAATTTCACTGTGACAGGACGCCAGATAAAGGCATTGCACGCTTTTGTCCGAAATCCGGAGATTTCATTGTCGAGCTTGAATCGGAAACCGGCGATCAACTCTCGAATGTATCCGGCGCTCTTAGCGCGGCCCGGCATTGCGCTGATGTGGTTGCGAGCGCATTTACCATACCGCGAGACGTAATTTCATATTACTTCAACGGTGGTAAGAGCTTTTACCTGGCAATCCCTCAGTCGCTGCTCGATGTCCCCGACTGCGTGGAACTCAACATTATCTATGAAAAACTCGCTCGGCATATCCATTCCCTGATGAAAATGGAATATCAGGGCGCCGTGGACCTTAACCTCTACAACCACGACCGGCCGCTCCGATTTCCGGGAAGTGTCCATCCGCAATACGGTCTTTACAACATACCACTCGCAGCAGATGAATTCTTCTCATTGTCCGCGGGCCAGATCATCCGTCTGGCGGCATTTCCGAGAGAAATGCCCGAAGAAGAGATTGCAGTTAATTCTTTTTCCTTAAAAGAACTGGTTTATGCTCTGACAAAAGATATTCCCAGGACAGAGTATTTCGATCCCACACGAAAACCGTTGCGTATAAACATGGAAAGAAAAAACTGGCATGCGAAAATCGCGGAATACCTGTTCGACCTTGGCATTCTCCTGCGCATCCCATGCGTCGAGTCCCTGACCGCGTTGATACATTCAGGCGGGCACACGGGCTTCGAGGGGCGCGTGAAGCTCGTGACTGAACTTCGTGACACAGGCAAAACTGAGGAAGAGATCATCCGTATTTTCATGGACAGCCCGCACTTTCATGAGAAATACTTCAACGATTTCGTGCTGCCGGACACACGGCTTGGTGAACAACGGAACGGCACCGGCTACATGATACGCCCTGATATCTGGAACGATTACTCCGGCATCAGTTGTTCGAAGTGCCAGGAGTGGTGCTCCCCCGGCGACTGTTACCGAAACACACAAATTGAGGGGTTCGACGAGGCGTCTTCGCCCGAACATTCTGAATTCAGGAATAAGTCACGAGAAGCTCTGAAAGCGGCGCTGAACGAAATTACGTCAGACACAAACACGGAAAAAACTGGTCCTGATTTTCGTCTCAACCTCATAGAAGCGCCGATGGCAAGCGGCAAAACCTATCAGGCGGTGTCCGTTGCCCTTGAACTTGCAGGCGACGGGAAACGGTCTCTGATTCTTGCGCCGGACCACACCGTCTGCGCCGAGGCTGTTGGCATGGCTGATGGAATGGGAAAACCCACTGGTGTCACGCTCGTCCATCTCGTCGGCAAAAACGAAAACTCATGCGCGGACATTTCAACCATGGTCAGCCCATGTTCATCATGCAGATACGGCCTCAAAGCGGTTGGGGACAAAGCACCGGAATTTATCGAAGAGATTCTTTCATCGCTCGATGGGATTTACAGCCTTACAAGAATGCGGGACATGCTTTCGGATATGAACAAAAGGCCGGGCGCGCCACAGATGTGCCTCAGAACGCTCTCGATGCTGATCGCGCCGCGGGCCAATATCATTGTCGCTCCATTCGTGTTTCTGATTGACCGGAATCTATCCGGTATCCTCGGTGAATTGCCCGCGTATGTTTTCATAGATGAAGGCGATGTCTTCACGGATCAGCTCATGGAATACTGCCTGCGCGTCCTGACAGTGGCGCTGCCCCGGATCACGAATTCGGGCTGCGTCCATTCGTGCCGAAAGCCCCGATGCACACACTGCAAACTATCGTACAGCTCAATATTTGTCGGGGGCGACATGGAGCCACGCGCACGGGCGTCGGAATCTTCTACGTTCGGCGATCCTGCCGATTTCATCGGCACTCTCGAAGACGCTCTGCAAACCATACACGATGAAATCAGGCGTGGGATCATTCGCCGTGACATCTTCGATCTCGACGCCATCGAAAAAAACATCGTGAATCTGCGCTCTGTTCTCAAGCCAAAGTCGCACTATCTGCACGCCGGCGAAACCACTATTACGGTCGAGGAACACCTCAGACGTGAAAATGATGCCCTTGTTTCATCTCCAAGTGCGGGCTTCAATGTCGTGGAAACCGGCCCGGTATTCGGATTCAATGGCGAGATAACGAAATTCCCATTCGTGAAACTCGAGAAGGCGCTGGCTAAACCGGATGAAATCCAGTACAACGAGGAGCCACCCGAAAACGAGTCTTTTTCGACCTTCAGATTCACAGTGTCGAGCATTTATGCAGACAAGGAATCCTTCACTTATTACAAAGACGGCGACTCGTCATACCGAAACAGCATCAACGTTTTTCTAAAATTCGCGGAGTTCTGTGAACATGCGCCAGGTGGCGCCCTCCTTCGCCACGTCCCCAGAAGCAGCGAGACGGAATCAGCCTGCAGAATCGTTTTGAGCTACATGGATGATTCCTATTTCAGCGACCTGATCTTTCTGCTCCAGTCGCACAACACGGCGCTTATGTCCGGCACGTTCATCAAGCTCAAAATGGCGGCAGCCGTACTGCTTCTGAAAGAATCAGCGATCCGCTACTACAAAGCTCCCGTGAAAATGCACAATAAGGCGACCCTCGTCATGCACAACAGCAGACTCGGGGATGTTTACATGTCCGGGGATTCACGGAATAACCCATCCAAGCCGAAAGTCCTTAACCACAATTCATTTTTCACATTCTTCAATTACTGCATCGCTCTTCTCGGCGATGGCATACATCTCTATTACTTCGGGAAAAACAAGAACGCGGCGCGCGCCCTATACGACGCATACAAACGGAATACCGGCAGGTTGCTGTTCAAGGCGAATCTAGTAAATTCAAACGGCGATATCGTTTTCAGCGGCGGCGATGAGCCGCTTTTCCAATCCAATGCGTCCCCGGAAGAGAAGAAGCATCTCGAACGCGCGAGCCGTATGTTTCTTGATAATTACAGGTCGTCCCGATCAAGAGGTAAGAACCTGCCGGATTTTCATCTTTCCATAGCCGATGGAAACGGGCGCGCGAATTTCGACCATTTTTTCGACTATGTGGCGGCCATTAATCGCTCCACGGGACACAAGATCACAATGGGCGAACTGCTCGATTACAACCGCAGCCGAGCGGTATGTCAGGCCATGCTCCGCACACCCCGCGACGATGCACGCAAACATCTGATTCTCTACAACGGAGACATGCCTTTATTCGATGTTCCCGCATATCTTCGAAACCGCGTGATGCTGGCCGAGGCCTTATACCATGAATTTCTCGATGGTCCGAAAAAAGAGAAGATGGAAGAATTGATCAAACGGTTCAGCCCCGAAACGCACGATGCCACCCAGATGCTTGTTCTGGCCGTCTATTTTGATGAAATGATAAATGGGGATACGACATCGGCCCCTGGCGCATCGCAAACAAAATCGATTGCTGCCGAGGGAGAACCGGATGCTGACGTATTTTCAGCATTCAGGGAGGCCGCTCTTCTTATACCCATGATTCCTGTAGATGTCATTGACCACATCGTAAGTGTTCTGCGCGACAAGAGCGTCGTTACACATGGTAACCGAGTCGGCAGGAAGTCCGACTGGCTGGCCGCGCTCAAAGCGCTTGTTGAATCCGGTCTGTTGCTGAAATCGAGGAAAGGCTATGACACGATTTTGATGCTCCCTGATGCGGTACCCGGCAATCAGGTTCCCGAAAGTGAGGGAAATCCCATTGAATAGGAATTTTCACAATTTCAGGAACCTCCGTCAGTTATCCCACCAATACATAAATTTGAGGTTCCCGAAAATGCGGTTATCTCATATATATAATGGGATAACCGACGTTTTGGGAACCTCAAATACCGGGCAATACAGCACAATTAGGCATTATCGCAACATCGGGGCCTATGGGCTGAAATTTTCACCTGTGGGGCTGTCGCCACGATGCAAATCGCCACCGGACTGTTTGCACGCAATAGAATATGCCAAATCAGACAAATAACAAGAAAGGAATTCTGAAAACGATGGATACATACGATCAGTCCGAAATGTGGGCAAAAGCACTGCCGATACGCTGCGAGAGATGCGGGGATGTGTTCTGTCAGCACAACAATCCCGATCCATTCGAAAGTCTATGTTGGATCATGGATGCTGCCGGGCACAAAACAAGGGGCAGTATGCTTGAAGCAGCTGTTGAATGGGCTACATACGGATTCTGCCCCCTCGATGCCGCTGAATGGATCGGCGTCGGTGTGTTCGATCCAGTTGTGGCACACCGGATGGTCAAGGCGGCTGTTGATCAAAATGACTTGAGACGAATTATCAATCGTGCGCTCGAAGATAGGAAACCCTCAGAATTTCGCACGAAGAATGAAGATGGAGGCGACACCAATGAAGTACGAAAACGCGGCGAAGATATTCCCAAAGCCGCTGCTCGATGAAATGCGCCGATATTTCTCAGGTGGTCTGGTGTGGGTGCCCCGGCGCGATGAAGACCGCGTTGAGCGCACTGGCCTCGTTATCCAGTTGGTGGAAAGCGGCGTCCCCGTGAAAGAAGTGGCCGCGCTTGCGCAACTGACGCAGCGACATGTTCACCGGCTTGTGAGAAAACATCGGCAGGCAACAGAAATTAAGACACAAAATTAATAGAAGTCCACATTAAACCCCTTTAAGTTACTACCGCGAAAATTTCATTTTCCGCCGTCCAGGCGGCGGCATTATTTGACCCTGAAGGAGGGTATATTCATGCAAAAACATGATTTTGACGGACGGTGCACGGCGCACAGCAAGAGCACTGGTGAGCGATGCAAGAATCCCGCCGCAGAGGGCGCGCGTGTGTGCCGGTTCCACGGCTTTAACAAAGGGCCGGGCCACAAAAAACCCGGCCCCCCGAAAGGAAACAAGTGCGCCATGACCTCGGGGATAAACACAAGAACGCTGAAGAAGTACAAAAAACGGTTGCTGGAAAATACGCCGGTGGCCGACCACGGATTCCTTGCCGACGAGGTTCTCTTGGAAGATGAGAAAAAGTCGTTTCGGGAGATCATCGCCCGGATGTACCGCGATTTCAAACTGAACAGCTCTTCGGACTTCTACGCTGTTGAGATCGTGGCCGTCAACCTGATTCTTTTCCGCCGGTGCGCAAAGGATATGAACACGAACGCCATCGAGGCTTTTGACCGCATGATCCGGATGCACCTGAAAGACCTCAAAGCCACGAAAAGCACACGCGAAACGGAAACGAACGGGTTGAAGACGACCCCTGCGGAGTGGGCATCGTCGATCATGCAGAAGTACGAAGAGGATCTGAAACGCGAGAAGCAGGAAGCGGCGGACCGTGAACGGAAAGCCAGGATGCATGGGGGCGCCGACAAGGCGCCATGCCAGAGTTCTCTGGATTCAAACACAGCAGAATCGAAAAAAAGCGTCGCATTTGACGATGAAGGGGATGAAAAAAACTCCGATGAAACCGAAGAGTGGGACTGACAGAGCGTCGCATTTTCAATAAAAATGCGAGGGATTAAGGCGCGTTTTGCTTGCGCCACATGTCCCGTCCATGGGGTTTCTCATGGCTAACGATCAAAATGAGGGTTTTGTCCATGGGGTTTTGCCGTAATTGACCCAAAAGACGGGTGCATTTTTCGCTTCCAGAAAATCCGCCTTTCCCCTGTCGGCAGCATGCGGTGACATTCTTTAATGGATGTCTCTGCCTCGCATTGTGTTGATTTGTCGCATGCACAGTTGATTCCGATCCGGACGGTGTCCCTGCTAATCCGATGGAATACAGACAGTTGTCGGGTACCGCCGTTTCCAACCTGTGTCGCCCAGGTTCGCGCCCGTTGCGTTGTTATGATCAGGAGCAAATGATTGTTCCATCGAAAAAAGTCAAATTTCAAAGCTCGAAGGGGGTATCAGAGAAATTCCACGCGGGGTGAATTTCCCGGGGCCGGTATTTCCCATTTCCGGCCATTGTCCAGAGAGAAAAGAGACCGGCAAGCGGCCTCTTTAATTCCCGTCTGTCGGCGCGGGACACGGTTCTACCCCGGTTCCAGTTTGAAATCTTCGACGGCCTCGGCGCTCTTTATCTCTCCGATTATCTCATTGAAGATGTCGCGGAGTTTGAAGGTGACGTTGGCGGTCTTACCGCCGACATGAGAAACGAGGATGAAGTCGGTCGTGTAGGACTTCCCGTGCATCCAGCCGCCGATGCAAACCGACTCCCCTGTGCAGCCCATCCCCATGTGGGACGCCTTGAGACTTTCGACCGAATCGCCTCTGGCAACGTAGGGTCGAATGAACCGCTTTGCAAGTGCACGAGCCGCCTGTTCTGTTTCATAAGAAATGGATGGTTCCATTTGACGCTCCCTTCAGATGGTTTCCATCGCCTGTTGCAACGCTTCGGACGGCACGTGTGCGTAGATGGTGGTGGTTGAGATGTGGCGGTGTCCCAAACTTTGTTGAACCAGAGCGAGGTTCCCGGTCCGCTCGAGCAGACTGGTTGCGAACGTGTGGCGCAAACCGTGAATGGATATGTTCTTCTCAATTCCGGCGGCGGCAAGCCAATTGTCGAACGAGCGTTGCACCTGCCGAACGGATAAGCGACATTCCTGATTACTGATAAAAAGTGCTCGTGTCTCGACTGGCATCCTGCGGCGGACTTTCAGGTAGGGTTCGAGCGCGCGCCGGGCATGAATGTTCAGGAACCGCGTCGCGGTGTGACCGCCCTTGACCCGAATGGTGATACGGCGCTCCGGCATATTCACGTCGTCGATGTCGAGACCGACAAGCTCTGAGACCCGGATACCTGTATTAAGGAACAGTGTAAAAACAGCGAAATCCCGGAAGGCCTTCTTCCCCCGAGTGTTCGAGATGGTTTTAAGCAACCGTTTTTTCTCGATGTCTGTCAATGTATCGGGAGCCGGGCGTTGGACATGTTTGATGCGGATAGCGGCGGCTGGGTTGGATGGGATGTGGCCGGACACGGCGAGCCAATTGAAAAAGGCCTTCAATGAAGTTTTAACCCTGTTGACGGACCCTTCGGTCTTGGTTCCGCCGTCCGGCATGCGTGTTACCTCGGAAGACACGAGAAACTCGTTCAACATATCCGCTGTGACTCCGGCGACCTCCGGGCATTGGAAGCGGCTCGCAAGGAACCGCTCCAATTGCCCGAGGTCTCGGAGGTATGACGACACCGTGTGTGTCGAACGCCCGTCGGCCCGCAGTTTTATCTCGAAGAGTTCACTCGCTCTGCGGAGCGTCAGTGGCGTTACCGGCATCGGTGTCGTTTCCATCCTGTGCGCGTCCTTTCTTCATCTCGGATTTCGGGAGCGGGACTTCAGCGAGGTATCCCTTCTCTTGCGCCCATACGAGCATCATGCGGAACACGCGCTTGTTTTGCGTGACGGTGATTTCGCTCTTCGCCTTGCCGTTCGGCTTCTTGAGGAGCGCGTCGGACTTGAAGAATGTGCCGATTGTCGCCGGGGTGAGTTTGTTGAGGAGCTTGTCCGCGCCGAAGTGGGTGGAAACGTTCTCAAGGCACCGTCCGTAAACCTCAACCGTGCGCTCATTCTTGCCATCGTCCGTCAGGTGCTTAAGGAATGCGGGGATTGCTTTTTCAAATGCGATTTCTTTCGCTTTTGTCGCCATGGTGTATGGCCTCCTTTTGTTTTTTCACTTTCGCCGAGTCTTGACCCGTTTGTAAAACCGCTTTTTCGCCTCCTTCCGTTGTAATCGCAGGTCACATTAAGCGGTGAGATTGCAGAAAAGCCAAGCCGGTTTTTCAGAAAGATTTGAAAAGATATGCAATCAGATTCCGACGTGCCAAAAATCGGTAGATGCTGCCCCAACGAATTTAGTTTGTCAGCCCGATAGAATTGGCCTTATTCGACTGTTTCAGACTCCAGATAGGCTAAAATAGGCAATAATAGCGATTAAGATTGCAATTCTTTATTTATCTCAATATATTAACAATATTCTTTATTAATTGGCTTGACTTAACCCGCCCCCGGCTTAACATGTGTGTAGAATTGAAAAAACCTTATTAACAAAGGGTTTTTTACGGAAACGGAGGCGGAAGACGATGGATTTGAAAGACATCAGATTCGGGATCGAGATCGAGACGGTAAGACAGACG
>CAZQSL010000018.1:0-19415 GCA_964595945.1 uncultured bacterium
CCCGCGAACACCAGCGCAAGAACGGTTGACATGGGAATAGACTTCACGGACAACCTGATACGTTTGTTCTCGATCATCCTGATTACCGCTTTTTTCATACTCAACTATTTTGTGATATACAACGACCTGCGTTCGCACCTTATCCCCAATTCGATACTGATCCTCGCGATGAAATATATCGCGGTTCTCTTCGCGGCAATGCTCGTGACCGCGCTGCTGACGCGTTCGCACGACCTGATGAAATACCTGTCCCTGGCGCTCATCAACAGCCTCATATCACTGCTTGCGGGATATGCGCTATACTACTTCGATCTGTGGAGCGCCGGAGACGGCAAGCTGTTTCCCGTCATCGCCCTGCTTGTCCCGCTCGCCGTTTATCAAAATCAGTACGTCCCGTATTTCCCGTCGATCATCATCCTTGTGAATTCATATATAATCGCGCTTGTCTACTATTTTTTCTCATCGCTGTGGTCTTCGATAAAGAGATCGGTACTCATAGTCCGTTGCGGCAAGACAAGGGAGACACTGACGGCACGCGCAAAAGGCATAGTCAAATACTGGGAGACGCCCGCCGCTATCCGTTCGACCATTGGCACCATCCTGTGCTTCACGTCGATAGTGTTCATAGCGCGCATCATGCAGGCCCGCATACAGGCAGCGTTCAGCCTGCCGCCCCAGAGTCTCGTGATAATCACCTTTATACTGATGTTTCTGATCGTCGGCAACATAATGAAACTGATGAGAAGGAGCACGGTATTTCTGGTGGCCGTGAGCGTGTTTTACGTCATGACACTCGCATATCAGATACTGTATAGACACAACAACCCGGCGAGGATGCTGCTTGACCTTGCCTTCGCGTCAGCGTTCATGATGATATTCATGCCACTCGCGCGCAACATGATAGACCTCTACGCCGACAGGGTGACAGTCGCATCACTCGCGGCGAATACATTTCTGCGTGGAGAGAGCGCCAAAGTCCTCTCGGAAGAGCACCGGATCAAGGACATCGCCCCCGGGATCGCGCTGACCCACGGGCAGGTCGCGGAAATCAAACAGAAGTGCCCGCCCGACATGCTGTTGCAGCGCTTCATATATCTCCCTTTCAGCATATTCATTTTTTTCGGATCGCTGTTCACAATATTTACCGGCCGTTCGATAATGCATTATTTCATGTGACAGCGAAGGAGCGTGCGGCCGGATATCGCACAACCAATATTCAGGAGGCGAAAAATGCTCGAAACCAACAGCGGCCAGCTCGTGAAAATATCTGTCATGGGCAAGATCACCCATCCCACCATAAGCCGCTCGATCTACAATATCGGCGCGGACGGTGATCTTGCCATCGTGCCCGGTGTCGGCGGCATAACATACAACAAACGTGTCGGCGACTCCGTCTTCGGCCTGGCAGGCGATCATGTCGAACCCGGCGTTTCCATAGCTCACGACGACCGGTCATCACGCGAAAACACCGCGCTCAACCATCTTGCCTGCATCGGCAACACCGCCCGTGTCATTTCGGGCGAAGCAAAAGGCGCCACTGGCATAGTCACCGGCAAACATGGCGGCATCGAGCATATCATAGCTGATTTCCCCCCCGATACGCTTGACGCCCTTGCGATAGGCGACAAAATACAGATCGCGGCCTATGGTGCCGGACTGGCATTCCGCGAACTCCCGGCGATCAAAATCATGAACTGCGATCCGGCGCTGCTCGAATCCCTCTCTCCCTCACTCGCAGACGGCGGCAAGGTTGACGTCCCGGTCGCAGCCATAGTGCCCGCGAAAATCATGGGCTCGGGCCTCGGCAGCAATTCATGCCACAGTGGCGACTACGACATCCAGATGTTCGATGATTCGATCGCCACTGAGTACGGCCTCCACGCACTGCGATTCGGCGACATCGTCGCGATCACTGATGCCGATCATTCTTACGGGCGCATATACCGCACCGGCGCGGTTTCCATCGGGATCATTATCCATTCGTGCAGCCGAGTCGCAGGTCATGGCCCGGGAGTCACCACCATCATGACATCCGCTACGGGAGCTATAACGCCGATTGTCTCTGCCGGAGCCAACATAGCCACGCTACTCAATATCGCGTGACGGGCATACCTGCTTCACATACGGCGCCGGCAGTGCAATAATTATAAGGAAGAGATACGCTACGGCCATGGTTATATCGCACGGCTCACTGCGGCAGAATATTTCTTTCTTTTGTGTTTTTTGCGGAACACCATCATAATGAAACTGTCCAAAGTTTATGTCCGGGAGACGCGAAAATGGCAGTACTGCTGATAGTCGACGACAACCAGAAACTCCGCGAACTCTATCGACTTGAGTTCGAGTACGAAGGCTACTCCGTTATCGAGGCCGCAAACGGAGGAGAAGCAATCGAAATAGCGCGCACGGGCAAGCCCGACTGCGTGATACTTGACATCGGCATGCCCGAAAAAGACGGGCTCGAAGTCATCGGCGAAATCTCGAAAATGAATGGCGGAATCCCCGTGGTCGTCAATACCGCATATCCGCTTTTCAAACTCGACTTCAGGGCGCACCATGCCGCCACCTGGATCACAAAAACATCAAACCTCGATCCTCTCAAAAAGGTCGTCGAAGAAATCATCGGCCTCAAAAAGAGGCCCGAAGGGAGTGACCTGCAATGAACACAGCAAAACGGTTCGCACTACTCATCACACTCGTAGCCGGCATCGTCGTCGGGCTCGTCGTATCAGCACGTTTCGATCTCATACCGCACCTCACCGCCGCCGACAGCAAGGTCGCCAACAAGGTTGTCGATGCCGTCAAGCCCAATCCCGCAGCCGAAAGCCTTCAGGAAGCTTTCGTGACGACCGCAAAAAACGTCAAGCCCTGCGTCGTCAACATCAGCACCACCAAGACGGTCAAATTCCAGAATCCCCTGTTCGACAATTTTTTCAACGATGATTTCATGCGCCGGTTTTTCGGCGAAGACAACAGCTCGCCATTTGGCGGCAGGCAGCAGGAAATGAAGCAGACAAGCCTCGGCTCCGGTTTCATCATCCGCTCCGACGGCTACATCCTCACCAATTATCACGTGGTCGGTCAGGCGGACGAAATCCTCGTCAAAATCGCTTCCGCGGATAACGCCAAGGAATACAAGGCCGAAATCGTCGGATCGGACCCGGAGTCAGACCTCGCGGTCATCAAACTCAAAACCAGCGACACGTTCGCAGCCGCACGCCTCGGCAACAGCGACGATGTCAGAGTCGGCGACTGGGTCATAGCGGTCGGCAACCCCTTCGGATTCGAAGGCACCGTCACGGCCGGTATCATCAGCGCGAAATCCCGCAGCAATGTCGGACAGGGCGCATTTGAGGACTTCCTCCAGACCGACGCGGCGATCAATCCCGGCAACAGCGGCGGCCCGCTCATCAACATTCGTGGCGAAGTGATCGGCGTCAATACTGCCATTTACTCCAACAGTGGCGGTTACATGGGCGTGGGATTCGCCATCCCCATCAACCTCGCAAAAGACATCGTCGACGACCTTGTGGATACCGGCCACTATTCCCGTGGATACCTCGGCATTACATTCCAGGACCTCGATGACAGGCTCGCCCGCGCCAACGGCCTCCCTGACGCAAAATCAGGCGTCCTCGTCACCAATGTCCTCGAAGACACTCCCGCCGACCGTGCCGGCATCAAGGAAGGCGACATCATCACCGGCGTCAATGACACAAGGATCGAATCCGGCAAACAACTCCAGAAAACCGTCGCGGGATTCGGCGCAGGCAAAAAAGTCAAAATCGCCGTCCTTCGTGACGGAAAGAAAAAATCATTCGATGTCAAACTTGCGGAACGGCCCTCGCAGGCTGGCGGATCATCTCCTGCGTCTCCTTCAAAGAAACCGGTGCTCGGTCTCGAACTCGAACCCCTCACTTCCAAACTCGCCCGGCAGCTCAACGCAAAAACCACCACCGGACTTGTCGTAACCAATGTGAAATCCGATACCCCCGCTGACGAAGCCGGCATCCAGCAGGGCGATATCATCGTCAAGGTCAACCGCAAAACCGTCAGGGACCTCAGTGACTTCAATGAATACATCGACGCGGCTAATCCCGGCGATGATGTTCTCCTTGTCGTCGAGCGCGGCGGCTACAACAAATTCCTCGTTATCACTATCCCCGCCAACTGATGGGCATCGAGGCTATTCCGCTCCATCTTCCAAGTGATCGAAAGCCCCCGCTGACACCGGGGGCTTTTTCATGTCGTGGCCATCCTCAGGCAAGCCTGATTACATATACTGAATATCAATAGAAATTCCATGCCACAATTTATCGAAGCGCCCCGATTGAGCAGCCTTGTATCAGGCAGGGATAAACCCGGCCCCTTCGAAATACAGTCATAATCTATCCGTGAAATCCGTGTCAAAAGTCTTTTATTGTTTTCGGATGGTACACCAGATCATCCTGGCAGACCATAACCATACATAGGGAAATTCAATTGATATTTCGTATATTCACGTTATAACGATTCGAGATCATAGAAGTAGCATGTATAGTGCGGCGGGGGGGCGGAAACCCCGACCATCATCATAAACACGCGTAATTTTATCGTTTTTCGAAAGAAGAATTCCGATGTGGCCGTTTTTGGTTGTTTTTTTCGGTTTGCAACTCTGTATAAGTGAATGGTGCGGCGGCGATAGAACCAGAGTATTGCTTCAAGTGCACTCAAGGATTTCCTGCAACAGGCCGCGTTCATTCCAGTAATCAGGTGTATGCGGGAAAGCCGGGGTGTACCAGCGTCCTCTGCATCCGATTGTGCGAATATGGCGGAACGCGTCGATATCATCAAGGGGATTGCCTTCGATGAGTAGCATGTCAGCATAAGCGCCAGTTTCGATGCTACCGAGTTTGTTCCCAAGTCCAATGAAACCGGCGGCATGCAGAGTCGCCGATCTGATTGCTTCTATTGTGGACAGACCAGCAAGTTTCAGGCGCTTCATTTCGTCTATCGTTTCTCCGGGAAATGAAATGGCGGCGCCCATGTCGGTACCGGCGCATATCCTGACACCGGCACGTACAAGTGATTTGACATTCCCGAAAAGGATTTTCGCCATGTCTCTGTTAGCGCGGGTTTTACCGATACTTTTCAGGTGGTCGGGATCGGAAAAATCAAGCCATGCAGCCGCTACGGATTTAAGGTGGCTCAGGACTTGCGGCTCAAACATTGAAGAAGCATGGCGGCTCTCCAGAAACTCCATTTTATCTTCGAATCTGAATGATGATTCAGTAATAGTCAGGGTAGGGACAACTGTGGCGCCATGCTGTCTGATCGCCTCTGCTTCTTGCGGTGTCAACTGGCGGTCGATCGGGAGATGCTCAAGGGAATCGATGTCGTGCACAAGCAGTTCTTGTATATCGGCAGTCCCTCCGATGTGAACGCTGACTTTGAGATCGAGCGAATGGGCCGTCGTACAGATTTCACGCATTATGTCGTGAGAAACAACATTGAGGCGGCATGTCGAATCAAGGTGCAACGATTCCATGGCGTATCCGACCTTTACGAAATCAATGCCTTTTGACTGGAGATATCTGATGACACTCGATGCTCTTTGCGGAGAGTCGATATCGATTCTCGGCTGGCCCGTAAATAGTGCGGCGGGGAAAGACAGTTTATTGATGAAATCAGGATATCCGCCGTGAGCTGTGAGTATGGGGCCGGCAGCGAGTATTCGCGGGCCATGCATGCGTCCCTTTTCGATGGCGCGTCTGTAATGGTTTATGATTTTTATGGGAGAGAGCATATCTTTGGCACACACGACGCCACAGGCAAGCATGGCCGCGAAAGTGCGGCGGATCTGACGCAGCGCCCATGTCCCCATCATGCCTTTTTGTTCTACGAGAAATGGGCTCAGGACATGACAATGGCAGTCGATCAGTCCTGGAGCCAGTGTAAGGCCATCGCCATCTATGATATGGACGCCGCGTGCCGGTCCGGTACAGTCGATATCTTCAATTGTATCGCCGTTCACAAGTACATCCATCGGGGATGTCAGACAACCGGATACCGTATCGAGTATCCTTGCGCCGCGAATCAGGACTTTCCTTCCGCCGGTATCGACAGGTTCGATCATGACATATCCATTCGCTGGTCAGTATTTTCCACGGTTTCCCCATGATTCCGGACTCTATAGCAGAATTCGGGAATGAATCAAGCAACCGGTGGCGGATAACCCGTGATCGCCTGCAGTTCCCGGAAAAGGGGCATCAGTCTTTTGAACATTTTAAGATACACTCTTTCGTATATATCCGCATAAATCAGAGAGTTGGCGGCAAGTGGTTCGAAAGTATCACCAGCTCTGGTCATTTCCCTGATGGCAGTTGGGAAATCCTCGTGAAGCTCAAGGCCCACCGCGCCATCGATCGCCGCCCCGAGAATCGAAGTTTCGTGACTATGCGGGCGCTGTGCCGGCAGGTTGAAAATATCAGCGCAAATCTGCATAACGGAATCACTTTGCGAACCACCGCCAGAGACACGCAAGTTGCCAATCTTAGCCCTGGTTTTTCTCTCCGTAAGCTGCGCTCCTTCTTTCAGTGCATACACGAGACCTTCAAGGACCGCCTTATATACATGCGAACGTTTGTGCATATCGCAAAAGCCAATGATCGAGCCTCTCGCACACTTTGCCATTTCGGGCCCGGGCGTCCAGTAAGGCTGCAGTACAAGCCCGAGCGATGCAGGTGGTATATCCCTGATCAGAATGTCAAGGAGCTCTTCGGCGGAAACGCCCTTTTCCGCGGCTTCGAGGCGTTCCTGCAACCCGAATTCTTCCTTGAACCAGGTTATCATCCACGCTCCTCTCAGGACGGCAACTTCAGTATAAAAATGTCCCGGTACTGCTGCGGGAAACGAAGGCCAGAATGGTCTCAGTTCGACATATTTTTCACATTGGGTGTTAATGGTGGATATCGTGCCGAAACTGATGCAGGCCGTTTCCGGTGAAACCGCTCCAGCGCCAAGTATCTCACAAGCCTTGTCGTTAGCTGCGGCAACGACGGGAATCCCCTTCGGGATACCGGAAAAGGATGATGCCGTTTCAGTTACATATCCCAATATTTCAGACGGTCGCAGCAGTTCCGGCAATTTTTCTCTTTCAATTGGAAAGAGGCGTTGCTTGATGTCGTGTTTTCCTGCCCACGCGCCTTTTCTGGTGTTGAATGGAACATAGCCGACAATGTTTCCACTCGAATCTCTATATTCTCCAGTCAGCTTGTAAGTCAGCCAGCCCGAGAGATACAGATGTTTATGTGTCTTGGTCCAGATATCAGGCTGGTGCTGCCGTATCCAGTTGATCTCGCAGTCTCTCACAACCCCTTCGAAAAAATCATGCAGGCCGAACGATTTGAGGATGAAGACAAGATGCGGCGGAATATGTTTTGCGGCATTCGCCTTGCGCTCGTCGAGCCAGACAATAGCCGGCCGCAGCGGTTTGCCATGTTTGTCGACATCGATGACCGTGCCCCGCTGAGTAGTGAGAGCGACACCAAGGAGCCTTTCTTTAGCGCGTGCGGTTTTCGCGAATAGCTCACGGCAAGTCTCACACAGCATCTGCCAGAAGTATTCAGGGTCATGTTCGGCCATGCCAGGCTCTGGAGAACTGCATCGTCTCATCGGTGTTTTCACGATTGCGACGATATTGCCTGCGAGATCGACCAGAGCCGCCCGTATCGACTGTGTGCCGGCATCGATAGCGAGGATTGTATCCGCGCGATATTTATCATGGCTGTGTTCCATGTCATTACCGGTCATGTTTTTCCGCGCGGTCGAGAGCGAGGCGTCCGCCGGGATTCATTATATTGTTGGGGTCGAAATGCTCTTTCAATGCCCGGAGGACATCAAGCTGTTGCTTGCCGATGTGTTTTTCGAGCCACGGCGCAAGCATCTTGCCCACACCATGATGGTGGCTTATCGAGCCACCATTTTCCACGATCCTGTCGATTATCCCTCGATGAAACTCGAAAAATTCGTCCAGGCTGTCAGGCTTGAGTACATAGATGAAATAGAGATTGGTCCCGCCGGGATAAAAATGAGACGCATGGGTCATGCAAACCGTACCGGGCCTCTTTTTAATATAAGCGCGTACCGAGGAATGAAGTCTGTGCAGATTGTCCCATGTCACGCCCGTTTCGAGCGTATCCGTGCATAGTCCGTAATCCATGAAGTCCTCTCTCATGAGAGGTTCCTTGTATCTTGTTTTCTCCCATGCTTTCACAGCGGATGCAGGTAGTCTCATTGCCCCGAATTTCTTGCACGTTTTCTTGATTTGACTTTTAACGTGTTTTGCATAGCCGGCTTCGCCTTCCGAAGTCCCCATACAAATACATCTCTGCATGGGTTTCATGCCACGGCTTTGCAAAAAACGCTCAAGTGTCATGTTGTTGAATCCGAACAGTTTCAGGCCTCTATCCGTTTCTTCCGGATCGGATATTCTGAAGACGGCAGGCATGCCGGATTCGCTCTGCATGATCTCCCTGCTTGCATCAACCGCGGTTTCCCATGTCGGGAACATGAAAGCGAAATACTGGCGGTTTTCAGGCATGAAGCGATAAACCTTCATGGTGACTTCGACAAGCACGCCAAAAGCGCCCTCGCTGCCTTTCATGATGTCGTTGACCTTTGGGCCCGCAGCGGTGGCCGGATACTCAAGCGTTCTGAAATCACCAGCCGGTGTCACGTATTCCTGCGCAACGACGAGATCGCAGGCATCACCGTAGTATGTGGAAGCCTGGCCGGACCCGAGAGTCACGACCCATCCGCCGACAGAGGAAATTTCAAAAGATTGCGGGAAATGACCGCAGGTGTAAGCTCTCGAAGCTCCAAGCTGACTGGGAGCGTTGTTCAATACATTTTCAAAATCCGGGCCCATCATTCCGGGCTGCACGGTGACTGTATGATTGGTCTCGTTCAGCTTCACGATCCTGTTCATGTGAGTGTTCATGACAAGTGTCACACCGCCCTTTTCAGGGGTAAGTCCCATGACGACAGACGAGCCGCCTCCATACACGTAAACAGGGATTTTCTGAGTGTCGCAATATCTTACAATATTGCGGACATCGTCCTTGTCACGCGGATGAATGACGAGGTCCGTAATATTCTGTGGGGACCCTTTTCTCAATTCATCCACTTCCTTGAGGGTCTGCCCATAGCTGTATTTTACACGATCATAGTCAGCCACGGACACATTGGCGGCGCCGGCCATGTTTTCGAACACCTTGATCTGCTCCCGGCTGAAGCGGGAGGATTTCCCCGCTACCACTTTTTCGTTGCCCTCGAAAACTTTCTTGCTGAAGTCATTTTCCGACATCCCGAATTCCGACATGATCATGCCGATGAGTTCATTGCGGGGGTGTTTGAATTCGTCGGGCTTGCCGAGCTTGAAAATCGACCGGTAAGAGCCTGGGGGCGGCGGCTGGTTTGTCCAGTCCGGTGTGAATGTTTTATCAGTCATATATTCCTCCGAAATCTATATTGACATGCCGGCCCATGAAAGCCCGCTACGCATTTACCGTCATCTCAAAACGCCATATACGGATTCGACTGACGCCAATTCCGAATTCACCCTGTCAGCGCTCCACCCGAGTTCTTCGGCGGCAATGGCGGAAACAAGATTCAATACGCCATCTTCCGGTCTGCCGGCAGTCCCGAGCCCGGTCCTCCTGAGCAGGATGTCACGCAGCGTCATGGCCATTTCTTCCCTGATTGCATAAACGACCTGCGCGGTGATTTCTCCGTCTTTGTCGAGAGTGGTCGAAAGGGACTTGTCACTGCGGGCCAATTTTAGCACCACGCGTGCGTCGGTGCCGTAATAACGGCCCAGGCAATCGACTGTACGTTCGCTGAAATCACTGAATTCCTTCTTCAAATCACATATAAACTTCTCGACACTATTGATCGCGCAACCAGCGAGATAGTCGGAGGATGTGATACATCTCGTGCCCGTGTTATTCAATTTATGTCCAACAACCTTCATCACGTTCATTGCGAGATTGCGGCTTGTCGTATATTTCCCACCCTCGACAGTTATCAGCCCGTCAAGCCCATCCCTGGCATTATCGTATATCTCATACCTTCGGGAAGCATCTCTCACCGATTTCCCCTTGTCTTCGATCAAGGGCCTGAGCCCTCCGTAAGTATGGACAATATCGGAAAACTCCAGCCTGTCTTCCGGCTTGAGCGACCTGTTTGCAGTATCCATCAGCTCGATGACAGAATCCTTTGTCACTTTGTAGTCATCCGGGTCCCCGAAATATTCCTTGTCGGTCGGACCGATCAGCGTATAGCCTCTCCAGGGCGTCATGACAACACCCTTGCCGGAAGAGGTGACAATCGCGATCATGTTTCTGCATACCGGTTTCTTCGTAATGATGTGAATTCCTTCCGAACGCTTTATGCGTTTCGCGTTCCCCTGCGCTCTCCCGCTCGCAGTATCGAGCAGCAGGTCAGCCCATGGGCCGCCACAATTGATTGTCAACTTTCCCCTGATCTCAAGAAGCCTGTCGTTGATTGTATCCCGCACCTTGACGCCAGCGATCTTCTTTTCTCCCTTTCCGTAGATGAATTCCTCCACTTTACAGTAATTGGCTGCATGCGCGCCATATTTAACAGCAGACCTTACGAAAGCCAGAGTCAGCCTTTCAGGAAATAAACTCGCACAGTCATAATAGGCAAATACTTTCTTGAGTCCATCGACCGGGATCACTGGCTCCATGTCCGCCATACTGGCAGCGGAGAATGCCTCGTGCGTGCCGATTCTTTTGTCCGGGTCCCACGTATTGCCCTTATCGAACGAAAGCGAATCATACAGCAGCATGCCCATCCTGAAAAACCATGTATGTTTCGTTATGCCGCTGTCATAGCAGGGCACAAGCACACGGATGGGATATACAAGATTCGGGGCTATGTTCTCAAGGATTCTTCTCTCCTTAAGTGATTCCCTGACTATCGCAATCTCGAAATTGGCGAGGTATCTGAACCCGCCGTGAATAAGCTTCGAAGTAGCCGATGATGTGGCATGGCCGAAATCCTGCTTCTCGACAAGAGCTACGGAGAAACCTCTCGAAGCGGCGTCATAAGCTACCGCCGCCCCAGTAATCCCACCACCAATTACGACAATGTCATATTCCCTGGCAATTGTTTCTTCGATGAATCTTTTCATGTCACACTCCCATTTCAAGGATGTTGTGAAGCCATGTAGAATCCCATGGAATTGTAGTGGTTACATTGAAAAACATCCGGCTGCCTCGGAGCACGGCCACAGACTGCCTTAGCGGCAAAACCCATTGTTCACTTTCTCGAAAGCGAAGTTTTCCCCCGCTTCAACAGCGCACTCTCGAAGGATTTGAACATCCCCTCCTCGGCGTAATCATAAATTTCCCTCATGATCCTTTCAGCCTCCTCAGGGTCGCCACGCCTGATTGCCTCGTAGATGTCTCTGTGAAAAAGTTCCGATCTTTCAATGTTTTTCTCATCGCTGAAATACAAATCCGAATATTCCCGGACAAGATTAGTGAAAGAATTAAGCAAAAAAACTAACGCAAGATTGCCGCTCGCACGTGATATGACATTGTGGACCTGCCAATCCCGGTCCACAATGGAAACTCCCTCATTGTGAAAAACTATCGCTTCAAGCTCGTCAATTTCCTTTTGGGTCCTGTTCAAGGCAGCATGCCGCGCGATCCCGGGAACGATCATTTTTCGGAGATTGGAAAGATGGACCACAATCTCCACATCGGGTTCACCATTTCTGATAAGGAGATGGCGCAGCAATTCAAGGCTTCCGCTTTCGAGGTAGTCCCTGACAAAAACCCCCTCGCCATGCCTGATTTCGACAAGCTCCATGCTTTCAAGCTTGTTAAGCGCTTCTCTTACGGTAGAGCGGTTGACATTAAGCACCTCGGCAAGCTCACGCTCGGAAGGAAGCTTTTCGCCGGGCATGATTTCTCTGCTAACAATCCTGTCTTTCAACTGAAGTACAATATCTTCATGGAGCCTTGTCTTCTGAAGAGGTATCAATCGTGTTGACGTGAGTTTTGCTTGCTGTAACATTAAGTGCCTCGTTCGTGATATCCGGTCATACGGTGGTCCGACCACTTTGATTATAGTCTTATCCCAGGTCATCGTCAACACTTATATGGAATATTATATCAAATTCCTCACCTATTTTTATCGAAGCGTCCCGGGGATCAACCCTGCTCTATTGAAAACATGTTTGTATTATCCGTGATATCCGTGTCAGAAAAGTCTTTATCATTTCAGATGCTACACCAGATCATCTCGACAGACCATAACCGTACATAGGGAATTTCTATTGATATTCAGTGTATACGAACAATAGTTTGATAACGTCCCAAAGTTGTTTGTCCAAGCTTTTTCCGGACCGGGCCAGGGGAAATAGTGTGTGTGGGGTGCATGTTGGATTTCCAGGTATTGGCATTCCTGAGCGAAGCGAAGAATAATCTTGTCATTTCGGTCTTTTCCCAAAATTCTTCGCTTCGCTCAGCATGCCAGGTAGCAGCATGGTGGTTATGGATGACAATGTCAGGAGGAGTCTCTTGGGGTGTGTTTCTTAGGTAAACATCATTGGCTTCAACCCACCGAAACCATTCTTTCAGGACAATTATTGATGACATGCGTCATTTTTGCCCGTCGTTTGACAAGTTTGTTGTTTTGTATAGTTTTGAGAACATAAGAGGTGATATTATGCAGGTCGATACTGCGATCAGCAGAGCTGGTATCTGCATTGTGGGGTCAAGCAGTTTTTCGGCGACTGCGACTTCCGCAAACGCGATTGTGAGACTGAGCTGGCCTGATATTAGAAAGCCTCCCGCGACTGAATTTCTCAAGCCGAAAACTGTCGCAAACGGAAGCATTGGAATGATTTTTATGCAGAATGCGACAAGCAGTAAAACCAGAGATATGCCCATTGCAGCGGGATTCTGAATTATCTGATCCAGATTCATTTCTGCGCCAATCATAATGAAAAAAACAGGAATCAGGAACCCGAATCCAATAGCATCGAATTTCGCGGCACTCTCGAGGGATTCGCTCCGGAAAAACAGGCTGAAGAGCACTCCGGCAAGGAACGCGCCAAGGATAAGTTCTACGCCGACTGCCTGACTGAGATATGCAAACAGTACCATGATGGCAAAAGCTGTCCTGACTCTGATCTGAGCGGATGTGTTGCTGAGCTCGTCATATATGCGTTTGATCCCGGGCTTCGAGGTTACTTTTCTGGAAAAGTAGAAAGCAAGTATGAAAACGATGACAAGACAGACCAGTTCCGCGAGTTGTACAGCCCCGTTTTTTGAACCTCTAAGAAGGACAAGGGTGAGAGTGGCAAGCACGATTGTGGCAAAATCGAGTAAAACCGAAGACAGAAGGACAGACTGACCATATTTACTGTCAATTATTCCCGATTCTTTTATGGAAGGCAGCACAACACCCACAGATGTTGTGCTGATCAGGAGTGTCAGCATAAGCACGTTTGTATTCCCCGGAAGATGGTGCGAGGCTTTGAGGTAATAGACTGCAAAATATCCCAGCCCAAGTGTTGCAATCAGTACTGAAAGAGAGATGAACAATGGTTTTGAAAAGAACGAAAATCGAGATTCACCAGCTTCCTTTCCAGTTGATTTCAATGCTGCAAAATCTATTTCCATCCCGCCGAGAAACATGAGATAGGTAAATCCCAATAGCGAGAGAAATTCGAGGGTGTGGTCGGGTTTTATGATGCCGAGTCCGCTTTTCCCAAGTGCAATTCCACAAAGAAGCTCTCCGACAGCTATCGGGACTTTTATGAACTTGATTTTATGAACTGCGAACGGAACGACAAGCGCCAGGAATGTGACAATCAGGAGAGGCAACAGTGATATTGGCTGATGATGCATACATTCTCCTTTATTTTCAATATAGGGCAATATCAAAAAAAGAACCATATGTATTGGTAAGTTATGGCATCTTCATCGACGGTGATGATTTCAGATTGTCGATTTTCGGAACGCCTCAGAAAATGCGGAGATGCGTTGATGATATGTAACTGAGAAGGTATTTTACGGCGAACTAATTTGAAATGCTTAACGTCTACTTATTCCCATTTCCCGGAACAGTCAAACCTGAATACCCACATGGTGACGACAGTAGCCGTCATGACGACAAAACAATGTCCTGATGGTTAATGTATTTTGCCGGCAGGGCGATGCAGGATGTATTGCCGGCTCACTATCATGTAGTTGACTGTCAGCGGCTTGCGATGAAGTGATGACAGTTGATGGAGGGTTTGTGAAAGACAACGGATACAAGGTGATTGTCGCTGATGACCGCAATATCATCAGGGAAAAGATAGCCGGGCTGCTTTCGCGGGTAGATGGCGTGTCGATGGTAGTGCAGGTCGCTTCGGAGCGTCACCTCGCCGAGGCCGTGAGAGTGGCGAAGCCGGAACTTGTGGTTATCGGACACCGGCGTTTTGACGACATGATTGTCAATGCGGTCTTGCAGAGAATATCAGGACATTCCAATTTTATATTTTACCGTGAGGACTGCTGCCATGACGGCGGGTCCGGCAACGGATTGCTGGTAGTCGAAATGGGCAGGCTTTTTGACGAAGTGAGGAAGATGTTGTTTGGCGATGATCATGCAAGCGATTCGCGGCTCGCCACAGGGCGCCGCGAAAGAGGCAATGGAGCAAAATGATATGACATTGATGATTGCGGGAATTGATGAACTTATCGAGCATGTGAGTGTATTGCTGACCGATTATGATCCGACCGACAAGGTTAAACTGAAGACGGCGAGGATAGCCGTCAACAATTACCTGATCGCCTCTGCGACTGCAGTGCAGCATGAGGCGGCGTTGCAGATGAGTGATCTGCTCGACCGGCTCGAAAAGGTCGAATGGCACAAAAGCGATGTGGTGCTGTACGAAATCATGAAGCTGTGCATCGACATCACGCGGGGAGTGAAGACCGGGAACTGGCCCGACAGGTTCAATCCGCCCAGGCATATTCTTTCGAAGGATGATATTCTGGAAATCGAGTCTCAGGTGGAACTCATCCGTGATCTGATGGATTTTATTGACTGTGCCGATCTGCACAATATTCACGTGACGATTTCATTATGTGAAAAGGTGCTCGATTATCCCGGGATCAGCAATGCGATGTATGAATCGGCTTGCAGGCTTGTCGTGCTGTTGCAGACCGGATGCAACGGCGATGTGCAGATACGGGACCTTATGGACGACATCAGGACTGCCGCTTCTCACATCGAGGACGCGCTTGCTGAAATGATAAACGAAAATGCGGCGTCAACGGGCGTTGCTTCCGGAGAAGCCCTGATCGAAGAAATCAAGGTCGTCGAGGTGGAGAAGGAAATCGAAGCGGCTGTGCAGGAATTGTATGCCGGGGCTGATCCGGCCCTGATCGCTCACAATATTGTCCCGGCATCAAACATCACAAGAAAGCCTCCCGCAGTGACATTTGATCCTGCCAACCCTGAATTGTGCGATTTCATTTCCGAGACCAGGGAATATCTCGAAAATGCCGAAGCCGCGCTTGTCGCTCTCGAAATGGACCCGGGGTGCAAGGGACTTGTAAACGAGATTTTCAGGTTTATGCACAATATCAAGGGGATTTCGGGATTCTTGCAGTTGCATGATGTTCAGGCGATTGCTCATACGGCCGAGTCTCTGCTGTCAAAAGCCCGTGATGGAGCTGTCGAGTTGAGGGGTACTGTCGCCGAAGCCTGTTTCGAGACAATCGATCTTATATCGAAAATTGTCGATAAAGTCAAACTTACCGTTGAAACGCACGTTGTGTACAAAACACCGTCAAACTATATGAAAGTCCTCGAAAAACTTGAGGGATTGCTCGTTGAGATTGAAACCCCGTCATTGCCCGACAAGGAGAAAATTATGCCTACATCAGTTGCGGATACGATTGTGACAAATCTGGATGATACTGCGAAATCGCCGGTAGAGAGCTTCGATGAGGCTGGCATTTCCGCGGTTGACGCTGAAATGGCTGACACCGTGAAAGAGCAGAAGGTGTCTGCGACTGAACAGCAGGGTGGAAAAAACAGAATGGCAACCATGCTCAAGGTCAACGTGAGCCGCCTTGACAGTCTGATCGACGCGGTCGGCGAACTGGTGATCGCAAATGCCATGATCATGCGGCAAAACGCGATCCTGATGCAGAAAATCCAGGAAAAGGACGTACTCGAAGAGGGCGAGGAGGATGCTGAAATATTCAGGATGATGCAGAGTACCAATCAGCTCGATACGATCACGCGTGACTTGCAGGAACTCGCCATGGGCATGAGGATGGTTTCACTCCAGAGCGTCTTTCAGAAAATGGCGAGAGTGGCACGAGATATTTCAGCCAAGTCTTCGACCCCGGTGCAGTTTTTGTTTTCGGGCGAAGACACTGAAATCGACAGAAATGTCGTCGAGGAGATAACGAGTCCTCTTGTCCACATGGTGAGAAACGCCGTCGATCACGGCATCGAATCGGTGGAAGAACGCAAAAAGGCTGGCAAGAACGAGATCGGACATGTGCATCTTTCGGCTTCGCACGAAGGCGGCAACGTCGTGATCAGGCTTCAGGATGACGGCGCCGGGCTGAATACCAGAAAGATATTCGATAAAGCGGTCAAGCTGGGCATGATCGGACCCGATGATGATCTTTCTCCTCGCGAAATCCACAATCTCATTTTTCAGCCCGGTTTTTCGACTGCCGCGCAGGTGACGGATGTCTCGGGTCGCGGGGTGGGAATGGATGTCGTCAAGAGAAGCATCGAAAATCTGCGTGGAAAGGTCGAAATCCATACAGAGCCCGGAGAAGGTACGGAATTTGTCATCAGACTGCCGCTGACTCTCGCGATCATCGACGGTATGGAAGTCGTGGCGGGTGGAGAGTCTTATTTTATCCCCACGATCGCCATCCAGGAGTCGTTGCGCCCGGCGGCAAGTGATATTGTCACTGTCACCACCAGGGGTGAGATGATTTCCGTGCGCGGTTCGCTTGTGCCGCTGGTGAGGCTGAACAGGCTGCTGAATATCAAGAACGCCAAGGAAGACCCTTGCGACGCGCTGGTACTGATCATGGGTGAAAGTGGCGACAGCGACAATTTCGCCGTGATGGTTGATGATCTGATCGGACAGCAGCAGGTGGTGATAAAAAATCTCGGCAAGGTGGTAGGCCGTCCGCTCGGGATCACTGGCGGCGCCATCATGGGCGATGGGCAGGTGGCCCTGATCCTCGATCCCGCAGGGCTGCTGAAGCTTGCCGATACTATGGAAATGGCTTGAAGCCTGGGAGGTATCATGGAAACAACCGGAGCGATCATGGATATCATCGACTCGAAAGCCGTCGTGAAGGCTTCGCCGGTCGAATACCTGACTTTTGTCGTCAACAGGGAGCTGTATGGCATCAAGCTGACCCGCGTCAGTGAAATCATTCGTATGCCTCATATCACGCGCGTGCCTCATCTCAGGGATTACATCAAGGGCGTTATGAATCTGCGTGGCAAGGTCATCGCCGTATGTGATCTCAGAGTGAAATTCGACGGGGCAGGGCACGATTATACGGATGAAACATGCACGGTGGTGATCGACATCGATGATACTCCAGTCGGGGTGATCGTCGATAAGGTAATGGATGTTCAGAATATTGAAACTGACAGTGTAAATACCATGCCCAATCTTGGCAGAAGCATAAATACGGAATTCGTCGAATTTACGGCAAAGGTCGGCGATGGCTATGTGCTTATCATCGACATGAAAAAAGTCATTGAGTTGACTGACTGATAGCAACTAAAAGATGTTCCATATAAAGGAGAGTGGCGTGATGAGTACAAAAAAAAGAGATGAAGAATTCGATGCAAGCGAAATCTTCACCGAAAACCCCAAAAAAGCCGGATTTGAGGGCGATCTGTCAAGGATTTTGAAAGCGGCGCGCGAAGGCCGTCTCGATATGCGGACGGATTCGGAAAAATATGACGGGACTGAAGCTGTCGCTGTGGAGGCAGTCAACCGCCTCATGGACATTTTTCAAAATAAGCAGGCGTGGTTTGAGTCTGTCCTCGATGCCGTTCCCTTCCCGCTTTCCGTCACGGATATGGACACGAAATGGACTTTCGTGAACCACCCGGTGGAAGCTATTCTCGGTAAAAAACGCTCTGACCTGATCGGCAAGAAATGCAGTAACTGGAATGCCGATATCTGCGGTACTCAACAATGTGGCATCAATGGTCTGCGAAAAGGTAAACTCGTTACCGAATTCGCCCAGGATGGTAAAGAGTTCCAGGTCAATACCGCTTATGTGGTCGATGCAAACGGAGAGCGGATCGGTCATGTGGAAGTAGTCCAGGACATTACCGAAAAAGCACATGTCGCAACTTACCTGAATCAGGAAATCGCAAAAATCGCATCGAATGTCGAGATGATCGCCAATGGCAATATCTCGGTCGAAAACACCGTGGGCGAAGGGACGGAATACACAAAGGCAGAACGCGCAAATTTCGAAAAGATAGCATCGAGCATAAACATCCTTCGCGGCAACCTCGAAATGCTGGTGTCTGATGTCCAGACTCTTTCGCTCGCAGCGGTCGAAGGCCGGCTCGAAGAACGTACTGATACGCTGAAGCACAAAGGGGATTTCAGGACAATCATGAATGGAGTCAATGTTGCGCTTGACTCTCTGGTGTCGCATATCGACTCTATGCCATCGCCCGCCATGATTATCGATGAAAACATGACTATACGGTTCATGAATAAAACAGGGGCCGATGTCATCGGGAAAACGAAAAAACAGCTGATCGGGACAAAATGTTACGATAGCTTCAAAACCTCGGATTGCCACACTGAAAGATGTGCGTGCACGCGCGCGATGAAAGGCAACAGGACCGTGTCAGGTGAAACATGCGCCAAGCCTGGCGACAAGACACTCGATATCTCATATTCAGGTGTACCGCTCAAGGATGAATCAGGTAATATTATAGGCGCTCTTGAGATAGTGACGGACATCACCGCGATCAGGGCGGCCTCCCGGCTTTCCGATAAATTGACTGCATATCAGGACAACGAGGTAAACAAAGTGGTGCGCTGCCTCGAACTGCTGTCACAAGGCAATATGGACTTTTCGCTGGAACCGGATGATGCGGACAGTGACACTGCTGATACCCGGAAGACATTCCAAAAGATATCGGATGCGATGAATTCGAGCGTTTGTGCGATCAAACAGCTCGTATCTGATGCCGGCACGCTCTCTACCGCCGCTGTCGAAGGCAAACTCGCGACGCGCGCCGATGCCAATAAGCACCAGGGCGATTTCCGCAAGATCGTCGAAGGTGTCAACAACACGCTCGACGCCGTCATCGGCCCT
>CAZQSL010000018.1:19515-41227 GCA_964595945.1 uncultured bacterium
TTTCCGCAAGATCGTCGAAGGTGTCAACAACACGCTCGACGCCGTCATCGGCCCTCTCAATGTCGCCGCCGATTATGTCGATCATATTTCCAACGGCGATATCCCGCCCAGGATCACCGACAGTTACAATGGCGACTTCAACGCCATCAAGAATAACCTCAACAAATGTATCGACGCAGTCAACGAACTCGTAAGCGACGCCGCCACGCTCTCGACCGCCGCTGTCGAAGGCAAACTCGCGACGCGCGCCGATGCCAATAAGCACCAGGGCGATTTCCGCAAGATCGTCGAAGGTGTCAACAACACGCTCGACGCCGTCATCGGCCCTATCAACGAAGCTGCCGGGATACTTGACAAACTCGCTCAGAAAGACCTGACATGCAAAGTCACGGGAGAATATCTCGGCGACCATGCGAGAATCAAAGACAGCCTGAATTCCGCAATTGACAGTCTCAACGAAATCCTCGTACAGGTGAATGAAGCCGTCGATCAGATCAGAACGGCCTCGGACCAGATAAGCGCAAGCGCCCATGGAGTCGCCGACGGTGCTTCTCAGCAGGCAAGCTCGCTCGAAGAATTATCGGCAAGCATCGAAGAACTCTCCAGTATGACGAAGCAGAATGCCGAAAGTGCCGGCCAGGCTCAACTGCTGGCGAAAACCGCAAAAGAGGATGCAGAAGAAGGCAACAAATCCATGGAAATGATGAGCGCGGCGATCAGCGACATAAAAAAATCTGCCGACCAGACGTCGAAAATACTGAAAACCATCGACGAAATAGCATTCCAGACCAACCTCCTCGCACTCAATGCCGCAGTCGAAGCGGCGCGCGCCGGAGAAGCCGGCAAGGGATTCGCTGTAGTTGCCGGTGAGGTGAGAAACCTCGCCATGAGAAGCGCCGAAGCCGCGAAGAATACCGCGATCCTCATTGAGGGCTCTGTAAAAAGCACGGACAACGGGGTCAAAATTGCCGAAGAAGTCGCAAAAGCACTCGTCAACATTTCAAGTGGTTCAAACAAGGTTAATAACCTTGTCTCCGAGATCGCCGCGGCTTCAAGAGAACAGGCGACCGGCATCGCTCAGATCAATACTGCGGTAGTCCAACTCGATTCCGTCACACAGTCCAATGCTTCCGCTTCCGAAGAATCCGCCGCTGCATCCGAAGAGCTGTCGTCGCAGTCAGGTCAGCTCGCGCAGATGGTGGCACAATTCAAACTGTCACAAACTTCGCCATTCAGCATAAGCATGGATATGCTGAAAGACCTCGACATGGGTATGCTGAAACAGCTTGTCATGCAGATGAAGGCCGGCAACTCGGGGGGCTCGGTCAATCATCCCAGAAAAATCACGGCGAAAGCAGTATCGTCGAATGGCGCGAATAAACGCAAAGTCCATAGCATGTCTGTGGCGGAAAATCTGATCCCGTTTGATGAAGACTCCAGTTTCGACAGCTTCTGAGTCGCTGCCGCCGTTGATGTGTCCATTCCATTCCATTTTACAGTTGAGAAAGCGGGGAAATCATACCCGCTTTCTCCAGGGAATGGACGAGGTTCAAGGGTCAATCCTGCGGACTGGATGATTTGCACTCTTTCTCAAGCGCCGTGTGGTCAATGCGGTAAATGTCCGCCGTACGGTCAGCGGCGCTGAACACTTTTTGTAGCGAATTACCGTGACGCATGATAAATGGAGTAAGGAACTTCTTGCCGCTTCCGAGATTGGACTGCCACCGTGTGCCGGCTGTGTCGTTGATGACATAGGAGTAATTGCCGTCGAGAAAATAATCACACATCACGCCATCATGTTCGGAAAAAGGATAAAAACGCCCCTGTCTGGATGAATGGTAAAAAACGACGGCTGGTTCGCGGGATGCGACGAGAGAGTCTGGCGGAGTATTGCCTCTCAGCCATTCGACAGCCTCGAAGAAACCGGTGTCAGGCTTCATGTTTCGGGCGAAAGTGGCAAGTTCGCCGTGATTGCCCGTGTTGGCCCGTATGCGTTGCGCCGCGGCAGGCATCGCACTCGTCACCATCAGCGCAACAAACGCGATGCGTATGATTGCGGCGCGTTTTTCGCACCCTTTCGAATATGTCGTGATGCCTTCGAGTACCAGCCACCAGAATATGCCGAACAGCGGCAGGAACAGCCTGATGTCGAGCCAGTATGACGGCCACAGCATCGTGAGTCCGGAGTAGACAATCAGCAGTACGATCTCGAATGAAAGGCCGCGTCTGAGGATCGAGCGTATGAGGAAAAGCATGATGGATAGCGACAGGACGGCGAGCAGTGCGATGCCGGAGACTATGGCAAAGTTCTTTTGCCTGACTGCGGCTGATGGTACTTCGGTCAGCCTGAGATTGTGTTGCAGGGAATAACCGTCGATATATTTTTCGATCTGTCCGGCGGGCGGTACGATGAGTTGCGGGATTTCGAATAGAGCGACTGTGATGGTATTTTTGGCAGCTCTGACCGCGAGTCCTGCCGGTGTGACTAAGCCTTCGTCATAGTTGTATGGGTCATTCAGCAGTATCTGATGTTTGTATGAACCTGACACGCCGGACTGGTTTTTGTCCGAGTGTATTATCCACGGCGCGGCTATAATGACAGCGATGAACGTGAAGAGCACGGCGCGTGCAAAGGCTTTTCGCATGAGCAGATATATGACAAGAGCCATAATCACGAATAAACCGGCGGAGCGAATCAGGAACAGGGACGCGGCCAGGATTGCGCCTGCGACGAACCGGCGACCGGATATCGTTTCGGGGAAAGCGCCGAGAATGGCGAGTGCGGTCATAAGTATCGCGCAGAAGGCGGGCTCCGATAAAACGGACCCGCTGAAATGTATGGCCGTAGCCGTAAGCGCCATGCAAAGCGTTGCGGCAAGAGCAGATGCCGCGCTGCCGGATTGTGCCAGAAATATGACAGTCATCGCGGCAGCCCAGGCGGCAAAGGCGACAGACACGAATTTGAATGCGTGATAGTTTTCGCCGGTAACTGACGAGACAACGGCAAGGATCGCTGGATAAGCTGGGGGGTACTGTGTATGTGGTGGTGTGTCTGGCTCGTAGATATTGAGATAGCCGGAGTTAGCCGCGATGGACTTCGCAAGGAGCAGGTAGTGATAGTCATCGCTCCACAGTGGCGCCGGTCTGTATGAAAGGACTGCTAAAAGCAAAACAGCCGCGGCGGCCACCGCGGCTTTCATAATGACAGCTTTTGCTGAACGTTTCATCAAGCAGATTCCAGACCCGCGCAGGGCGGGAATACTCAAATCGAATTTTTGACCGCGCCCATGATCAGCTTGTCGACCATCGGTATAAGCTTTTCGATTTCGTTTTTGGAAATGGCGGCATCGGCGCCTACCGACTCGCATCTTCGCAACGTCTGCTCGGAAATAAGCGACGAGAGGACAACGACGGGGATATCGGAAAATTGTGATTTGAGGCGTTTGCAGACAGTCAGTCCGTCCATTTGCGGCATTTCTATGTCAGTGACGACAATGTCGACCTTTTTTGTGGCAGGATCGGTGCTGCCGTTTGTACGCATCACGAATTCGTACGCATCGAGGCCGTTATTGAAGATAACGGTATTTTTGTAGTTGTGCAGGTCGAGCAGCGCCCGGAGCATATTCCTGACGATCGACGAGTCGTCGGCGCAAACGATTTTCATGTCTTTGCGGTGATCTACGACATTCACCGCCGGTGTTTCAAATAGAATATCTTCGACTTTCTTCTGCCCGAAGAGAGTTGCTACGACCTTTTCGAGATCAAGTATCAGGATGACCCGGTCGTTGATGATAACTTCACCGATGATGTATTCCATTTCGAATGATTCGTTGATCGACTGGAGAGTATTCCATGAAATCCTGTGAATCCTGTTGACGCCGTCCACAACGAATCCATGCTGTGCGTTGTTGAATTCGGTAATGATCGCTGCCCGGGGCATGGCGATATCCGATGCTTCCGGCTGATGGGTATGTTTTGTGAATCTCGACATCGACTCGAAGTCATAAAACACTTTCAGATCGACAATGGGGACAACCTTGTTGTGAATGTCGAGCGCTCCGAGCACTGCCTTGTCGGAAACCGGCGGGACTATGAGTTCGTTTTCTTCGAACCGGAGGATATGCTTGATTTTCAGCACATTGATACCGAAGCTCTGGGTGCCAAGATAAAACTCGAGAAGTTCTACTTCATTAGTGCCGCTTTCCAGAAGAATATTCTGTTTTGCCATGTATTGTCCCCAATTATCAATTTGTTAACTCTAACATTTCCCGTCAAATTATTGTTCCTGCATCACTCTAACAATTTTCCACATTTAACGTCATTTTGCAATGATGGCGCAAAGTCATTCCTGGGAGCCGCTGATACTCAGTTGTGCGACGGTACCTGGAAAATTATTTGAATTTCCCTACCGGAGAAACCTTTTTCGAGAAAAAGGTTTCTCCGTGCCTCTTCCAAAAAGCTTTATACACTTAATTTTTCTCCAAACTACTGTCCTGTCGCGCTATCGCACGGCGATAGGGAATTTCTATTGATATTCAGTATATGAAAAGCGGGGCGGTTGCCCGCCCCGTCGGCGTGGTTGAGATGTGATGTGCTATTTTCTGAGTATGATAGTGCAGTCGGCTGAGGATTTCAGGAAATAGCCTTTCCATGGATAGAGGGTGCTGCCGGGTGTCTGGGCAGTGTAGGCGCCATCGTAGAGGTAGATCGAGGGCGCGATCATTCCGGCGGATATGGCTTCGTTGAGAGAGTATGTCGATGAGCCGCATGCGAGGGTGATGTTGTCTCCCCATACGAGTTGGGAATCGAATGGGTTGCCGAGCACGTTCCAGCCTGGTTTGAGTGGTACTTCGACAGTGCCATCGGATGGGACCGGGACACCAGTGATGTCGATCCGGGTGTCGGCGGCGACGTGTATCCAGTAGCCTATGCCGGCCTGGATATCGGTGTCGGAGGCCTGGAGGAATTTTCCGTCGAAGTACTGATATACGTCGAGTTGCGCGAGGTCGTCACCGAGTTGGGCGATGGCGGCAGTGACTTCGGGGTCGAGCGGGACGCTGATGAGGTTCCAGCCCTTTGTGATTGTGGTGGAAGCAGTGTCTTCGGTTAGTGACTTGCGGGTGATTTCGATAGTGAAAGGTGTTGTCGAAACTGGATCGGTGGATGTGGTGAAGGTATAGGATGATACTTGAGCCATATCGATGCGTTCTCCGGTAGAGGCTACAACGAGAGTGAATGTGTAGGAGGAGGGAAGTTCCGATGGGTCCCATGTCAGGGTGATGGGGCTGGCGGATTCGTTGGTTTCGACGGCAAGGGAGTAGGAGACGGCGGAGGCGGTATTGCCGCGAGTGTCGTTAGCGAGGCGGTGTGAGTGACGGTCGGAAGTGAAATAGAGTGACGTGTAGTTGCCGTCAGCGGGAGCGGGCGGGTCGATCAGGTCGGTTGAGGGGTCGTAGCCAGATGTGGCGGAGGTTGAGGATGCGACGTAGTTGTCAGTATCCGATGAGGCTGGGGCGTGTGCGGAAATTTTGAATCTGTATGCGTATTTGTCACGCACGACTCTTGCCATGCCGCCCGGGAGTCCCGCGCCTGGCGCGAAGATGAGTTCGGCGTCGGTGTTTGCGTAGAGGAAGTATCCCTTTGCCGGGTCCATTGTCGAGCCGGTGCCGTTTTGTATCCATGTCGATGCCGCGCTGTTGTATTCGAGCAGTACCGATGACACGATACCGTCTGAAATGGCTGTCGCGAGGTCGTAAGTCACTCCTGATTTCCGCACCTGTACGGAGTCCCACGGATATGAGCGGTTGTAGGGAGTGCCGATTTGGTTCCAGCCGGTGTGGAGAGCGGTGATGTATGTTTGCGTGGTGTCTACGATGCTGCCTGAATAGCTGTAGGGAAGGTCTGTGAAATAGGCTTTCACCCAGTATGAGTCGCCGGCGTTTATCCCGGCTGGCGGAGTGTATTTCCCTTTATGCGGATCAGCGGTGGTCAACTGGGGATCCCAGCGATAGATTTTGTATTCTCCGCCGGTGCCGTAGATGGAGGAAGGCGATGGGTTTGCGGGCTGTACCGGCATATTGAGCAGATACCACCTTGAGCTGGCTATAGTGCCGGAAAACGGGATCGTGTTTGCAACGGTGACAGATGCTGTGGCTACGGATGTTTTTCCGGAAATGTCGGAGGCTTCGAGTTTGAGGGTGTATGTGCCTGAAAGTGTAGCGGTATCCCATGTAGTAAAGGCCGATGAAGTTATGGGGGATGAACCGTCGGCGATCGTTTTCCATGTTGGGGGGGCTTCGCCAGGACCGTATGAAAGGGACCATGAAGTGAAAAGTGGATCGTACGCCGTGCCGGTGACTGTGAGCGAGCCGGAGACAGTAGCTGCCGATGCTGGTGACGATATAATGGTCACTGGAGCCTGCGTGTCCTTTTTGATGTAGAAGACGTCAGTGGCTACTGTAGAGCTGCCGTCGCCGTCGAGGGCTCGGACGGAGATGTAGTTGATGCCTTCGGAGAGTGAGGCGAAGCCTATGGTCCAGTCGGTCGTGTACGAGGCGGCGGCGACGCCGGTGGCGACAGGGGTCCAGTCGACGGACTGTGTGGCTGTCATGCCGGGGCCGGTCCAGGCGGAGTAGTGGATATCGGCGAGCAGGCTGCCGCCGTCGTCGGAGAAATCGACATCGTACAGAGAGGCGGGATCGGCAGAGTGCCATGTGTCGTCGTCGGGCTGGTTGTCGGTGATGACAGGCGCCGAGGGGTCTTCGATGAATGCCGTGAGCTCGATGGTGTTAAGTTCGGTATTGCCCGCCGAGTCGGCCGCGCGGACCACGTAGTAGTAGTGGCCGTAGGGCAGGCCGGTGATGTCGATGGTTGTGGCGGTGGTCGAAAAGCCGGGAGTGGCGAAGTCCTGTCCTCCGGTGGCGGAGGCGGCAAATCCGGAGTAAGTGACGGGAGAAACGTCACTGGCGGGGTCCCATGCGAGGCGGAGGCAGTCTGCGCCGCATCGCGTGAGTGATGTGAGTCCCGCGAACGATGGAGCCTGCGTGTCCTTTTTGATGTAGAAGACGTCAGTGGCTACTGTAGAGCTGCCGTCGCCGTCGAGGGCTCGGACGGAGATGTAGTTGATGCCTTCGGAGAGTGAGGCGAAGCCTATGGTCCAGTCGGTCGTGTACGAGGCGGCGGCGACGCCGGTGGCGACAGGGGTCCAGTCGACGGACTGTGTGGCTGTCATGCCGGGGCCGGTCCAGGCGGAGTAGTGGATATCGGCGAGCAGGCTGCCGCCGTCGTCGGAGAAATCGACATCGTACAGAGAGGCGGGATCGGCAGAGTGCCATGTGTCGTCGTCGGGCTGGTTGTCGGTGATGACAGGCGCCGAGGGGTCTTCGATGAATGCCGTGAGCTCGATGGTGTTAAGTTCGGTATTGCCCGCCGAGTCGGCCGCGCGGACCACGTAGTAGTAGTGGCCGTAGGGCAGGCCGGTGATGTCGATGGTTGTGGCGGTAGTCGAAAAGCCGGGAGTGGCGAAGTCCTGCATGGCTGATGATGTTGCCGGATAGATGTTGTATGTGACGGCGAGATTGTCGGTCGCGGGGAGCCATGAAAGGGTAAGGCAGCCGGCGCCGCAGTTTGTAACGTCGGCTATGCCTGCGAAAGATGGTGGCGTAGTGTCTTTCCTGATATAAAAGACGTCGGTCGCGACAATGACGTGGGCATCAGTGTCGACAGCGCGGACGCTGATATGGGTGGTACCTTCCGAGAGCGAGTCGAAATCGACGCCCCAGTTGTCCGTGTAAGAAGCGGCGGCGATGCCGGTGGCGATGTCAGCCCAGGGGATGGAATTGGTAGCAGTCATGTCCGCGCCAGTCCATGCGGAATACTGCACATAGTCGAGCATACCGCCCCCGTCTGCGAAATCGACATCGAAAACGGCTCCGGGATCAGTTGCGTACCAGATGTTGTCGCCTGCCTGGTGATCGAGGACATAAGGGACATCGGTATCGGCGATGAAGACCGAAAGCTCAGATGAGTTAGAGTCTTCGTTTGCGAGTGAGTCTTCGGCCCGGACAACAAAGAAATGGTCGCCTCCTGAGAGTCCTGTCATGTTGATGGAAATCACATCGGTAGACAATGCGGGAGCGTTGAAGTCTTCGCCGCCGGAGACGGCAGAAGTGTATATGTTGTAGGTCACCGGACCGTTAGTGTCGGTGGCGGCGTCCCATGAAAGGGTAACGCAGTCAGGGCCGCAGTTGACGATGGAAGACAGTCCGGCGAAAAGGGGAGCGGCAGTGTCTTTCCTGATGTAGAAAGAATCGGTGGCAACCGATGTATTGCCGTCGCCATCTATCGCTTTCACGGAAATATAGCTTACCCCTTCAGGAAGGGCGGCGAAATCGACGTCCCAGTCAGCCGTGTAAGTAGTGGCGTCTATGCCGGTGGCGATGGTAGCCCACGCGATCGATTCGGTAGCGGTCATCCCCGTGGCGGTCCATGCGGCATACTGGACGGTTGCGAGCAGGCTGCCACCGGCATCGGAGAAATCGACATCGAAAACGGCTCCGGGGTTTGCGGCGTACCAGGTGTCGTCACCAGCCTGATTGACCGTTATAGCCGGAGTGGTGAATTCCTGCACATAGCCGGAGGCCTCGATAGAGTTCGTGTCCTCGTTTCCGACGGAATCTTCCGCCCTGACGACAAAGTAATGATAGCCGTAAGCGAGCGCGCTGATATCGGCAGAGGTAGACGTTGTCGAAAAATCGGGTGTGGAGAAATTGTGTCCGCCGCTGGTCGAAGACGAGTAAACATTGTAGGACACGGGATGATTGGAGTCAGTGGCGGCATCCCATGCGATGGTAAGGCAGTCCGCTCCACAACTGGCTGTAGAAGCGATACCCGCGAATACTGGCGCTACTGTATCTTTCAGGAAATAGAACGTATCGGTGGCGGTGGAGAGATTGCCAGCGAAATCATAGGCGCGTACGGAAACGTAATTGATGCCTTCAGACATGGAGGCGAATGGTATCTGGAAGTCCGCAGTGTATGAATTGCTGGCAATATTTTCTGAAATCGTCGCCCATGCGATCGTTTCGGAGCCAGTGCCGGAAGCCATGCCGGAGGCGGTCCAGACGGCATATTGCACGAGGTCGAGCGTACCGCCGCCCGCGTCCTCGAAGTCAATGTCGAACGAGAGCGCAGGATCGGTCGCGTACCATGTGTCGATGCCGGACTGGTTGTCCGTGATGACTGGCGGGGTATTGTCGTAATTGTATGAGAGCGCCGAGTTGGTTGAGTCCGTGTCCTCGATACCGTGAGAGTCGCGGCAGGCGAGGAAAACTGTGCTCGTGCCGCCCGGCAATCCTGAAACGGCGCAGCTCAGCGCAGCCGGGCCGTCATTGGCGCAGGCGGCGGTCATGGCGGCGTATGACTGGTCTGTGAGAGACCATTTGCAGTCGGCGTTTTCGCTGGTCACGAACGTGAGGGATACAGCGCCCGAAGCGAAGAGTGTGCCGGAAGCGGGCGACCAGTCGGACTGAACGGGTGGCGTTGTGTCTTTCATAATGTAAAAAGCGTCGGTGGCGGCATCCGAGACCAGTCCGGCATTGTCCGTGGAACGCACGGAAACGAAGTTGACGCCTTCGGCGAGAGCGCCGAAATCGACAGGCCAGTCGGTGGTGTATGTCTGTGTGCCGATATTTGTCGCGATGCTGGTCCAGGGGATAATTTCCGAACCGGTGCCCGCTGATGTGCCGGTGGCGTTCCAGACGGTGTACTGCACGGTGGCGAGGCCGGAGCCGGTCGCGAAGTCGTCGAAATCGACATCGTAAGTAGTGCCGCCGGTGATGCGCCATGTGTCGTCGCCAGTCTGATTGACGATAGCTGCCGGAGCGGTAGTATCCTTCAGCATGGTGAACGCATCGCTGGTTTCGCTTGTGTTGCCTGCCTTGTCAAAGGAGCGAACTGATATGTAATTGATGCCTTCGGTGAGTGAGGCGAATTTGACGCCCCAGTCGGCGGTATATGTGCCGAGGCCGGTTTTGGTCCTGATGTTGTGCCAGGGGATTAGTTCGGTGCCGGATTTGCCGGGACCGCTCCATACGGAATACTGAAGTGAGGAAAGCCCCGAATCGGTATCGGTGAAGTCGACATTGTATATCGCGCCAGGGTTGATTGCGTGCCACGTGGCGTCATCAGCCTGAAGGTCGATTGCGAATGGAGGATTGATTTCAGAGTAGCCTGTGCCGTCTTTTGCGATCTGGCCCGAATTGCCGACCGTGAAGCATGTCGTAGCGTCAGCGGGGCAGGTCGATCCGTAGACGGCTTTCGTCCCAAATGTAGAAGACGTCCAGGATATCCCGCCATTGGTTGTGCGGATAATTGCCCCGGAGTCGCCGAAAGCGTAACAGTTGGAACTGTCGGCACATGTGATGGAGTAGAGGAGATTGGAAACCCCGCTTGCGTTGACGCTCCATGTGTCTCCGGTGTCGGTGGATGATATGAGGGTGCCTGAGTCGCCGGAAATGAAACATGAGGAGTCCGAACAGTCAATGCTGCGGAGCGTGGACGCAACGCCTGAAATCATGGCGGTCCATGTCGATCCGCCGTCGATAGTCTTGATGATTTTCCCTCCGCTGCCGACGGCTATACATGTGAGGTCGTCGGGGTAGCAATAGATGGAATTCATGGCCTCGGTGGTGCCGGTCGTGAGAGTGGACCAGTTAGTGCCGCTGTCTGATGTTTTGAGGATTGTGCCGTTATTTCCGGAGATGTAGCATGTGTTTTTGTCGCCCTGGCAGGCTATGTCATTGAGTTGTACTGCCGATCCGGAGGCGAGAGAAGACCAGCTCGCGCCGCTGTCGGTGGTTTTCAGTACAATTCCCGACAATCCGGCGGCGAAGCATGTCTCTGTGTCGACTGGGCATGTGATGCCTCTGAGGTTGGTGGCAGTGCCCGATGTGAGGGCTGTCCAGGTCGTACCGCTGTCTGTCGTTTTTCCGATGAATCCACCGTCTCCCGCCGCATAGCAGGTGTTGGTGCCGACGGGGCAGTCCGTTGCGTACAGACTGGATGTTGTAATGGATACTTTGAGATTGGTATTGGAGACAAATCCGTCGGTTGTCCTGAACAGTATGCCTCCTGCGCCAGCGGCATAACAGGTGCTTTCGTCGGCGCATGAAAGCTCGTTGAGGGCGGTGGATGTCGTCATTTGAGACCACGAGGTGCCGCCGTCAGTGGTTTTGAAGATAGTCTGGGGATTGACGACCGCGCCGGCAGCGGTGCCGGCCGCGTAACATGTCGTGGCTGACGGGCATTTTACCGAGTAGAGATAGATATCGGATGCTGGAGTTGTCTGCGCTGTCCACGTGGTGCCGCCGTCGGTGGTTTTGAGAAGTGTAGTTGTGTATGATGGACTTAAGGCGCCGCCTGATACGTAGCAAGTATTTGCGGCAGGGCACGAAACGCCGGTCAGGGTGGTGGTGACGGTCGATGTCTGTGTCGCCCAACTGTTGCCGTCCGAAGTCTTGAGTATCCTGCCGGAAGCGCCAACGGCATAACAGTGTGTCATGTCGCCGTTTTCGCAATCGACATTCTGGAGTATGGACGTGATGCCCGCGACGGATTGGCTTGTCCAGGACACGCCGCCGTCAGTGGTTTTGCGTATGAGGCCCGATGCTCCGACCATGTAGCACAAATCCGCGTCGGAAGGGGAGCAGGATATGCTGTATAGCTGAGTGGTAACTCCTGTTATGGAGATGTTGTTCCATGTGGCGCCGCCGTCAGTGGTTTTGAGTATTTTCCCCTGTTGGCCGACCGCATAGCAGGTCGACGAATTGCCGGGACATGTGATGTAGTTGATCTGATCGGTGATTCCGGAGTTCTGTGAGTCCCACGAATCGCCGCTGTCGACAGTCTTGAGCAGCGAGCCGCCAGCTCCGGCAATATACCCGGTTGTACCGCTTGTGAAATACACTCCGTAAATATTGCTCGATGTCGGTTTCGGGTTCTGTACTGTCCACGCGAAAGCCGTAACGGGCACACTCACCAGCAGTACGATTGCGACGATCACACTCAGGGAATACTTTCTCATCGTTTTATTGCCTCACAAAAAAATGACTTGTTTACTCAGAATGCCTTTTCGACAGAAAGGCGCATGATGTTCTGGCGGTAATTGAATACTGAAGAAATGCGGTCGCGGAATCTCAGGTTTTCAAATTCGACTCCAAGCCTGTACTGTTGCTTGAGAGTGTTGGTGAATTTGACGCTGTGGCGCTGTTCGCGGTTGTCGACGGCAGAACCCTGCGATGTGGAGTTTTCATAGCGGAGGGTGACAAGGTTGCGATTTTTTGAAGTTTCCCAGTTGACGGTAAGGACCGTGTTGTCGTTTTGCGCGTATGCGCCAGTCGCGGGCGTCGAGCTGTCATTTCTGGAAAAAGCTGTGGAAAGGGAAAGGTTGCTGAACAGTACGGATGAGAAAACGAACAGTTTAACGTCAGAATCCGAAGTGGCTGACGGCAGGCGGAATTTGATGTTTTGCGCAGACAGCGTCAGTCGCGTGCGGGAGGAAAAGGATGTGTCGGGGATGATGTAAGTCGTCGAGAGGCCCTTGTTGACAGTGAGCGACTCGAAACTCGAAAGACGCGAATATCTGAGTGTGAAAGCGTTGAGCGCGCCGCGCGACCAGGTGATGGCGGAAGCCGATCTGCGGGAGGTCGGAGTGATGGTGCCGGTTGCGTAATCGTAGCGTTCGAATCCCGTGTCTATCCTGATCGAGTCGAAGGGACGCCATGTCGAGTCGAGTTTGCAGCCTTCGCGATTGTTGCGAAGGTAGCGCGCGCCTCCGTCACTTATGGGCTGGAAATCACGGCCCGTGTTGTAGCATTCGAGCGAGGTGTTGAGGTCGGAGTAAGATGTAGACAATTTTGCGAGCAGCGCTTCGTCATCGGAAGTGGCGGTATCTCGCGGCCTTGTCCTGCTGGTGGCGTATTCGAGAGCCGTTGTGACATTGGGGGAAAGGATGGACGTATGCGCGAGCGACAGGATGTCATTGCGTGCGGGCGCCGCGTATCCGGCGATCTGTTTGCCGCTTTCACGAGCCGTGAGCGCGGAAAATGATGACCGGTTGGAGCGGTTCCACAGATAATCGGTCTTGAGAGCCGAAGTCCACTGGCTGTAGCCGCCGTTGTCGGGGTCGTGGGTCCGACCGGAGAGGGCGGCAAAATTCCACTTCCCGATATTTTTCAGGACGGTCGCGCCGTCTATTTCCGCGCCGGCGAGTGACAGGTCGCCGAGGTCCGCCCAGTGTGTGCCGAGCGTTGCGCTGAATTTCGAGTCCGTATAGTCGAGACGCGCCTGATTCTTTTCGATGTCCGTGTAATCCCGTGTTTCCCGGTGGAAACTGCCCTTGACGGTCCTGCCCTCCGACGTGTTGATGAAGGTCATGTCCGTGTTGACCTTGACCCCATCTTTTTCGCGTAGCGTCGATGCGACATCCACTCCGGTTGTCTCATCGTATTTCGCCGAAATGTAATCAGTGGAAATTACGTAGGAGCCGGTGGTATTGTCCCCCTGCGCCTGCGCCGTCCGGCGGGAAGAGGGGGGGGTGAGGATGGAGAAACTCCAGACGAGGGGCTCGACATCGGCTTGATCCAGATTGCGGGCTGTGACTTTCACCTGATAGTCTCCTGATTTCATGCGGTCCGCGGGCTCGTACATGATGTACGCTGGCGTGATGTCGGCGTCGGCCGTCACATCGACTCCATTGATCATTATCCTTGCCGAATCCGTGTCTATTGACGGTTGCAGAGCAGTCGTGTCGATCGTGATGCACGGGTAGCTGTCCAGGATAGTCGTCGACGGCTCGGGATAGACGGGGCGCATCGAGAGTGTTTTCTGCTCGTAACCGGCGATTTCAGCGCTTGCAGCCGGGAGCGCCGTGAGGAGAACGATTAGCAGCGGCAGGACCGCCAGCGTGAATTGTCTTTTGTCGTAGCGTGAGAGCAAGGTAAGTATCCTCCGGGAGAATTTATCATCTGGTGGGGATCGGCGGGACATCAGGGATGAGGTCGATGGAAGCGGAGGCCGAACGGTTTTCACTCGTGGCGACGACTCTGACGGTTTCAAAATCGGTACCGATCGTTGAGCGATAAATCGCGGTGGCAGAGCCGCCCGCAGTCGTGACGGCGGACGGAGTGACGGAGCCGCTGCCCTCTACAGTCAGTGTGATTTCCGTGTCGACCGGCTGGTGGAGATAGTTGTATGCGCGTATCGTGACAGAAGCCGTTTCGGTTCCGTTCGCGACGATGCTTTGCGGCGTGGCAGTGACGGTAATTGTGTGAATGCGCTGGGGGTCGATGCCCCTGCGGATGGATGTCCTAACGCGTTTGCCGTTTGCTCCGACGGCGTTCACGAGTATGTCCGGACTGTCGAACGCTACGGTGACAGTGTGCGAAAAAGTGCCGTCGGATTCGACAGGGACCCTCTCTCCGTTGATTTCTACGGACGAGCCTTCGGTGGTGAATCCGGTAATGACGCATGAGATCAGAGAGCCGGTGTCGGAACATCCGTTTTCGCCGGGTAAAAAGACGCTGCCGGGTTTCAGTATGACGAGGGTTGGCGGCGAGTCGTCGGTGACATAAGTTTTGTGAGTGGCGGGGGCGCCGGCCCTGAATGTGATATTGCGGGATTTTTCGACAGACGCGCCGAGTGGAGATACGGCGGTGATGGTGATGTGGTTCGGCCCCGGCTCAAGGTCGATGATAGTCGAAAATGCTCCGGTGGCGTCAGGCAGGACCGGCATGCCATTGACATTCACGTCTGCGCCGGGAGTCGTACGGCCACGGACGGCAATGCCCGGCATGTCTGTTGTCTTGTCGCCATTGGGCTCCATTATGGCAAGGTATGGAGCCGCCAGCGAATAACTCCCGGATATGGTTTTTGCTTCAGCGGCAGTCATTGCCGAGGGGGCGCTTATCACGCCATCCGGAGAAATGAGGGTGGATTGCGCGGTTTCGATACCGGCATTGGCGCTAGCCGCGCCGGTCACGATGGCTTTTCCCCTGCTGCAGTTGAAAGCGGTCCAGCCGTCCTGCGCCACACTTGCGGCAATATCCGCACCGATGATCTCGGCGTCCGCTCCGGGCAGTTTGAGGGTGAAGGATGAATTCTGCTTCGCATCCTGTGCGGAATGTACGGCCAGGGTGCCGGCCTTGACGATGATTTCGGTATGGTTCGCCGAAGTTTCAGGGGTCTTGGACAGTCTTGAAAGGGACATCTCCGTATCGCCGCCGGCAATGACGGCATTGTCACGGCCCCATTTGATGACACATCGCGCCCCGGGACCAGTCTTGATGACAGTGCCTGCGGAAATGGACATGCCGGCCTTCAGGGGCTGGAAAGTGTCACTATTGCCGGCGGCCGCCCGCACATCCCCGCTCGCCTGCTCTACTGTGGCGAAAAGCGATATGGATGGCTGCCCGTCACCGAAAGCCGGTATCTGCGTCAGATGCACAACTGAAGCCAAAAGGATGAGGAATAATACTTTTTTCATATTGCCACCAGAAATGTATTTTGGTTTTCTACTGCTTGTACAGAAATCAGGAGCGTCACGCCAATTCCGATCTATTATACATTATTGATAACGCCTTGCCAAGTAAAGAGGGGGCGCTCGTGACATAGATCACAACTATCGCTTTTGACATGCCGGGCCCCATGTTTTATACTTAAACGGAAATATTGTGTCTTTTTTTGCATAAGAAGTGGTTTTATGATGACCGATGCCGGATATTCATTACAATGAAGCGTCCCGCATATACAACGCGGTAACCGGATAGTCTATATGAAAATGGTAAAACATAAGCTGGTTCTCGCATTAGCGCTCGGGGCGCTCGTCTGCATTGCTCCAAAAGCGCAATCCGCCGATATTTCGTCAACCACCACCACTGTCAGCCTCGGCGGCAGCGGCGTGATAGGACTTGGTGATTATATCACTGGCTACAAGGTTTTTTCAGACGCTATAACGATAAACATGACCAACAATTCAAGCATTTGGCATCTCGCCGTGGAAGCTGGCAACGGATTCTTTTCCGCAGGCGGCACTGCGTCGCCGACCAAACCCGTCGGTGATTTATCCATTTCGAGAGCTGGCGCGAATACGTTCACCGCTATTACCGCAAGCGCGGCCGAATTCGATATCGGCGACGAAGAATCCGGGGATTTTTCCTACGATCTGAAACTTATGCTCGATGAAACAAGTGATACTCCAGGCACTTACGGGATAAGCCTGGTATTCACTATCTCAGAATATTGAAATGTGCATGTATAATGGTGAAATCGCCCTATATGGGGATATTGTATGGGAAAATTACCAAAATGTGAGAGCAGTCACATATTTTTTAGCGCAAACTATGGTACTATGAAATAACCGGAGACAGTTTATTCGCAGATGACTGAATCCGAAAAGCTGTACCGGTAGTAAAAACAGCATCGAAAAACACTACTTTTTATGGCCGGATGTAGTGAAAAAACGTAAATGGTAATATTTGCCAAAAATAGGTGCGATCCATGTGGACTTCAGCAAACATTTCCTGTAGTGAGAAATAAAGGTTGATAAATCGCCCGGTAACGACTATGCTTGGTTCGGAAGAAATAAGTGATAAAAGAAACATTCATAAACTATGACGAAGGGAGGGAAGGCGCTTATTTTTGTAGAGCGGAGTGCTCCTCCGGAAACAAACGGTCAAACCGTACATCAAGAAAACAGGGAGAACAACCAAGATGAAGAAACTTCTATCAGCAGCAATCGCAACAGCGGCAGCACTCATGATCTCAGCCGCTCCCTCACTCGCGGGAGACACTGTCACAACAGCAGTCGAAATCACGGTCCCCGCAGTCATGGAAATCGCATTCAGCACGGATGGTCTCACAGCAGCAGCCCCCCTCACAGATAATGCTGTCACTGAGGCGGAATTCATTTCCGGCTCAAAAACATGGACCACTTATGCCACACTTTACGTTGACGCAAACTGCTCGTACGACGTCTCAGTAAAAGCGGGTGGAGCAACCTTTGCTGGCACCGGCAGCGGAACAAAGCCAGTAAGTGAACTTTCGATCGTAGCTTCGTCCGGATCAGGAGCGCAGCCCGCGGTTTCCCTTTCCAATGTCGATCAGGATATCGTCGATGCCGCAACAGCCGGCCTTGATAACCCATACCCGCTCGATGCCGAAATGACATTCGCGGTAGACGATACTGCCGGTACCTACACAACCACACTGACATACACAGTCAGCGCCGACTGATTGTTTTCGCGGACCGGAAACCGGGGGTTGGCTTGACCCCCGGTTTTACCGCGATCGTTGCACGTAAAAGGCAGTATCCTACGAGGGAATGAATGGATTTTTTGAAATGCAGGGTAACTTTAGCGCGGGCGGCCGTGCTGTTTTCCTCAATATCAATCATCTTCACTGCCATGCTGACAGGGCCCGAAGTGTATGCGTTCGGAGTCGATCCGCTAAGCATCAATCTGGAAACAAGGCCCGGCGCGGAATTGAATGGCGAAATCAAGGTACACGAAAGCGGGAAAGACAAAATACGCGCGCTCATTTATGAAATGGACTACGACAATATTCGGGAAGGGAGCACGCGGTATTTTGAAACCGGAACAGTCGATCGTTCGTGCGCCGGCTGGGTGACACTGAGCCATACGCAGGTCGAACTTTCGGCGGAAAATCCGACTTTTCTGAAATATACGGTAAATGTCCCCGAAGATGCGACCGGTACATACTGGATGGCAATCATGGTAGAGGGTATGCGCCCGCCGGAGAAACCTGAAAAAAAAGAGGATCAGGACACTATCAGTGTCAAAATAGAATCAGTCGTTCGATTTGCTATCAAAATGACAGTCAATGTTAAACAGGATATCGCAAAAAATGCCGAAGTGGGCTTGCTTGAAATGAAAAACTCCCCGGACACCCAGGGGGGCAAACCTAACGAACTTATCCTGACGGCAAGGACTCTCGTCAGGAACCAGGGTAATACCAGGCTGACTCCCAGAGGCTATTTTGAATTGAAAGACATGGATGGAAACTCAGTCTACAAAATCGAGACAGATGACAAATACTACGTGTTACCCGGCAGAGAGCAGTTCCTGAAAACACCGGTGAGAGCGGAAATCAGGCCCGGTGAATATGTCGCGCTGACAGTGCTCGATTACGGCGGCGAATCGCTCATCGCCGGAGAAACAAGATTCAGCTATCCATTGCCGGAACCCGGCGTGGAATCGATCAGTAAATAATGGCATCGACTGGAAGTATTATTTTGGAAATGACAGATTGCAGAAACGAGATTCACGGGCGCTTTGGCACTTCTTTCGCGAAAACTGTCGCGATGGCATTCTGCATATTTGTCACAAGCGCTTTTTTCGCGCATACCGCAGCGGCATTTCAACTCGATGTTGTGACGCCTGAGGGAAAGCTGATACAGCCGAACGAATCTGCCACTGCCGTCTTCCTCGCCAAATCCGAAGAACCCGCGCCTGTCACATACAGGCTTTCGTTCGATGTGGCTACCGGGGCGATCGTGATTTCTTCACTGAGTGATGTCACGTTGCAGCCGGGCCAGGAATTCAGGATACCGGTATCCTTTATCCCGCCATCACAGTTGCCAGACGACAATCTAGACATTTCCGCGGCATTGACCATGACGCCGGTGGGCGGAAGCGCCGGGCCTGCTGCCGCTGTCGCCAGTCTCAGGCTGGAGTCCATCGTCTGCGCCGTGATAAGTGTCGATGATGAATTGCCCGCAAGCGCGTTGGCGCACGCTTTTATCCCATACAAAATCAAAAACTGCGGAAATAGAAAAGAAACATTCGATATCCAGCCGTCTCCAGGAAATGGCATTATGGTATGGGGATTCACAGGGCAGGTAACTCTCGATCCAGGCGCCGAGTCGACGATGATGATCGAATATATGCCGAAAATCGAAACAGGAGCCTATGAGTCTGAAATGGCCATTGCCGTACTCAGAAATAAGGTTACTGTGGCTGTCAAACATACAAAGATCATCGTTTCTCCGAACATTCGTCCGAAAGGCTCGGAAAACCGGATGGTTTTCCCCGTTTCGGTCAATGTCGAATACCTGATGAGATCGAAGCAGAAGAACAAGATGTCGCTTGCGATATCGACTCCTTACGTAACCGGTTCGGGATTCGGTTTCAAGTCTAATGTGCTGCTTGACACGCGATCCAACGCAGACGGCGACAAACTCGAAACCACGCGCGCGACATACAACCTGGCGCACAATGACACCGAGCTTGTACTTGGACATCAGACATCCGCTTTTTCAAGGATGCTGTCATCGCACGGCAACAGGACCTACGACGGGGTCGGCATAATGCAGTCATTGGGAAAAGCAAAACTGTCGTTCATCAACGCTGACGACGAAAACGGCACGCAGCGGGTATACGGAATAACAGTGCCGGCGACGCCAAAACTCACTGTCAGGGCCGGCTACCTTGACGCTGAAACCGGGAGACACAGGACATTTTCCGGCATTTCGGCGAATACTATTGCCGGTACATTCAAGTACGACCAGCATTTTTCCGTGAAAGGCGAATTCGCTTCGAGCAACAGACTCAGGACGGCCAGTCAAACGGAAGAAAAAGGCAGGGCCGCCACAGTCACCGGCAGCTACATGGACAGAAAACTCCAGATCAACGCAACTACTCAATATGGAAACAGGTTATTCGCCGTCGATTCATTTACAAGCAAGAATGACGTCAATATACAGCGAAAGTATAAACGGGTAACTATTTCCGCGGGATACATTTACCAGACTGTCACGACGGATGTTACGACCCCGGACGCACCGCTTGACATAAAGAGGAATCTTTCACACGATAAGCTCCGGACCGTAGGCGTTTCGCACGTCCTGAGGAGAAAAGGTTCGAGATCAACGACAATCGCGATCCGGGCCAAAAGAAGGGAATACGAAACTACTGATACTGCCATCGCGGACGTGATCACCGTAGCGAAAAATTCCGGCATTGTAACTCTTTCACAGCAATTGAATAAACTCTCTTTCACCGCAGGGCTGGAGATCGGCAGGGAACACTCGCTACTGGGAGTCAAGAAAATACGCGATGTTGATTTCAGCACTACATACAGCGGCGGCCGGTTTGCATTTGACGCTTCACTCAGACGTGACCTCAACTATTCTCTCAATCTTGGCGCTGACGCTGATGTTACCAGAAGGTATTCCACGAAACTGACTTATAAATTGCCCCAATATGCCTCCTTGATAGCAATGGGATACAGGCGGGAATATCAGAACTCCACCCTAAACGAAATGACTGAAAAGTTCCTTCTGTACACTGAACGGAAATTCTCAGCAAAAAACACGCTCCGGCTCGAATATGAAATATCGCGTTCGAAGATCACATCGGACAGATCGCTGACCGCAACTCTATCACGCGCACTTGACGTAAAGATACCATACAAAAAATTCGGCACCGTGGGCGGCAGGCTTTTTGTGGACTCGAATCATAACGGGATATATGACGACGGGGAAAAACCTGTCCCGGGTGTTTCGCTCACGCTGAAGGATGGACAGAATTATTATGCGAGAACAAAGGCGGACGGCACATACATTTTCAAAGAAGTTGTTCCGGACAATTATGTACTGGAAGTCGACAAGAGTTCATTCCCGGTAGGCGTGGCGCTCGCAAATGGTTCGTCGTATAAAGTCAAGATCAAAAACGGAAAAGATGTCCAGATCAACATCAAGTTCCAGAGTCTGTTCAGAGTTTCCGGAAAAGTTGCGATCGACGACAGCAATTTCTTCGTCAGGTATTCCAACATATCGAATGCGGGTCTGAGGATTCTACTGATGAAAGATGGGCAGATCGAGACAGAAACATTCACCGACAGAAACGGTAACTATCATATAGACAACATCAAACCGGGCGCCTATGAAGTTGCCATTGATGTGGATTGGCTGCCTGGACAATCTGTCGTCATTGGACTTGAGCGGATCAAGGTAATCTGTGGCGTGCCGGATCCAGCGTGGAAACAGCCGACAGCCGATCCTTCGTCTACTCCCAACAGCAGGGACTGCGCTCCGGCGGAAGTGCACATCATTGACTGCATGGATATGAATAACTGCACGAATATCGACTTCACTATAGGTATCAAGACAAAAGACATTAAGAAAACATATTCCAAGAACATGTAACCAAGTTATGGCACCTGTTGCGTACAAAGGATTGAAGAATAGAGCAGGGCGTGTTTGCAGGTATGGCAAGGCACATGCCTGCATGTGCGCGATTATGCTGGCCATTACAGTGGCAATTGCTGGATGTGGGGGAGGGGGAGGTGCTGTGTCGTCCCCTGTCGCGACAGGCAGCATCAGCGGATATGTTTACGAGCCATCCTCTGGCGTGGGAAGGGTTGCGCAGGCCCTGTCGCTTGCACCTCTCACTGGCGCAATCGTCTCCGTCAGCGGTACCGCTCTGAATGACATTACGGACAGCAACGGACATTACAGCATCAGCAACGTACCAACCGGAGCCGCGCAAGTGGTTTTTTCCAAGCCCGGCTATTCGTCTTTTTCCATCGCTGTCACTGTCGCTCAGAATGCCGATACGGTAGTTACGCCACAGAATTCGCAATCGGGCATTATGAGGTCTTCGACAGTCAGGGTAACGTCTCCTGCACAGGGCGCCCG
>CAZQSL010000019.1:0-3129 GCA_964595945.1 uncultured bacterium
CCGTTTGCGAATTTCGCGATCGAGTTGGCGGTAGCCGGAGCGACGACGAGGAGGTTGACTCCGTATTCGACGAAGGAAAGTACGAATGTGCCGTTGAGCGTCAGTTGCTGAATGCGGTTGTTGCCGTAGTCGGCGACGGTGAGGAGTCCGTTGGCAGTGTCGATGGAAAGGCCGTAGGGGAGCGACACGCTGCCTTCAGTTGTGCCGGATGATGCGATGGTGGTGGTAGTGCCCGAGGAGGGGTCAAGGCTTACGATGGCGTTATTCTTCTGGTCGGAGAGGAATATCGTGCCGTCGGTGTCGATGTCGATACCGTAGGGCTTGCCGTAAGTCCATTGAGTAATTTTTGTGCCTGTGGCGCTGTATTTTACTATGGCGCCAGCAGATGATGTCACATAGATGTTGCCGGAGGCGTCGGTTGCCATGGCTGTGGGCGAGGTGAATGCCCATTTGCCGACGTATGATCCTTCGGTGGTGAAGTACTGGACACGGTTGTATGCGTCGGTGACATAAACGTAGTTGTTGGCCGGATTGTATACGATGGCGTTGGGAGTTTTGAGTTGTCCGTTACCTGCTCCGAGGCCGCCCCATTTCCTGATGAAGTTACAGTCGCTGTCAAATACCGAGATGCGGTTGTTGTTGGTATCGGCGACATAAATGTAGCCGGAGGGGGCGGTGGTGGCGTCGAGTGGATTGTTGAGGCGCCCGTCAGCGCTCATGGCGGCGCCTGTTGGGGTGTTGCCGCAGATGCGTAATGCGTGGAGAGCTGGTGGGGGGTCGGTGACGGAAATTTGTGCTGATGATGTTGCCGTGGCCGCGAGGGCGTCGGAGGCGGTCACTGAAATGTCAAAGGAACCTACTGAAGTGCCATAAAGGGCGGTAATGCCTGTCCTGCTCCAAGTGGTGGTGTCAATTTTTGTGAGAGTTGCCGTGGCTGATCCACCAATTGGCGTGAGGTCGGCGATGACTGTGGAGACATTGTTTTCGCCGTCGTTGACTGTGCATTGCAGGGTGGTCGTGGTGTTTTCATCGCCGGGGACGGAGGCTGGTGTGAATGCGCAGCCGCCGGTTGGGATTTCGGGTGGGGTGTTGGTGAGTGTGACGGTGAGTGTGGATGTTATCGTATCGGTGTTTGCGCCCGAGTCGGTGGCGGTGACGGTGACTGTATAGTTGTTGGGTGTGGTGCCGACATTGACGGCGATGCCGTTGAGAGACCATGTACCGTCGCCGTTGTCGGTGAGAGCGGCGGTGGCGTTGCCGGTGAGTGCCGTGAGATTGGCCGTGACTGTTGTCAGATCACCGGTGAGGTCTTCGATGGCGCATGAGAGGTCGGTGGTGGTGGAGCCGTTGCTGAGTACGGCTGGGGGAGTGAATGTGCATGATGTGATGTTCGGGGGAGCGTTGTAGTCGCTTACGGTAAGGGTAATGGTCGAGGAGTCGGAGAGGGCGGTTGCGTCTGTTGCGGTGATGTTTATCGGATAGGGGGCGCCGGTGGTGCCGATCGGGATTCTGATGCCGGAAATGCGGTATGTGCTGCCTGATGTGTTGGTGAAAGTCGCAGTGGCTGATCCGCCGATTGCGGAGAGATCAGCCATGACTGATGAAATGTTGCTGTTGGTGTCCGTCACGGTGCACTGGAGGACGGTAGTGGTTGAGTTGTTGGCTGGGACAGTAGCCGGGGTAAAGGTACAGGAGGCTATCACCGGAGGTGCAGGCGGCAGTGCTACGGCGAGAGATGCTGTGGTCGAACCCGTTCCTGCCGAAGCATCGGTGGCGGTGATTGAGAGTGACTTGTTACCGGCAGTGGCGGATGAAGGAACCGTGATGGGACCGAGCGTCCAGGTGTTGCCGGATGTGTTTGTGAGCGCGTCGGTGGCTCCGCCGCCTATCGAGGTGAGATTGGCGGTTACGGATGTGATATTGGCATTGGCATCGGTAGCCGTGCAGGTGAGGGTGGTTGTTTCTATTCCGTCATTATTTATTGAAGACGGAGAGAAGGTACATGCAGAGACGGCGGGTTTCGGGTCGGTGACGGTGATCGTGGCAGTGCCGGAGGCCGCGAGGGAGCCGGTGTCGGTAGCTGTGATGATGATGGGGTAGGCGGCGATGGCGGTAGCGGTGGCGACTGTGATGGCTGTCTTTCTGTAGGTTGTGCCGCTGACGAGCGTGAGTGCTGTCGCCGGGTCTCCGCCGATAGGCGACAGGTCGGCTATGACTGATGAGACGTTGGAATTGACATCCGAGACGGTGCAGGTGAGGTTGGAAGTAGTCGTGGCGTCAGCGTATACCGACGATGGGGAGAATGCGCATGATGAGACGGCTGGTGCGGCAGCGGCAAGACTGATGGTGAGAGAGGCAGTCTTGGTGCCAGTGCCTGCCGAAGCGTCGGTGGCGGTGACTGTGATGGTCTTGGCTCCGGTCGTGGTGGTGGATGTGGCAGTGATGCCTGTGAGTGACCAGGTGGTGCCGGAGGTGTTTGTGAGCGCGGCTGTAGCGGAACCGCCGAGCGCCGAGAGGTTGGCGGTGACCGAAGCGAGATTTGCGTTGGCGTCAGTGACGGAGCAGGTGAGGGTGGTGGCGTCAATGCCGTCGCGTACGATAGTGGTTGGGGAAAACGCACAAGTAGAGATGGCGGGTTTCGGGTCGGTGACGGTGATCGTGGCAGTGCCGGAGGCCGCGAGGGAGCCGGTGTCGGTAGCTGTGATGATGATGGGGTAGGCGGCGATGGCGGTAGCGGTGGCGACTGTGATGGCTGTCTTTCTGTAGGTTGTGCCGCTGACGAGCGTGAGTGCTGTCGCCGGGTCTCCGCCGATAGGCGACAGGTCGGCTATGACTGATGAGACGTTGGAATTGACATCCGAGACGGTGCAGGTGAGGTTGGAAGTAGTCGTGGCGTCAGCGTATACCGACGATGGGGAGAATGCGCATGATGAGACGGCGGGTGCGGCTGCAGCAAGGCTGATGGTGAGAGAGGCAGTCTTGGTGCCAGTGCCAGCCGAAGCGTCGGTGGCGGTGATGGTGATGGTCTTGGCACCTGTTGTGGTGGTGGAAGTGGCGGTGATGCCTGTGAGTGACCAGGTGTTGCCGGATGTGTTTGTGAGCGCGTCGGTGGCTCCGCCGCCTATCGAG
>CAZQSL010000019.1:3229-40621 GCA_964595945.1 uncultured bacterium
TGAGGTTGGAAGTAGTCGTGGCGTCAGCGTATACCGACGATGGGGAGAATGCGCAGGCTGAGACTGCGGGTGCGGCATTAGCGAGTGACACGGTAAGAGAAGCGGTCTTTGTGCCTGTGCCTGACGAAGCGTCGGTGGCGACAATGGTGAATGACTTCGCTCCGGTCGATGTGCCGGTGGCGACAGTGATACCGGAGAGTACCCAGGTGTTGCCGGTGGTATTGGTGAAGGTCTGAGTGGCGCCGCCGATGGGTGAGAGGTTGACTGCGACTTGAGAAACATCATTGGAAAGATCGGATACTGTGCAGGTGAGAGTAGTGGTAGTGGTGGCGTCAGCAGGGGCAGTGGCGGGAGAGAAAGAACAGGTGGAGATGGTTGGTGGCGGGTTGGTGACGGTGATCGATGCAGTTGAGGAAGCGGAGAGAGAGCCGGTATCAGTGGCGGTCACCGGTATTGAATAAGTGCCGGTGGCGATGCCTGTAGCGACCTTGATGGCTGTTTTTCGATAAGTGGTCGTGGAGCCGACTTTTGTGAGGGCTACAGATGCCGCGCCGCCAATCTGGGTGAGGTCGGCAGTGACGGTCGAAATGTTGGAGTTGGCGTCTGTGACAGTGCAGGCGAGGACAGTTGTGGTGGTATTGTCAGCAGGCGCGGATGATGGAGCGAAGGTGCATGCGGAGACGGCAGGGGCGACATTGGGAGCGTTGACGGTGAGTGAAATGGACCGTGTGCCAGTGCCGCCTGACGTGTCGATGGCGGTGACGATTAGGGGGTAGGAGGCGGGGGTGGTGCCGGAGGGGGCAGTGATGCCGGTGGCGCGCCAGGAGGTGCCGCTGATGTTCGTGAGGGCTGTCGATGCGCCGCCTCCGATGGATGTCAGATCGACGGAAACTCCTGAGATATTGGAGTTGGCGTCTGTGACCGTGCATGTGATCTGAGTGGAAGATGTCCCGTCAGCGATGATGCTTGTGGGCGAAAACGCGCAGGTGGATACTACTGGCGTGGGGTCGGTCGTAGTGATGGACGGCGTGGCGGAGCCGGTGGCGAACATCGAGTCAGTAGCGGTGACGGTGATTGAGTGGCTGCCAGGGAGGGTGCCGATGGCGGCTGTGACGCCGGTTTTCTGATAAGTGGTGGTTGTGCCGACCTTGGTGAGGACGACGGAGGCTGCGCCGCCAATAGGAGTGAGGTCTGCGATGACGGATGTGACGTTGGAGTCAGCGTCATTGATGGTGCAGGCAAGGGTGGAAGTGGTGGAAGCGTTGGCGGCGATGGATGCAGGCGAGAAGGTGCAGGATGACACAGAAGGTGGAGAGTTTTGGGTGTTGACGTCGAGCTGGACGGCAGAAGTGGCGGCCGCCGCTGCTGAGTCGGTGGCGGTAACGGTCATGTAGTAAGTGGATGAGGCTGTGCCGTATGGGGCGGTGATGCCTGTTTTGCGCCAGATGTTGGAGCCTGCGCTTGTGAGTGAGGCGGATGAGAGGCCTCCTATGGGCGAGAGGTTGACTTTGACGGAGCTGAGGTTGTTGTTTACGTCAGAAACGGTGCACTGGAGGATGGTAGTGACGATACCGTCGCCGCGGATCGAGGATGGAGTGAATGAGCAGTTGGAGATGGAAGGCGGGAAGTTGGGAAGAGAAACGATCAATGCGTATGAACCCGAGTCGATGGAAGAGGCGGCGTCGGTAGCGGTGACGTCGATGTTGTATGTGGCGGGGGTGGTGCCGGAAGCGGCGGCAATGGTGGAATAAACATAAGTGTTGCCTGTGGTGTGAGTGAGGGTGGACGATGCCGCGCCTCCGATGGCGGAGAGGTCGGCGATGACGGAAACGAGGTCACTGTTGGCATCGGTGACGGTGCAGGTGAGGTTGGTGGTTGTCGTGCCGTTGTTGAGTATTGTGGATGGTGAGAAGGAGCAGGCTGAGATGACAGGCGGGGGGTTGTATGCAGTGACTGAGAGTGATGCCGTAGAAGTGGCGGTGGCGGATTGAAGGTCGGTGGCGGTGATTGTGAAAGGATAAGTGGCGGCGGCAGTGCCGATGGCGGCAGTGATGCCTGTGCGGCGCCATGTAGTGGTCGTACCGACCTTGGTAAGTGAGGCGGAAGCGGCGCCACCGATTGCTGAGAGGTTGACGGTGACGGTGCCGAGGTTATTGTTGGCGTCAGTGACGGTGCAGGTGAGGACAGATGCGGCTGAGGCATTGGCGGAAATGGTGTCAGGGGTCATGGTGCAGGCTGAGATGACGGGGGCGACATTGAGCTGTGAGATCGTCAGGGAAGCGGAGTTGGTGTCGGTCGAAGCCGCACTGTCGGTTGCCGTGACTGTGAAGGAATAGGTTGCGGGGGTTGTGCCGGTGGGTGCCGTGATGTTGGCGAGGGTCCATGTCGAGCCTGATGTGTTGGTCAGGGCGGCAGTGGCCGAACCTCCGATGGATGTGAGATTGACAGTTACGGACGAGAGGTTGGAATTAGTATCGGAGACGGAGCATGTGAGGGTGGTTGTGCTGGAGCCGTCAGATATCAGAGAGGCAGGGGAGAAAGAGCAGGAGGCGATTTCCGGCGGGACGTTGTAGCCCGTGACGTTGAGTGTTGCAGTGGTCGATGATGTGTCCGCGAGGGAGTCGGTGGCGGTGATTGTGACAGTGTAAGAACCGCCGGCGACTGATGACGGGACAGTGATATTGGTGCGGCGCCATGTGGAGCCGGTGGTGTTTGCGAGTACGACCGACGAGAGACCTCCGATGGATGAGAGGTCGGTGGAGACGGATGACAGGTTGGAGTCTGCGTCGGTGACGGTGCATGTAAGGGTGGTGGTGGTGACGTTGTTGGCGGTAATGGTGGCAGGTGAGAACGAGCAGGCGGAGATGCTGGGGGCGGAGTTGGGAGATGTGACGGTGAGGGTGGCGGAATTGCTGTCGGTCGCGGCGGCGGAGTCAGTGGCGGTGATGGTGAAGTTCATAGTGGCGGGGGTGGTGCCTGAGGAGACGGTGATGCCTGTGCGGCGCCATGTGGTGCCGGATGTGTTTGTAAGAGCGGCAGTGGCGGAGCCGCCGATGGATGAAAGGTTGACCGTAACGGTGGAGAGATTGGAATTGGCGTCATCTACGACGCATTCGAGGGTTGTGGTGTCTGCGCCAGTGGCTTCGACTGAGGCAGGGGAGAATGCGCAGGAAGTTATGACCGGGGCGATGTTGCTGTCAGTGAGAGTGAGATTTGCCGTGGCAGAGCCGGTGGCGAGAGATGGGTCGGTCGCCGTGACGGTAATGGTGTATGGCTGAAGTGTAGTACCCGAGGGAGCCGTAATGCCTGTGCGGCGCCATGTGGTGCCTGAGACGAGAGTGAGATTCGCTGATGATGAGCCGCCTATTGCGGACAGGTTGGCTGATACGATCGACGGTGTAGTGCCATTGGCGTCTGTTACGGTGCAGGTGAGTGTGGTGGATGTAATGCCGTTGGCTGGGATGGAACTCGGGGAGAATGCGCATGCTGATACGACAGGGGGCATGTTGTAAGCGGTTGTGGTGAGTGCGGCTGTTTTTGTGGCGGTGCTGCCGTTGAGGTCGGTGGCGGTGATGGTGAATGTCTTGCTGCCGGCTGCCGTGCCGCCTGCGGCGGTGATGCCTGTGAGGCGGTAGGTGGTGCCGGAGACGAATGAGAGGGTTGCAGTGGCAGAGCCGCCGATAGATGAGAGATTGACCGCGACTGAGGAAATGTTGTTGTTGAGGTCGGAGACGGTGCAGGTGAGGATTGTGGTGGTCGATTCGTTGGCGGGGATGGAAGTGGGAGAAAATGCGCAGGTGGAGATAGTGGGAGCGGGGTCGGTGACGGTGAAGGGGATGTCGTAGGTGGCGGTGGCGGAGTTGGAATCGGTGGCTGTTACGGTGATTGAGTGAGTGCCGGCTGGAGTCGCGGCAGTTGGTTTGATGCCGGTCTTGGAATATTTGCCGCTTGCGAGGGTCATGGCTGTGACGGCGGCGCCTCCGATTGGCGTGAGGTCGGCTGTGACGGTGGAGATGTTGCTGTTGATGTCGGTGACGGTGCAGGAGAGGGTGGATGTGGAAGCCGTGCCGGCGGGCAGAGTGGAGGGTGTAAATGTGCATGATGTGAATGCCGGCGGCTGGTTGGGAGCCGTGACGGTGAGAGAGGCGGTCTTGGTGCCGGTGCCGCCGGAGGCGTCGGTGGCGGTGGTGGTGATCGTGTAGGCGGCGGCCGTGACGCCGGGTGCGGTGATGCCGGAGAGCGCCCATGTCGTGCCTGATGTATTGGAGAGGGCGGCGGACGAAGAGCCGCCTATTGTGGTGAGGTTGGCGGAAACGGATGAAACATTGCTGTTAGCGTCGGTGACGGTGCAGGTAAGGGTGGTGGAGGTGGAGCCGTCGTTGATGATGGATGTCGGAGAGAATGAGCATGTGGAAATCGCTGGAGCGGGATCGCTGATAGTGATCGTTGCGGAGGAGTCGGTGCGGTTGGATGTGGTGTCGATGGCAGAGACGGGTATGGTCAGTGAGCCTGTTGCGGAAGTGGTGGCAGCCTTGATGGCAGTGCGGCGATAGGTCGAGCCCGAAACGAGTGTGAGAGTCGAGGAGGCAGAGCCGCCGATTTGTGTGAGGTCGGCCCATACCGATGAGATGTTGCTGTTGGCGTCGGAGACGGTGCAGGTGAGGACGGAGGCTGTTGAGTTGTTGGCGGGGATGGATGCCGGTGAGAAGGTGCAGGCGGATATTGATGGTGGTGCGGTGGGAGCCGTGACGGTGAGAGATGCGGTTTTGGTGCCTGTGCCGCCAGCGGAGTCGGTGGCGGTGGTGGTGATGGTTTTTACTCCGGCTGTGGTGCCGGTGGTGACGGTGATATTGGATAGAGTCCATGTGGAGCCTGAAGAATTGACGAGGGGGGCAGTTGAAGAGCCACCGATACCTGAGAGGTTGACGGTGACTGTCGAGAGGTTTTCATTGGCGTCTGTGACGGTGCAGGTGAGGGTGGTGGTGGCGGTGCTGTCGGCGACGACTGATGCTGGTGAGAAAGAGCAGGAGGAGATGGCTGGTTTCGGGTCAGTGACTGTGAGGTTGGCTGTGGAGTCTGTGCGGCTTGCGGCGGCGTCAATGGCTGAGACTGGGATGGAGTGGGCGGAAATGATGGTCGAAGTCGCGACGGTGATGGCTGTGCGGCGGTAGGTGGAACCAGAAACGAGAGATAGCGTAGCGGAGGCTGAACCGCCGATTTCGGAGAGGTCGGCCCATGCGGATGACAGGTCTCCATTGACGTCGGAGATGGTGCAGGTGAGGGCTGTGGTAGTGGTAGCGTCGGCGGCGACTGAAGCGGGGGAAAAGGCGCATGCGGAAATTGATGGAGGAGTGGATGTTGCGAGGACTGTGAGTGAAGCGGTTTTTGTGCCAGTGCCGGCGGCTGAGTCGGTGGCGGTGGTGGTTATGGTTTTCGCGCCGGTAGATGTGCCGGTGGCGACGGTGATGTTTGCGAGTGTCCAAGTGGAGCCTGATGAGTTGACGAGGGCGGCAGTCGACGAACCGCCGATGCCCGAGAGGTTGACGGTGACGGTCGAAAGATTTTCATTGGCGTCTGTGACGGTGCAGGTGAGGGTGGTGGTGGAACTGCCGTTGGCGACGACTGAGGCAGGTGAGAATGCGCAGGCGGATATTGAGGGTTTTGGGTCAGTGACGGTGAGGTTGGCTGTGGAATCCGTGCGGTTGGCGGCTGCGTCTATGGCTGATATGGGGATGGAGTGGGCGGAAATGACGGTCGATGTCGCGACGGTGATGGCTGTCTTTCTGTAGGTGGAGCCGGAGACGAGTGAGAGCGTAGCGGAGGCTGAACCGCCGATTTCGGAGAGGTCGGCCCATACGGCGGAGAGGTCGCTGTTGGGGTCTGAGACAGTGCATGTGAGTATGGTGGCAGTCGTTGCGTCGGCTGCGACGGAAGCGGGCGAGAAGGTACATGAAGAGATGACGGGAGGTGATGTCGGCGCGGTGACTGTGAGGGAAGCGGTTTTTGTGCCGGTGCCGCCGGCTGTGTCTGTGGCGGTTATTGTAAGAGTTTTTGCGCCGGTCGAAGTGCCGGTGGCGACGGTGATGCCGTTGCGTGTCCATGTGGACCCGGATGTGTTGGTGAGTGCGTCAGTGGTGGTGCCGCCGATCGTGGCAAGATTGACGGTTACTGTCGAAATGTTGTTGCTGATGTCTGTGACTGTGCATGTGAGGTCGGTAGTGGCGATGCCGTTTGCTGTGACGGAGGTCGGGGAAAATACGCAGGTGGAGATTGTGGGTTTCGGATCGGTGACAGTGAGCGATGCGGAAAATGTCGAGGAGTTGGCCGCTGCGTCGAATGCGCCGGTCGTTATCGAGTAGAGGGCAGGGGTGGTGCCTGATGCTACGGTGATGGCAGTCTTTCTGTAGGTGGAACCCGAGACGATAGAAAGGGTGGCAGAGGCCGAGCCGCCGAGTGGAGATAGGTCGGCCCAGACGCCCGAGAGGTCGCTGTTGACGTCGGAGACAGTGCAGGTGAGGATGGTGGTCGTGGTGGCGTCTGCGGCAACGGATGTGGGCGAAAATGAGCATGCCGAGATGTTTGGGGCAGTGGGTGGGGGGGTGATGGTGAGTGAGGCGGTTTTGGTGCCGGTGCCGCCGGATGAGTCGGTGGCGGTGGTGGTGATGGTTTTCGCGCCGGTGGTTGTGCCGGTGGCGGCAGTTATGCCGGTGAGTGACCATGTGGAGCCGGAGGTGTTGGTGAGTGCTGCGGCTGTGGAGCCGCCGAGTGCCGAGAGGTTGACGGTGACGGTCGATAGGTTGTTGTTGGTGTCTGTGGCCGAGCAGGTGAGATCGGTGGTGGATACGCCGTTGGCGACGACGGAAGTGGGAGAGAAGGAACATGTGGAGATCGTGGGCGCTGGATCCGTGACGGTCAGGGTTGCTGTCCTGGTGCCGGTGGCTGCGAAGGCGTCGGTAGCGGTTATTGTGATGGTTTTAGCGCCGGCTGTCGATGATGTCGCGACGGTTATGGCAGAGCGGCGCCATGTGGAGCCGGATACGAGGGTGAGTGGATCGGATGCGGTGCCGCCGATTGCCGTCAGGTCGGCTGTGACGGTGGAGAGGTTGCTGTTGGTGTCGGTGACGGTGCAGGTGAGGACGGTTGTAGTGGTGCCGTTGGCGGCGACTGAGGCTGGAGAGAATGAACACGCAGAGATGGATGGAGCGACATTGGGGGCGGTCACTGTGACGATGGCACTGTTAGTGTCGGTGAGTCCGAGAGCGTCGGTGGCAGTTGTGGTAATGGTCTTCGCGGTCTGGGAAGTGCCGGTTGGGGCGGTGATGCCAGTGCGTTCCCACGTGGAGCCGGATGTGTTTGTGAGAGTGGCGGCAGCGGAGCCGCCGATGGATGTGAGGTCGGCTGTGACGGTGGAGAGGTTGCTGTTGGCATCGGTGATGGTGCAGGTAAGAGTGGTGGCAGAAGTTGCGTCGGCGGGAAGGGTGTTCGGTGAGAAGGAACATGAGGAAATGGCAGGGGCCACGTTGAACATTGTGATGGTGAGCGTGCCGGACGATGTGCCGGTGGCGGTGAGTGTGTCCGTCGCCGTGACGGTGATCGAGGTGGCTCCAGGAGTGGAGCCTACGGCTGCCGTGATGCCTGTGCGTGACCATGTCGAACCGGATGTATTGGTGAGAGCGGCGGTTGATGAGCCGCCGATGGCGGAAAGGTTGGCAGTGACGGTCGAGAGGTTGGATTCCGTGTCGGTGACGGTGCAGGTGAGGGTCGTGGCGGTTGTGCCGTCGGCAGCGATGGTGCCCGGGGAGAATGAACAGGCGGAGACCGATGGGGCGGTGTTGGGTGGATTGACCGTGAGAGAGGCTGTACCCGAGTCGGTCGAAGCGGACAGGTCGGTGGCTGTGATGGTGATTGATTTGACGCCTGTCTCGGTTGCGAGTGGCACTGTGATGCCAGTGCGTTCCCATGTGGAGCCGGATGTATTGGTGAGGGCGGCAGTTGTGGAGCCGCCGATGGATGAAAGGTTGGCTGTGACAGTGGAGAGGTTGCTGTTGGCATCGGTGACAGAGCAGGAGAGGGTGGTGGTCGAGACGCCGTCGGCGGAAACTGCGGCGGGAGTGAATGAACATGAGCCGATGACGGGAGCGACATTGAATGCGGTGGTGGTAAGCGTGGCGTTGGAAGAGCCCGTGGCGGATGACGAGTCGGTAGCTGTGGTGGTAATGGTTTTTGCACCGGCGGCAGTGCCGAGTGCGGCTGTGATGCCTGTGCGGCGCCATGTGGTGCCGGAGACGAGTGAAAGGGAAGCTGTGGTGGAGCCTCCGATGCCGGAGAGATCGGCTGTCACGGATGACAGGTTGCCCTCGGCGTCTGAGACTGTGCATGTGAGCGTGGAGGTAGTGACCCCGTTTGCGGGAATGGATGCGGGTGAAAATGAACATGCCGAGACTGATGGTGCGGTGTTGGGCGCGGTGACTGCGAGCGCCGCGGCTCCGGTGTCGGTGGAAGAGTAGGAGTCGGTCGCGGTTACTGAAATTGAATACGTGTTGGGTGTGGTGCCGGTTGTGGCTGTGATGCCGGTGCGTGTCCATGTGGAGCCGGATGTATTGGTGAGAGGCGCAGCCGCCGCGCCGCCGATGGCTGTGAGATTTGCCGTTACTGTGGAGATGTTGCTTTCGCTGTCTGTGACTGTGCAGGTGAGGGTGGTGGTGGTCGAGCTGTTTGCAGTGATGGAGTTGGGGGAGAAGGAGCAGGCGGATACGGCTGGTGGGTTATTGAGCGCAATGACAGTGAGGGTGGCGGTGTTGGAGCCGGTTGCCGATGAGGAGTCGGTGGCAGTGATGGTGAGGGATTTTGCGCCGGTGGCTGTGCCGAGAGCGACCGTGATGCCGCTGCGAGACCACGTGGAGCCTGATGTGTTGCTTAGAGGCGCAGTGGGGGAGCCCCCGATAGCGCTGAGATCGACGGCGACGCTTGAAAGGTTGCCATTGGCATCGGTGACTGTGCAGGTGAGGGTGGTGGTCGAAACGGCGTTGGGCTGGAGTGATGCCGGTGAGAACGAGCAGGTCGATACGACAGGCGCAGAGTTGACGGCTGAAACAGTCAGCGCGCCCGATCCGGTGCCGGTATTTGAGGACGAGTCGGTGGCCGTGATGGTAAGTGTGTAGCTGTTGGGAGTGGTGCCGACTGCGGCGGTTGCGAATACTCCGTATACGCCGTCGCCAGAAGCGCCATCGCCGTGGAGCCCGTCGTCATATAGTGCTGTAGTCGCGGAGCCGCCGATCGATGCGAGGTTGACGCGAACTGATGTAATATCGCCGATGCCGTCGCCGTCGGATACTGTGGCCGTGATGGTTGCGAGGGTTGTGCCATCGGGAGGGATCGAACCCGGATTGATATCTACGCTGGTGATTACTGGGCTGAAAGCCGCGGGTTTGAGGACCGGCATAGTGACCGGGTCAGTGTGGATTTCGGCTGTCGTGCATACGGTATTGATACAGGCAGAGACGATGGCGCGGCCGCTTGAAGTGGGCACAAATATGCCGGTCGATGTGATCGTGCCAGCGCCTTCGGCGACTGTCCACAGGGGGTGTATCTCGCGAACGATGTTTCCTGCGTAAGCGGCATCGGCTTTGAGTGATACGGGATTGGCGCCCGTGGTGATTGCAACTGCAGGCGTGATCCGGAGCGCGAGGACACCGTTGGTGCCGGAGCGGACGGTGACTGATGAAACCGCCGACCCTCCTGCAGAATCTGTAACGATCACCCTGATCGTGTATATGCCAGGGTTGGTGGGAGCATTCCAGACAGCGGAGTGATCGGACTGTGCTGTGAATGTGCCTGCGTCGGATTCCCAACGGGTCGATAGCTGCTGGTTTTCGGGATCGGTGGCCGAGACGAAGAGTTGCGTTGTCTCACCCGGGTTGATGTAAAGCGGAGAGGCCGACAGCGAATGGATGACCGGTGGCTGGTTGGGGGTGATGAAATCAGAGAGAGCGGCGAAGACATCGAGGCGTCCGCCCGCGATATGAGATGCCGCGGGCGCGCCGTGGTCGGCGGTGCTGATCAGGCGGGCGGTGATGGAGGCAGTTGGCATGTCGGGGCGCACTGACTGGAAAAGGCCTGCCGCGCCGGAAACGATGGCTGCTGCAACGGATGTACCGCTGATGCTTACAGCGCCTGTTGTGGATTGGGAAGTGATGAATGCGCCGGGTGCCGCTATACCGACGGATGAGCCGCGATTGGAAAAGTCGGCAAGGTTGTCGGAATTGGTGGTCGCCGCGACGGCAGTAATGCCGGTGAGCGAAGCTGGCAGTGCGCCGCCTGCGTCGATTGCCGAGTTGCCGGCGGCGGCGATGACGATTGCGCCTTTTGATGCCGCGTAGTCGATCGCAGACTGTAAAATCACTGCGGCCGGCGAATCGGCGGGCACTTCGGCTGCGAGACTGATGTTTATTATGTCCGCGTCAGCGTCGGCTGCCGCGGTGATGCCGCTCGCGACCGCGAACAACGGACAGTTGCCGCTGTCGTCGCAGACTTTGACCGGTATGATGCGGCATGAGGGACATACGCCGGGATTGGTTTCCGATGCGCCGGCGATGAGGTGCGCGAGTGACGTGCCGTGGCCTGTGGGGTCGGAGGCATCTCCGGCAGCGAATGAGATGGGGCTTTCGATGCGGCCAGCGAGTGTGGAGAGTGCGGGGTTGACTCCCGTGTCGATGACAGCGATGAGTGGCAAAGCTTGTGGCGCGGGTAGCGTGGTATCGGTGAGTCTGATTTTCTGCTGCCACCATGCCGGCATGACTTTGCCGAGTGAAACGGTTTCGCCGGACGGGGCGAATACGATATTGGGGATTGTGGCCATTTCGCCGGGGATCGAGCTTGCGAAAGTGTTGAGTGACCGGGCGAGCGAAGTGCTTGCAGGCAATTGCACCTGGAGTATGCCGAGGCGCGGGTTGCTGCCGATGACTGAGCCGCCGTTGGCGGTGATGGCCGTGATAGCCTGCTGTAGCAGTGCCGGATCGATCTGTACGATGACTTGGCCGGAGACGATTTCGACTGAGCCGATGCCTTCGATGGAAACCGTGGTGGTGCCGGTCTGAGAGGTGTCTACGAAAATGCTGTCAGTGGGAAATGAAACGCCGCTGGCGCTGATGTCTACGTCGATGGGGGAGTATATCGCGTAGCCCTGCCAGGGGTTGAGTATGTCGAGCGGCGAGTATGAGCCTGATCCCGTGTCGAATGCGAATGGCGACTTGAATCCCTGTGCGATGGATGCGAGCGCCGACTGGTTGGCGAACAGCATGGATGTCCAAGAACGGATGTCCATGCCGGCGATGCCAACGAGATTCCACCCTCGCGAGAGCGTGAGCGGGGTTTCGTCATAATCATTGGCCGGTGTGTATGAAATCGTGGTAGCGGCTGAAAAATTGATCCAGTAGGCGCGCCAGTGCTGATTGGTGATGGCTCCGGATGTGCAATCGCGGAACGCGCCGCTTTCGTAGGTGAAAACCGTCGCGCGGCGGTCGAATCCGGCTACGAATGTACACAGGTTCGCATCTGGCGTCGGCTCGGGGAACGATACGAGATGCCATCCCGCGTCGAATTCCCGGCTGACCGATGTGGTGCCGCCAAGCGCCCGCGTCGAAAATGCCATCACCGTGATAATGGCGATGGCAAACGCATGAACCGCAATTCTGGATAATTTCATATAAAACCCCCGGATTTCATCACTCCGCAGCAGCGATGTCTCTGTATCTATCGTTGCACTTTCTTGTCGTATTTCGATTGGGCGTATATTCCCATTTATTTTATTATCGTTATTAATAGAGAAAGCTTAAGAGGAAAATTAAAATAAACCACTATTTGTAACATTAATCACATTACAGGACTCATAAACGACTTTTGATCACATTGCCGCATGATTATATAACAGGGGTAAAATTCATCAAAAATTAGTTCCATCCCATCCAAATAGGAGTAAAATATGATGGCAAGCGCAAATGGCTTAAAAACAAGGCTTTAACAGGACGCAAAAATGCTCAACTATTATCAGCTGCTCGAAACCGTCGACTTCGCGGACGAACAGACTGTCAAAAAAGCCTACAGGCAAAAGTGCAAAGAGTACCATCCCGATCAGGTCCGCACCCTCGGACCCAAGCTCCAGAAAGTTGCAGAGCGCGAGATGTCGATCATCAACCGCGCATTCGGCGTGATCGGCGATAACAAACGTAAAAAGCGATATGACGAATGGCTTGCCAGGGCACGCTCGCTCAATGAGTTCAAGCCATGCCCGAAATGCGGACTGCAATATGTCCCCCGCACCGACAGACCCGAAGATAACGATCTTTGCCCCATCTGCAGCGACCAGAATTGCATGGATGATCTGCCTGACTCGATCACTCGTGATCCCAATCCAATATCCGATCTCGAAATCCTCCGCGCATGCTTTGTCGTCATGTTTCACTTCTCCACGGCATCAGTCACATCGCGCGTCACGCCATTTGTCGAACTCGTCATCAGTGGCGAAAAAATGCGCGTGACGGGGCCTCCAGGCGCGCTCGAAATCGTCATTGAAAATCGTGAAATCTACAACATGGTTCAGCCCGGTCCCGATGTCCTGCGTACCCCGTGGAATTTCCAGCTCAAGCGCGGCAAGATAGTCATTCACGCCGCCCATCCCTCCGAGGCGGCCGAACGTCTCCTCAACTTCATCCGCCAGGTCTGCGACGACTCCATACATTACTGCCGAATATGTATCGAAGACCGCGAATATCTCCCTTACGAACATATCCTTAACCAGAGCGTGCTAATCGCTCTCAGAAAACTCAGCCCGTGGACCGCGTCCAAACTCTGCACGCGCCACCAGCGCAATCTCCGCGACGCCATTTCCGATCCTGAGACGTTCAACGATGACGCATTTTTCACCGTTATCGCAGCCGGCAGGGAGGACGACGCAAAATCAAAACTCTCTATCGCCGAATCCGAAATCAAAAAGCTCAAACAGGAGCTCAAGGCGGCAAAGGAAAACTCCCAAACTGCCTCGGGGCGTGTGCAGAAGCAGACGGAAGTCATCGACCAGCTCTGCACCCAGATCAAGGAAAACGCCAACCTACGCGCCGCAGCCGATCAAAAGGAATCCACTCTCAAACTCCTCCAGTCGCGTGTGCAGGAACTCCGCGCCCAGGTGAAAAATCTCCAGAAGGAAAACTCGATCATCCCCAAGCTCTACTCGCGTAACATCGAACTCGAAACAGCCTTCCGCGCAGTCCAGCACGACTCTTTCAGGATCGAACAGATGAAAGAGCAGATCGAACAGCTCAAATCGGACAGCAGGCAGCTTGCACAAAAGGAAACGATGATAGCCCGTCTCGCCGCTCAGGTCGATGAATTGAAATCGCAGAACAAAAAACTCCAGCAGCAAAATACACTCATCGTGAAAATGAACGAAAAAATTTCCCAGCTCGAAGTCCAGAACCGCGATCTCCAGAAGCAGAACGATCTCATCACACGTCTCAGCCGTGACATGGAGGAGACGCGTGACGTCATGGCAATAGCGTTCGAGACCTATTCGAGCTATGTCCCGGAAAAGCCGGCCGACAATGTGACCGTATGGGATTTCGTGCAGATTTTCGAAAACATGGTGCGGGAGATACAGACACTTCGCGGCGCGCCCCGCACCGGCCAGCAGTCAGTCGTCGCCCAGGTCGCCGCTCAGCGTAAGCGCCGTCCCGCCGACAACGTCACACGCATCCGCCAGCGCCCTTTATAACCAAGTCGTTTTGCAGGCGTCTGTATTCCAGGTTTGATGGACTGAATTGGCAGGCATGTCGAAATGTCGAGGGAAGGCGGACAGCTTTTGAGGTATCATGGATGAGGGAGAAGAGTGGCGCGTTTTCGTTTGGGCAGCGCACGGGAGTATGTCTTGATGGGTTTGCGACTCAGCCCATTGCGTGACGCGGCATGAGACTGCCACTGTTGACCGGTATGAGTGACAGGTAGTATATATTCCTCAGGGCCATCTGGTGTTGATACGGAGTGATGGGATAACGCGCGAGTGTTATATGTTAATAACATGTTTTTCGGGGAAGGAAATGGTGAACAATTGGCTGACGGACGCAAGGATATCCTGCTATTCATGACACTCCCTGGCATTGGCGATTTCATAAACACTATCCCGGCAGTGAGAGTGCTGAGAGAGAGTCTACCTGGTGCGAAAATCCTGACGATTGTCAAGGAAGACTCGAGGTATCTCGACTTATTGCCGTTAGTTCCTGAGTTGGGCGAGATTATTTTCATCAATTCCAGCAAGGCAAAGCTGCTCCAGAAAATACGCGACGGGAGACTGATCGGTATAATTCGTGCGTTTGCAAGAACAGTCAGGTTACGGCCGGCTGCCGCGGCTATATTTCGATACAAGAAGATGTATGCCGCATGGTCGTACCTTGCACGGATACCCATGGTGACATCTCCTGACCGGAAGGCGTATATAACGCATGTGGACAATTCGCCGGACCGTCACATGCACGAGCATTACCTGCGGGTGCTCCGTCCGATAGGGGTTGACGCCACGCGTGATCGGCTCGACCAGCTACAGTATCTGACGCTTCCGGAAAGTGTTGAAAAAAAGGGGCGTGATTTTGTTTCGACGCAATTCCCTTCGGGCGGAAAGACAGTGTTTCTGTGTATCGGGGGCTCGATACCCGCAGTGAAATGGGGATACTTCAATTTTGCAGAATTGGCCCGGCGCCTGTCGGATACTGGATACAATGTGCTTATCGTCAGAGGCCCGTTCGAAGCTGACGCAGAACCATTTTTCGCTGAAATCATCAAAAGGCCGAATGTCAGTTGGACCGGCGGCATGCCGCTGATAGACCTGTGCGGTGTGTTGCGCGCGTGCGATGTGCTGGTGGGTGGTTCGACCGGGCCAACTCATATCGCCAACGCGGTGGGCACTGCTGTAGTCGGGGTGTTCCCGGATTTCGATGCGGCTGCGGGCATCGGATGGTATCCGCGCGGACTTCAGGCGTGTACAATCTACAAAAAACGGCCTGACGGATGGGACTCGGAGTCGCCTGAAACGCTCAAGCATGGTTATGTCCATCAGATCCCGTGCGATGTGGTGTTCGCCGCATGCGTGGACAGGCTTGAGGGAGGTAATCTTGAGGGGCTTGGGTTCCGCGATTCGATGCTGGGGGTTTGATGCCGATTCGTTTACATGGCGGTTTGGCATGATATCCTGAAAGCAATCAAAACGTTGGATATATTCCTTCGGTAATCCTGACTCATTTGAACTGATTTACGAAAAGCCAGCCATTCTGAGCGAAGCGAAGAATCTTGCTGTAATGTTCATCTTATACGAAATATCAATTGAGTTTCCCTATGTATAGTTTGGTCTGTCGAGAGCGAAGCATCGAAAACGATATGGACTTTCTGACACGGATTACACGGATTACGCGAATAATACACACATGTTTTCACAAGAGCAGGGTTTATCTCCGGGGGGCTTCAATAACAATGGATGGGTGATTTCTATTGATATTCAGTATAAGCCAAAATCCATTAACCGGATGGCCCGGTTTTCGATGTGCGCCTCATCTGTGGCCAGATTTCATTTTCAAAGCGAAATTGGCGGTAAGGTCTATTTCCGTGCCCATGGTAGTTGTCCCTTCCTCCGCGGGAAAATTCATGTAGGACAGGGAATAATATTTGACGACATAGTCGGCTTTCGAAGCCATTTTTGTGGACATGTCGCACTCTATTTCGCCGGTGAATGCCACGGTGGTTTTCTTGACATCGTTGTTTTTCATGCCCATCTCTTCGTAAGTTTTGCTCATTTCCGATGAAAGGTCGCGCTCGTAATTGAGCGAGATGACAGCTACTTGCCCGGCAGGTGTATCCCTGATTTCCTTGAGGGTGAATAATAGCTGGCCTTCAGTGTCAGTGATCCCATTAGCCGGGTTGTAGTATTCTGGAAGAGGGGTCTGCCATGTATCGCCTGGTGCGATGGCTTTGTCCGGAAAAGGAATGATGTTGAGCGACAGTATCATCTTGAGATCGGTTGTGGGGAGTATCTTCTGGATGTTTTCGATACCTTCGTACTTTGTGATATTTCCTTTCGAGTCGAATTCTGTATTGAAGGTTACATCGAGAATTCTGGATATCGGATTTGAGGCTATGCTTTTGTCACTTGCGATCGTATCGCGCGAAACGAAAATTTGCTCTCCCTTTTCTCCTTTCACGCGGAGAAAGTCGAAAGAATTGATCACTGCAATTTTGCCCGCTGTCGACGTGGGGAGCGTTGTCTGGGTGTAGCCGACGGCCATTTCCATATTGAATGATTCCGGTGATTTTTGTCGGGCTTGTTCTGTAGAAAAGACATCCTGTGTCGAAGTGATAGTGACAGCGATTTCGTAAGACAATTTCTGGATAGACTTGGGATCATAGGAAAAATCGTTTGCTGACGCTGCCACGGAACTGAGCACGATTACGATTGCCGACAGCAGGATAGAAGTGATCTTCTGCATTGTAGAATTCTCCTTTTCCGATCGGTTGTATACATTATTATAATGCACTCTGACGGGATTCAAAAACAAGTCCGGGCGCAAATGTTTATTTGTCTTTTCGCTCGGACAGGGTGTTGTACAGATGTGTGATATCCGAGGCAAGGCGAGTGAAAGAATATCTGGACTGCATGTCGGACATACCCACTTTTCCCATCATGGAGCAGAGAGGCTGGTTGTCGAGCAGAGTCAATATGGAAGCTGCAATTGCCTGTGCGTCTCCGGGAGGAACGACAAAACCCGTTTCACCATTTCTCACAATATCCGATACACCGCCGACGTCGGTGGATACGACAGGCACCCCGGAAGCGAGTGATTCGATGAGGCACACCGGCGTGCCTTCGTTTATGCTCGTGAGTACGGTAATATCTGTCCCGGCGTAGACTTTTTCGATGTCTTTCCACCAGCCGGCGAAAACGATGCTGTCAGAAAGTCCCTGTTCCTTTGCGTATGCGGAAATCATTTCTCTGTCCTCGCCATCGCCGACAATTACAAAAAGCACGTCGTTACGCTTTTCGCATACGGTGGCGGCAGCGTCTACGAACAGACGATGGTTTTTTATGGCAGTGATTCTGCCAATTATCGAGACGATTTTTTTTGCAGGGTCAGTTGTCACCGCATCTCTGAATTCATCGCCGGACTGACTGCGGCAGTAAGAAAAACGGGAAAGGTCGAACCCGAGGGGAACGAGTGCAAATCGTTCGCGCGAAACATTCAGAATATCCGATATTTCTTCGAGCTGGCGTGGGCTGATCGCAATGATTCGTGTGGTAATATGTGCGAGCATTTTTTCTATGGCAACAAAAAAAGAAGTTCTTAAGGGTGAGAAATACCCTTTGAACACATGGCCATGATAGGTGTGGACGATCACTGGCACACGGCATAGCCAGGCGGCGGCTCTGCCGACCGCACCTGCTTTTGCGGCGTGAGAGTGTACGATGTCAGGGCGCTCGCGTCGTATTATGCGAATGAGCTTGATCAGAGTCGAAATGTCTCTTATGGGATGAAGCTCCCGGCCGAGTTCGGGTATGAAAAACTTACGCGAGGCATCGAGTCCGCGATAGCCGATCATTTCCTCTTCTCCTGGCGCGACCTGCCCGTAGATGACAAGGGTTTCAAAACGTTCCGGCGGCAAGTCTTCTGAAAGTGAAAGCACATGTATCGCCGGTCCGCCGACATTCAGCCGAGAGACAATATGTAATATTTTTATTGGGGGTACACTGGCCACTTGTGAGGCTATCCATTCTTGTGAGAATCAATTCGATTTTGCAGCAGTCTGTCAATCTTTACGCATGAGTACACAACGGCCAGTCCTGGGGCGGCAAGCAGCAGGATGGTTGAAGGAAGAGTCAGTTCTGTCGCGGTAACCCCTGCAAACAGCAGGATGAAAACGGCAAGGGCAGGAAGGATATTTCGTTTCATATCGCTAATGCCGACTGCGAAAAAGAGACAAAGGAAAGGATAGAAGATGATATTGCGGCGTTCTGATGCGCCATAAAATATTGCGACATACATAATGGATGTCAAAATGATAAAAAATAAAATGGGAGATAATCGCCGGAAACTTTTTTTTGCGAGTCGAACAAATCCGAAAACTGAAAACGGTAACATCATGTACCATACAGCAGTGCCGGCTATCAGGAGCCTGTTGTAGAAAACGGAAAATCCATTTCCCTCCGAAGTATAAATAAACCAGCGTATCGGTGATGTAAAGACTCTGAAGATGCCGATGGGAAGTGCTGCGATAAATTGGGGAAGGGATGAAAATGTCGTTTGACCGACAGCAGTCAGAGGCCCATCGGTAGCGAAGCGTTCGCGGGTATCGACAATAGTGCTGAAAAGTTGACCGCGGAGGAAAGTCTGCACGTATCCTGTGAAGGTACTTAATCCGTGGATGGAAGAAAGCGATGTCAGGAAAGATTGGAAAAACACAACTGTTATCAGTATGAGTGCTGCCCCGGCATATTTGACCGCTGGCGGCTTTTCGGGGAAAAACGCGAATGCGAGCAGTGCCGTAAGGATCATCAGAGGAGCGAGGTACATCCTGAGAACTGACAGCAGCAGGATTGCCGACAGCATCACAATCAGGGAGGCCACCAGCTTTTTACCCTTCAGGAAAACGATCAGATAATCAAGAAACAGCGTCGTCAGATAAAGTGTTATTGGCTCCTTGAAATGCCCGTTTGCAGTCCAGAAAATTGAGAGCGGAAAAAGGGCGTAGGAGAACATGGCAGCTATGGCGATTCGCTCTGACACAAAATCACTGAATAGCGTGCGGATAATGCGGTATGAATGGAAAATGCAGATTGCGCTGAGAAATGAGTTGGTCGTGCACAGGATAAGAGGGTCGTCGATGAATTTGAGATGCGCCGCGACATAAGCGAAGATGGCCCAGTGAGTGCTGCCACGGGCGGCCTGCGCTCCGAGATCGTGTATGATGGGATATGGACTTGAAAAGGTGTGCCAGGCGGCAGAAATGCGGCTGGCGATCTCTACATAGTATCTTCCGTCGATTTTCATCAGGTAATACAGCTCATCCGGGATGAGAAAGATTGAGGCGGTGAACCGGAGGAGATAGGCTGTGATGAAACAGAGAATGAGCAGCTTGCGTTCACTATCTGTCCATGTGGAAAATGATATGACTGCTGCACCAGTGGCAAGATAAAACATCGATGCGCATACAAGCACTAATCCCACGCCAGCAGCATCGGCGACATATCTTGAAAGGATCAGTAATGCGAAAGAAATGAGAAGAGACAACAACGACAGCACTCTGACTGGCGTCGTTCTTTCTTCTAGTTGCTGATCGCTCATATATTCAGTCAAATATTCGAATCCTTCTGTTGTTGACACTATCAATGGTATTGCGCGATGAGGAGTTTTTCCACACATTTTTCGAAATTCTCAGCCATCGCTTCCATCGAAAAAAAAGCCAATGCTCGTTTTCTGGCAGCAGCGCCCATCGACGAGCGCAAATCGCTGTCAGCGGCGAGCCTGTCAATGATCTCACCGAATAGTCTCGCGTCTCCCTGAGGCACGAAAAACCCTTCCACGCCATCATCTAATATTTCCGTCATGCCGCCGCTGGACTTGGTGGAAATGGTTGGCAAGGCAACAGCCATCGCTTCCATGACAGCGTTGGGTATGCCTTCGTTAAGAGACGCTATCGCGAATACATCCGCGCCGGCGAGAAGGTAGTCGATATCGGTCCGCAAGCCAAGAAAACTGACATTGCCGGCAAGTCCTGCCTTGAGGGCTTTTGCTTCAAGAGATGATCTGAGCACGCCATCTCCGGCATATACAAGCAGGATGCCGGACGGGTTTTTGCAGTGAGCCAAAGCGTCGATTAGAAATTCCGGGTTCTTTTCCGGGGCGAGCCTCGAAACGCTTAGGATTACCGTTGTGCTTTCCGTGATGCCGAGTTGATCTCTGATCGCTCTCCGTTTGCTGGCATCCGGTCTGAATATTTCGGTACGTATGCCGTTGTAGCACAGGTGAAGTTTTCCGCGCGGGAAGCCGAGTCCGGCATAGCGGGAAATCGCGCTTTGCGAATTCGAGATATATCCCCTTGACAGGGGGAATGTGATCCGGTCAAGCATATCGTTGAAACGGCTGTCTTTTTTGCTCGAATAAATGCCACGAAGCCCACCGGCCAGCGGTATTTTCATAACAAGACAAACGATACGCAACAGAATGTTGACGCGAAGGCCGTATGCTATGACGAGATCGGGCCTGTGATGCTTAAGGTGGGAAACGATATTCCTGATAACAGTCAGTTTGTTGAAGTGTTTGTCCCAGCTGAAATATTGGGGATCGATGCCGGCTGCATGATACATGGCCCGCATCGCGCCCGGAGCTGCCATGACGGCAACGTCATGAGTGATGCGAGTGCGGTGGTTTTCCGTGGAGAACTGCACCAGTTTTCTGACGGACATTTCAGTGCCGCCAACACCGTCTACCGTGAGAAAGTGCAGCACGTGTATAGCATTATGGTCAGTACCATGCATTGGTATATCTCACCTTGAGCATTCAGACGTGGTTTGATGTTGCCGTATCATGTCCGCGTAAAGCTGCTCATACTTCCGGGCCGTTGCCCTGATGTCATAATTGTCAACGATGCGCTGCCTTGCCCTGTTACCGAGAGAAGCTCGTTCGCCGGGAGACATGGCCAGCAATTCCCCAAGAGCATCGGACATGGCAGCGACATCCACAGGAGGGATGATGATGCCGGTATCGCCGACGATTTTGGTCCGTGGGCCACCGGGATCGTCCGTCGCCACGCAGGGTACGCCACATGCCATCGCCTCGGCGATGGACAGGGAGAAAGACTCGCCTTTTGTCGATATTACCCCGATGTCGAGCGAAGCCTGAAATCCCGTGATGTCGTCGACGACGCCAAGCAGATGAAAGCGATCTCGTGCGCCTGTCGCGTCGATTAGAGCGGCAAGGTGGTGATTGGAACTGTCGATTTCCCTGCCACATGCGGCGAAATGTATGTCAGGATTATTCCTGGCGAGAATCCCTATTGCCTTGATCACGGTGCCATAGTCCTTGAGCGGGTGAAACCTTGCCGCCATGCCAGCGACTATTGCGTCACGGGGTATGCTGTGCCGGTCTCTGAAATCAGAGCCTGCGGCGGGGCAGGGAATGAATTTCTCAGTGTCGATCCCATTATCTATGACATGCAGCAGATGCGCCGGGTATCCGTATCCGGCATGCGTGTCTCTGACTATGTCCGAACAGCATACGATTCTGGCTGGCGCGATGGGGGAGTTGGCTAGTGATCGGCAAATTCTCATCGAAGCCGAAGCGATCCTGCTCGCTGATGGGTCTGCAATATGGTGGACTCCCCATGCTACTGGAATATTGCCGTTAATAAGCCGCGATCCTGCAAGACCAACGGCGTCAGCAACATACATCCATGTCTGAATGGCTGATGGCGTACGATTTCTCAAGTGTCTCCGATATCGTTGCAGAGCGGACAGAAATCGAAGATTGCGGGCGCTTTCCATCGAATTGACCGCAATGCCCAATTCAGCGATCATGGCGCCGACCGGCCCGGTGTCTTTCATCACGATCACGTCGTGGTCGAACCTGTCTCGGTCTGCCACGGTGAGAAAATTGTACAGCATCATCTCTGCGCCGCCGAGATTAAGATTCCATACAAAATGCGATATTTTATATTTCATTCAATCCTGTCCGTCATGCGTTTCTGTGCGAATGAATCTCTTGTCTGTCCCGCAGATAGAGGATATAGCCTGGAAGGATCGCCAGCGCCAGTCCGTTCCTGCGTGAAATTATGTCATCGAAAAGCTCCCGGATGGTGCAGCGGGCATGGAAGGAAAAGCGGACGTAATTTACTGCCTGCTTCAATGCTGAAATATAGGACCGCTGTAGCTGAAAATACTCTTTGTAATAAAGCCGGGAGCCAGAGGGGCTGTTGATCCTGATCAGGATATTGTTGGCGGTAATGCCATCTTTCTGATAGTCACGCACCGATATGGGATGGTTTATGTATCGCTCGCGGAAGCGGGTGCCGATGCGGTTCCACACTATGCCGTCGGGCATGAACTTTTCTCCATCGAACTCGGGATAGGGAAACGCGCGAAGTATGTCGGTTCGCTTGCAGCCGGCTTTGTCACCAGTGATTTTCCCTTTACTTCTGATCTCGAATGGCGTGGAATCGTAAACATCGGTTGGGAAAGACGAACCGACGATTGTCCCGTCAGGGCGCTGGCATAGTCCAATCACGCCGGAATAATCTGATTTCTCCCCATCGGCGATACGACTCCATTCGTCGTGAAGTGTTACAAGAGCGTCCGGGAGCAGCCAGTCGTCAGAGTCTACGATGACTGTCAGGATGCCTTTTGCATGCCTGACCCCTAAATTGATGGCTGTGTGCTTTCCCCCATTTGGCTTGCGGTGATAACAAATGTCGAACTGCCCATTCGACATGAACGATTCGACGATTTCACGCGTATTGTCAGTCGAGCCATCGTCGACGATGAGCCATTCGAAGTCGCGGAATGACTGTTTCATAAGGCTGTCAAAAACTCTATGTAATGTGTGAGCCCGATTGTAAGTGGGAGTTAGCACGGTGAATGTGGTGTAAACCTGCATGAATAGTTATCTTGACTGACACTCAATCGCTGGTTTTGGGGATCGAGGCCGTTCCCTTTCTTTTGTACATGTAATTATATATCAGCCAGGTGATGATTGAAACCGTGATGATTTCGGTAACGATGAGGGATGCCGTAGCGGCAATGAGTCCGGCGCGTGGCAACAGGACAATAAAGGCTGCACCGATGATCACGATGCGGGCGAGGCTGATTTTCCACTGCAGGCGGATGAGTCCGAATCTGTTTGCGACTATGGAAATGAGTGACCACAGCACGACGAGGGCTCCTCTCGCTGAAAGAAGTTGTCCGAGACGTACGCTGGCGGTGAACTGACTGCCGAAGATCAATGGCGCAAGCATCGGCACGGCTACGGCATAGACAAGTCCGGCGCCGGTTGCGACAAAGCTGACGGCTAACACCTTTTTCAGGAGATTTTTTCCGTCATCGAGGTTTGTAAGCGACGATACCCTCGGCCAGAGGGCGTTTTTCACCCCGATGATAAACACGGAGAAAATCAGTGGAAATCTCGATGCGGCGTTGTATAGTCCGACCTGATCCTTTGCAAGGAAATACGCGATCAGCCAGACGTCGAGCTGCTCGGCAACTATGTTGAAAAGCGAGTAGAGTATCATCTGTCCGGAAAAGCCTTTTGGATGCGTGTTTTTGTCTGATGTGAAAACGGGAGAGTCGATCGCCGGGTTTTTCAGAGCTGACAACATGGGCAGTCCGGTAAAGTCATTTCTCTGCATGATGGCCGACCTCGGGATTATGGCAAGGAAGACCAGACTCGATACGACGGTTGAAATCGTTACGACAAACACGACGTATGTCAGGTCTGACTGATGGGAGATGAAGAGGAATGCGATGCCGGCGAAAATAATAAGTTTCTGAAGTGTCGCGACGATGGCCTGGGTGGCGAACTTTTTGATCGACTGGAAGAAGATCAGGGAAACCGAATTGAATCCGGTGAATATGCAGCCGATGATGGCTATCAATATCAGAGGCTGAAGGGGCGGGTCATGCCAGAGGTGCCGTGCTATGATGCCACTTGATGTGAATATCACCAAAGCGATGGTCAGAGTGATCATCACACGCATTCTGAATGCCCACCGCATAATTGCCGCGTGGAGGGCATTGTCGCCTTCGGCATGGGCGCGTGATGCGAAAAATACGGTGGTGAGGCCGATGCCGAGATCGGAAACAGCGTTGGTGATGGCCGCTATACTTACAATGAGCGCATACCGGCCAAGATTGGCCGGCCCGAGGAGGCGCGAGAGCAGTATCGATCCCGCGAATCCGGTGATGACGGAAACAATGTTCGGCATCATGGATATGATCGTGTCGGCGATCCCCTTGCGGGACCCCGTGATCATGGTGATTAGCTGGTTGAATAATTTGTGCATCGCGCGGGGTTGGGAAAATGCTGTGATTATCCTTCCTGATTGATGAACATGGCTTCCCGGATGTGATTATGGCATAAAGCATGCGTTATAACAAGGCAAAGTGGGCCCGTGCGGGGATAATGGCTTACTTGGGGGATGGCGAAGGAGTTGAGATTGTTGACAACGCGGCGCGGATTTTATCGGTTTCCGTGCCAGGAGATGCCTTTTCGAGATATCTTTTGAAGTAATCGGTGCATTTTGCCATGTCGCTTTGGTTAAAGAAAAACCAGCCGGCGGCTGCAAGAGCCTCAGTGTTGACCGGAGCGAGAGCAAGCGCTTTCACATAGTCGGTTTCGGCAGACTGGACATCTCCTTTTTTCTCGGACATGCGGCCCCGATTGATGTATGCGGCCGGGTCTCCGGGTCTGAGACTGATCGCATGGGCGAAATCCGCGGCGGCAAGGTCGTAGTCTGACAGAATGGTGTATACGACGCCGCGATTGACGAAAGTGCGGTAATCGGAAGGGTCAAGGGAGATGGCAAGCGAATAGTCCCTTGTGGCACAGGCGTAGTCAGATGTCTGGCGGCATGCTATTGCGCGGTTGGAGTAAAGCTCGGGGCGGTCGGGAGCGAGAGCGATGGCTGTGGTGAAGTCACGGATGGCGTCATCCGCACGGTCGACTTTCAGGAGGCAGCGGCCACGGTTGAGCAGCAGGGCAGGAGTGGCCGGAGAGAGAGCGGCGGCGCGGTCATAATATGCGATTGCTTCCATGTAATTATTCTGCTGCTGCAGAAGATATCCCATGTTGTTGAGTGCCGGGGCGTTTTCGGGATCGAGATGCAAGGCAGTGTCCAGCGCCGAGAGAGCGGCGGAGATATCTCCGTTGCGAGAGTACGCTATGCCGAGGACATTGTAGGGCGTAGCCGAGTCCGGGGCGAAAGGGATCGCCTGGCTCGCGTAGGCCGCCGCGGCTGCCGGGTTGTTTGCAGAAAGCGTTTTTTCTGCTGATGTCATACATTCCTCATATGAAACACACTCGAAGGCCGCGTCAGCGCGGTTGCATGAGAATAGCAGGCACAACGTGACGACAAGGGCGCATTTTGTTATCCTTGGGAGGTCATTCATAGTGGATGAGTTCACATCGAGTCATTGATAGTGAAATAAAAAGTCGAACCGGCGCCTATATCGGAGTGGACCCATATCCGCCCCTGATGCTGTTCGATAATACGTTTTACGATGGCGAGGCCGACGCCGGTGCCTTCGATGTCCTCTTTCATGTCCACTCGGCCGAACATCTGGAAAATGCGCTGATGGCACTGGGGGCTGATGCCGATCCCGTTGTCGGAAACATAAAACGCGTGTTGCCCGTCGATTTCCTTCACTCCGATTTCGATGCGGGGAGCCGGGTTGTTTTTTCCGATGTACTTGATGGCGTTGCTGATCAGATTTGTAAGCACCTGCTGCATGCGCAGGCGTTCGCAACTGAGGATGGCATCGGAATTCTGCACAGAGACCTGTACTCCACGCGACTGTATCATAAATGCGAGAGAGTCGAGGGCTTCGGCGACCAGGCGGTTGAATGGGATAGTGTGTTTTTCGTCAACGACACGTCCGATGCGGGAGTAGTCGAGGAGTCCGTCGATCATGTTTTTCATACGGTTGATCGAGTTGCGGATCCGCTGGAAATAGCGCTGGGCTTCAGGATCGAGGCGGTCGGAAAAGTCTTCGAGGAGGATTTCCGTGAAGCCTTCGATGGATACGAGCGGTGACTTGAGGTCATGTGAGGCCATGTATGCGAATGCCTGGAGTTCGGAGTTTGCCGTTTCGAGTTCGGACAGGAGTTTGCGCACGCGTTCTTCCGACTGTTTGCGTTCGGTGATGTCTCTGACAGCCATGACCGAACTGCCATGGGGGTCATTGAGTATCGGCGAGATTTTTATCTCGACAGGGAAAGCGATGCCGGTCTTGTCGATAGCTGCGAATTCGAGCGCTTTGCCGCCTGATGAGTCAGTGGAAAGGATGAATTCGGAGTTGTCGACATTGTTGGAGATTTCCGAAAAACCTGGGATAAACAGGCGTCGAAGGTCGTGGCTGATGATTTCTTCAGAAGAGTAGCCGAACATTTTTTCGGCGGCTGGATTCCAGAAAAGTATCGCTCCGAGTCTGTCGATCATGACAATCGCGTCATGTGTCGACGATGTTATGGCAGAGAGTTTCTGCTCACGGTCACGGATGAGTGCTTCGTCGCGTTTTCGCTCGGAGATATCGCGTGAGAACAGGCAGATGATTTCAAATCCAAAGTAGTGGAAGTAGTCGCCCGTGGATTCTACGGGGAAAGTCGATCTGTCTTTTCTCCTGAATGCGGTTTCGAAGGCTCCCGAGCCCTTTTCACGCAGTGACACCCAGATTGCCTCCCATTTTTCCGCATCGAATTCGTGATACCAGTCGGCAATGTCGAGGTTGAGGAGTTCCTCATGCGTATAGCCAAGCGAAGAGCAGGTAGCCTTGTTGGCATAAATGATCTTGCCGGAATTGTTGACCCAGATGATCGAGTCGAAAGAATTGTCGACCGTGAATTGGGTGAGGCGCAGAGCGTCTTCCATCTGCTTGCGTTCGGTAATGTCGCGGCAGGAAGCGAGAGACATGTTGCGGTCTTTGAACTTGAATTGCGCGACAGCTATTTCGACAGGGAATACCGTACCGTCCTTCTTGCGATGGAAGCGCTGATAGACCTGTGGCGTTTCCTTTTCAGGCAGGGGTACATCAGCGGAGGAAAGCTGGGATTTGTCGAGCGAGCGGATATCTTCACGGGAATACCCGTAAAGGTCGATGGCAGCATTGTTAGCGTCGATGATGCATGACGAGTCTTCGTCGATAAGGAAGATTGCATCGGAAGCCAGTTCGAAAAGCGCGCGGTATTTTTCCTCATTGTCACGCAGAGCCTGTTCGGCGATAATTCGTTCGGTGTTGTCACGCGATACAAGCACAAGGCCGGTGGGTTTGCCGTCATTGTTGGAAAGAACAGCGGAATTGATTTCACGAATATAAGTCGTGCCATCTTTGGCGATAAGCTTGAATTCGCGTGGCGGGCAGGAGCCTCGTTCGAGGGTGCGCTGGAAATTGCGGAGATAAGAGACGCGCTCTTCGGGCGCGATGAAATCGTAGATATAAGCTCCGATGACTTCGCCGGCGGATGGGCATCGGTGGCTGTTGACGATGTTTGGCGATGCGAAAGTAATCTGTCCGTGGTCATCGGTGACGATGATGGTGTCTGGGGAAGCGGCAATGAGTTTGCGGTGGAGTTCTTCGGAAACGCGGAGTTTTTCTTCCGCGAGGTGGCGCATGATGCGTGTCCTGAGAGTTACGACGCCGAATGCCAGGTTGTCGGCGAGTTCGTTGAGCAGTTTATTTTCTTCGGTATCGAAGGCATCGGGTTCGGCGGCAAAAATATTGAGGACGCCGATGCACTCGTCGTCATAAAGCAGCGGAAGAGAAATCGAGGCGGCATAACCGAGTTTTTCGGCTTCTTCGCGCAGGGGAGCGCAGGAAGGATCGTTCAGGATATTCCTCGTGACCTGCGGGCCAGCGGCGAAGCTGCCATTGGCGAAAGTACTGCCACGGAAGTCGATTTCGACTGATTCTCCGATCTGTCCCGTATAGCTGACTTGCGAAACGGAAATCACGTCACGGTCGGGGCTTTGTTCGATAAAACCGATCCATGCGAGGCGGTAGCCGCCGACAGTAACGATCGTCTGGCATATTGACTGCAGGAGCTCTTTTTCATCGGTAGCCGCGACGACGCTGTGATTGGCTGACGAGAGCACCTTGAGGGCGCGGTTCAGCCGCTTCATTTCCATTTCAGCGAGTTTTCGGCCCGTGATGTCGATGATGAAACCCTCGGCGCCTACGATGCGGCCTTCGGAAAAAATCGGAGTGATCGAAAAATTGCTATAGCCAAGCGTGCCATCGCTGCACTTTCTCGCGACATCCCCGTCGGCAACGGTTTTTCCGGCATCGACCATCCTGCTGTATTGTGCGACCTGCGGGTCGCCGGGGTATGCGATGAAGTCCCTGTAATTGCGGCCGATTACCTGTATTTCGGATTCGTATTTGCACATGCGCACGAAAGCGTCGTTGACATTGCGGATGATGCCGGTATCGTCGATCATGAAGTATCCGGCTTCGGCGTGTTCGACGATGCCGCGGAAACGATCTTCGCTCTCGCGGAGTGCGACCTGAGTTTCCGCGAGCTGTTTTTCGATCTCGCGTTTGTATTTCGTAATCTCAATTATCGCGCGCAGTTCGCGATCCTGAAATGGTTTGACGACATAACCATAAGGCTGTATGGGTTTTGCGCGGGTAATGAAAGTGTCGTCGGTATAGGCAGTGACAAAAATGATCGGTACGTCAAGTTTTGCCTGAATGATCTCGGCGGCCTCGATGCCGTCGAGTCCGTTGGGCATCATGATGTCCATGAGGATCAGATCGGGCCTGAGTTCGAGCGCCATTCGTATGGCTTCCTCGCCTGAGTAAGCTTTTCCGGCGACACCATAGCCCATGTTGATCAGGCGCTCTTCGATATGCATTGCGATGATTGATTCATCATCGACAATCAGTATGTGCTCCAACGGTATTACCTCCGCGGAAAGTGATGGTGAACTCCGTGCCCTGTTCGCGTGAGAGAGCCAGGCTGCCCCTGAGCTGGTCGATGACAAGAGTGTGGACGAGTTTGAGTCCGAGGGTATTGGTGTTGAGCACGTCGATATCGGGTGGCAGGCCTGCGCCTTTGTCCCTGATGGACAGGGCGATGAGCCCGGCTCCGTCGATAGATGCCTTTACGAAGAGCGATCCGGCCCTTCGGGTGCAATAGTCCTGGTCCGGGGTGAATGTGTGTTTGATGACATTTGAAAATAGTTCATTCATTATCAGGGTGCATGGAATCGCGACCGAGATGTCGAGGGAAATATCCTCGATGTCGATTGTGAGTTCGGTCTTGGAATAATTGACGTCATAGACATCGAACAGAAATGAAATGAGTTCCTTGACGACAAAACACAGATTGATATTGACGAGGTCTTCGGATTTGTAAAGAAGGGAGTGGATAAGGGAAATAGAATATATCTTGCTGCGGGCATCGCTGAGAATGGCCGAAGCGAGGAGGTCCCGCGTGCGCATTCCGCGAAGGTCGAGCATGGAAAGGATAACCTGAAGGTTGTTTTTGACGCGATGGTGGACTTCTCGAAGAAGGAGATTTTTTTCAGCGAGAGATTTTCTGAGCTGATCTTCCGAAATGCGCCGCTGGGTTATTTCGTCCTTGAGCATGCGGTTGGCATCCCGGAGGGCATTGCTTCGTTTTTCAAGCGCATCATCATTGGGGATATTGTGCGACAAATCCCTGACAATGATGAGGTATTGCCTGCTGACATCGGGAGGCATTTCGATGATGGTCACTTCGGCAGGAGTTTCTGTGCCGTTATTGTTCCTGATCATCGTTTCGGTGGTAAATGTCCCGGTTTCGGCAATTTCCGCTCCAGCGTTGGTAAACAGATACTCTTCGCCTTTGCCAAGCAACTGGAATATGGACATGCCGGTCATTTCTTCGCAGGAGTAGCCAGTATATTCGGAAATAAAATGGCTGGTATGAGTGATTACTTTCTCGGATATGGAACAGAAGAGCAGTCCATTGGGCCGTTTGCCTGTCTCTTGTTCTATTGCATGTATGTTTTCAGTGATATCAAGCACGATGTCAATCCATACCAGCGCGACCCGCTGTGGAAACAGCGCTGTTGATTGTTGCTCCTGTACCTTGCGGATTTGACCGCTTTCGGCAACATGTTACAAATGCTAATCCCGATAACGATTTACCCACTTTCCGATAATTATAACTGTATTACCGCAAAGGAGGTTGCATGTGCGAGTCGAAGGTAATCTGATTGCGAGACCCGATGATGGTGAAATATACTATTCCGTGTCTTCTCCGGCACGTTTCAGGCGCGCTTTTTTCCTGTCGTCGAGTTTCTTTTCTTCTTCAGGCGTCATGTCCTGTTTGAGGTTGATACCGCCCTGTTCGGGTGCGGCCTCCTTTTTGTCCGAAGGTTTTGCCGATTTGCTGGATCCCTGCGTGCGGCTCGAAACCGCCGGGGCCTGTGCCTGAGCGGAAGTGCGTCTTTTGGATGTCTTCTGCGGCACGACTTCTTCTTCGCTATCTTTCGCAATAGTCTTTGGAGCCGGTTTGATTTTAACAGGAGTTTTCGGAGTTTCGTCTTCGGCCGGTATGACTACAGGCGTCTTTCTGAACGATACTTCCCGGAACGTATATGTCTGTCCTTCGTCAATTCCCGAATAGGAGTTGATAACAGTGGCTACGGAGGAGTATTGATCGCACCATGTGACCTGGATGCGTCCTGCGACTTTCTCTCCCTTGCTGAGCTCGAAAACGGCTCCGGGATTTATGCCGATGATTGATCCCGCATAAAACATTACAGTGTTGTCACTTGTTACCAGATTGATTTTCTTGTCGAAAGTATCGATAGCTGAAGATGCCCCGCCGCCCGAACACAAAAATAGAAAAATGGCCAGTATGAGTAGCGGCTGGACGAATGCAAGCCTGAATTTCGCAGGGGTCTGTTTCATCGTAACTCTCCATTCATGTCACTAAAATAATAGCATGCTTTCCGCAACTTCGTTCCTTGATAGTTAATTCTATATTTTATTGAGGGATTCTGACAAGCCGGACCGTTTTCTTTTCAAATCCGGTGGCTCGTCCGCGATGTTAGTTTGGGATGTGTTTGCAAGTGGACATAAGTTTCAGGGGTAATCAGATAATATATTCATTGTGAAAAATTGAACGCTATTTGCCACTATGCTATAATTCAGGCGAAGTGCGGGGGAGACACCTCCGTGGATTATGCGCGTTTTCTGGCCGGTTAGGCTGTGGATACGTCGTGAATTGAAATTGTGAGGTCAGAGATGGAAAAGCACACTGAAGAAAAAGGCACCCTTCGGGTAAAAACAGGACTCGCGGAAATGCTCAAGGGCGGCGTCATCATGGACGTTACGACTCCCGAACAGGCAAAAATCGCCGAGGATGCCGGAGCCGCTGCAGTCATGGCTCTCGAAAGAGTCCCGGCTGATATCAGGAAAGACGGCGGAGTCGCCCGTATGGCCGACATCGCAATTATCAAGAGCATTCAGGAAGTAGTTAGCATACCAGTCATGGCGAAAGCCCGAATCGGCCACTATGTGGAAGGCAGAATCCTCGAGGCCATCGGTGTCGATTATATCGACGAGAGCGAAGTCCTTACGCCGGCTGACGAAAAGTACCACATCGACAAATGGCAGTTCGACGTGCCGTTCGTTTGTGGCGCGAGAGACCTCGGGGAAGCGCTCAGGAGGATCGGTGAAGGCGCGGCCATGATCCGCACGAAAGGCGAGGCCGGATCGGGCAATATCGTCGAGGCAGTACGGCATATGCGCACTGTGACCGATGGCATACGCCGACTCACAATCCTTCCCGAAGAAGAGCTGATGACTGAAGCCAAGGAACTCGGCGCGCCGTATGAAATCGTCCGATGGGTCGCCCGTAACGGCAAACTTCCCGTCCCGAATTTCTCGGCTGGCGGCGTGGCAACCCCCGCTGACGCCGCGCTTATGATGCACCTCGGCGCGGAAGCTGTTTTCGTGGGCTCGGGTATCTTCAAGTCCGAAGACCCGGCCGACAGGGCAAAAGCTATTGTCGAAGCAACCACTAACTATAAGGACTATAAAAAACTCGCCGAACTCTGCACCGGTCTCAAGGGTGCGATGCAGGGGCTCGACATATCGAAAATGGACGCAAAAGACATGTTTCAGGGCCGCGGCTGGTAAGGAGTCACAAGTGTTGAAAACAGGTGTGCTCGCCCTTCAGGGTGACTTTGAACTTCACGCGAAATCTCTTGTCCGTGCCGGGGGAGTCGAAGTGTCGGAAATCCGCACTCCGCGTGAACTTGATGATGTCAGCGGGCTGGTGATCCCCGGGGGCGAGTCTACTACGTTGACCCGGCTGCTGAAGTGGAGCGGCCTTGACACCGCGATCGCCAGCCGTTACGAGTCCGGCACTCTCGCAGTCTTCGGCACATGTATGGGCATGATCCTCGTAGCAAGCGAAGTCGTCAATTATCCCGATGTCTTCAGATTCGGGTTTTTGGATATTACGGTCGAGCGCAACGCTTATGGACGGCAGGTCGAGAGTTTCGAGGCTGATATAGACTATATGGAGAGCGAAGCTCCCTTCAGGGCGGTTTTCATACGAGCCCCGCAGGTCAGGCGTATCGGCGGCGATGTCGAAATCATCTCTACGCATGACGGTTTGCCTGTCCTCATGGCGCAGGGCAACTGCCTCGCCGGATCGTTTCATCCTGAATTGACTGAAGATGTCCGCATTCACAGATTTTTCGTCGAGCGTTTTGTCACTCCGCTCGCAAGGCATCATGCGGGAGTAACCGGATGAAAGTCGAACGACCAACCGACAAACGGCCCGCAAGGGCAGGGGAGATCAGGCGCGGGACGGCCGTGCGCAAGGGCGCGGGTACATTTGACACGGGTTCTTTTCAGGACAAGCTCTATGAAACCCGCCGCGATCTCATCAGGGAAGAACTCGACGCGTTGCTTTCCGAGATCGACAAACATGCGCGGGAAATCGAAAAAAGCCTTACTTTCGATTCGCTTACGGCATACAAGCAACTTATCAAGAAATTTCTCGATATCGTCGTGAACGATCTGTACAAGGTCGAGGACAAACTCGAAATCACGTCGACAGGCAGAAAAAAGTCTTACCAGTTAATCAAGAAAATCGATACGGCTCTCGATGAGATTGCCACCGAATTCATGCAGAAGCAGTCGGGTTTGATAGGTTTTATGAGCCGTATTGACCAGATACGTGGAATGTTGCTCGATCTTTACAGCTAAGGGCGGAAATCGTACAGATGCCGATCAATGATATAGTGGGACAGCAACTCGCCGTGAGATCGCTCCTGGGTTTTATCAAGCGAGCCCAGCTCCCGCATGCCATGCTTTTCGTCGGACCGGACGGATGCGGCAAGCGGACAACCGCTCTTGCCTTTGCCCAGGCGGTCAACTGCGCCAGCCCGCGTGATGGCGATGCCTGCGGCAAATGCGAGTCTTGCCATCGTACCGCTGCCGGCATTGACCTCGACGCCCTTGTGTATGTGCCCGCCCGCCTTAACCTCAGGAGAGATGAGGCAGATGTCATCCGGGCCGAAGCGATGATCACTCCCAATACGGGCAAAAGGAAATTCATCATTCTTGACCGTGCTGATTATATCGAATCAGAATCCGCAAACTTGCTTCTGAAAATTATCGAGGAACCCCCCGCGAATACGGTATTTATTTTGCTCGCCGCAAATGAGCATCTGTTACTACCGACAATCAGGTCACGTGTGTTGAAAGTGCCCTTCAAACCGCTTTCGCCAGCAGACGCTCAGAGTGTGCTGGGAGACAGGATGCCGGCTGAGTCGGTCCGATACCTCTATGGCATAGCTCGCGGCGATGCCGGAATGATTGTCAGGATGTCCGAAGATGAGAGCTTTTCTCAGGCGGTAGCACAACTTGAAGATTTCATAAAAACCAGATTGAACAAACCGTCGATTCCGTTGGCGCCTTCGATGCTTGCGCAAGAGCTTGCCACTATTGCCCAAAGTGTTAAACTGCCGAAATCCGAGGGGGAAACCGACGCTGCCGCAGACAGAAAATCACTGTTGTTTTCGCTCGATGTGATCCTCGTATATGTTGAAAAAAAATACAGGATGTTGATTGAGAGCGGCAGGGCGACGCCAGGTTCGCTGAAATGGCGCCAGCTCAGTGTTTGCTGCTCTCTGCTCGAAACAGTAATGGGTACACAGAAGGCTATCAGGGGCGGCTGCAATACTAATCTCGCACTCGAATCCATGTGCCTGACCTACAGAAAAACGATGGCCGTGATCGCGGGCTGAACGGATGCGACCGGCACGGAGGAATAAATGATTGTACGTGCTGCCGATGTTAGATTTGACTACCTCAACAAATCATTCCTTTTCGATGCTCAGAGCATCGACGCGACGCCGGGCGATATCGTTGTCGTGGAAACCGACTATGGCCTCGATATGGGAATCCTCGCGGAGGATATTGCGGAAAAGGAGATAGACCAGGCAAGCCTGCCGCTGAAAAAACTGCTTAGGGTAACGACAGAAGAAGACCTGATCAAACTCCAGGAGCTTGGCCCGAGAGAAGAAAAGGCGCATGAGGTCTGTGTGGAGGAAATTGAAAAGGCATCGCTGCAGATGAAACTCGTGAATGTGCGCTATTCGTTCGACGGTTCGCGTGTATCCTTCTGCTACACTGCTGACGGCAGGGTCGATTTCAGGGAACTTGTCAAAAAACTTGCGGCACGGCTGAAAACCAGAATCGAACTCAGACAGGTGGGCGTGAGAGACGAAGCCCGTTTGTTTGGCGGATTCGGGCCGTGCGGGCGCAGATTGTGCTGCGCGTCTTTTCTTCACGAATTCAAATCGGTTTCCATCAAGATGGCGAAAGAGCAGGGGTTGCCGCTCAATCCGGTCAAGATTTCAGGGATATGCAGCCGGCTGTTCTGTTGCCTGCGATATGAATACAGCGAGTATCTCGCCGTCAAACGCCTTTTGCCGCGTGTCGGTCATACGATCGAGCAGGACGGCGTCAAGGGACGCGTCACCAATATCAATGTGCTCAAACACTCGGTCACGGTCTATACGGAAAGCGGAGGATGGGCAGAGGTCAAAATCGACATACCTGAAAATGATCTTATCAAGTGTTGCCAGGCCTGTGCCGCGGAAACGGACGAAGAGCGTGAAAATAACTCGGACTTCATCCCTGACGAACCGCCGACCGCATGAATTGCATTGAAAAACTTTGCCGGATATTCGGACATTATTCATAGAGGCGGCGAATGCGGGAATTGGTTTTTGATACCGCGATCCGCTCCTGCCATGAGGCTATGGAAAGACAACGATGATAGGCAGCAATATTGCGGATAAATATCAGATACTCGAACACATCAGGGAAAATGCGCTCATAGATGTGTATGTCGGGCGGCGGATCGACGACGGTGGGCCGGTGGTGATCAAGATCGTAAAGGATGCGGTCGCACGATCCTGTGGCGGATTTGCGTCGCTCCAGCCTCATTTCGACAGAGCCGCGAGCCTTGCTCATCGCGATGTCTCAAGGCTGATCGATTATGGCACGACTATCGAAGAAGTCTATTACGTCGAAGAGTATTATGATGGCATGACGATGAAGAGCATCATGGAGCGCGCAAGGTCGATCAGTCCGGTCAAAGCGCTCAACCAGATCATCAAGGCGGTCGAAGTGCTTGCCTTTGCCCACACGCAAGGCATCGTCCACGGCATGATCACTCCCGAATCCATCATAATCGGCGGCGATCTCGGCGTGCGTATGACTGATTTTTGCATTTTGCCTCAGTTGCATCGCGACGTGACGCGCGGACTGGTGAGCATGCCGCCCGACATCAGGTATTGTGCTCCTGAGGTTTTCGAAGGCGGACGTCCGACTGCCGCATCCGATGTCTACTCCATTGGTATGGTCCTCTATGAACTCATCGCCGGCAAGCCGGCTATCGATAAACATTCCCGCTCCCGCGTCCCGCTGCCTGTAAGGGAGATCAAGCCTGAAGTCCCGAAATTTCTCGAATCCGTCATCATGAACAGTATTGCTCAGGCAGCTGAGCGCAGATATCCCGACGGCAATGCCCTGCTCGAAGAGCTTCACATGTGCAGATCGTCACTCGTGAGAGCTATCTATGAGTCACAGGGCGCCGCCCCCCAGCCGCATGAGCCTGATGAAAATACCACGGGAGTATTGCGTGATGCCAGCGTGCGGGACAACATAACTGAACGTATTACATTTACACCACAGCCAAACGCTCAAAGCTCTCGTGGAGATGCCGGAAATAACGAGAATTATGGCGCGCCAGCAGGAAATGACGCCGTTATCGGAGAGATGAATATGCCCAATGATGGACCTCCGCAGGGGAAAAACAAACCCAGAAAAAAAATGCCGCCCGCCCTCACTGCTTTTCTTATCGCACTCGGGGTGTTGATCGTGATCATGGCATTCGGCATCAAGATTGTCATCGATCTCCTCGGACTCAACTCTGGGACAGCTACTGTCATAGTGCCTTCGGTCAAGGGTAAAAGCGTCGTCGAAGCGAAATCACTTCTCGGCAGCTATAAACTCGAACCCGAAATCACAGCCGAACAATTCAGCTCGGATATGCCAGAAGGATATGTCATCATGCAGAATCCTCCTGAAAGCACAAGGGTCAAAACCGGCCGCAAGATCGAGCTCATTATCAGTCGCGGCCAGGAAACGGTCGACGTGCCGAATGTTACGGGGATAAAAGCTGACGATGCCAGGGTGATTATCGCGAAGGCAGGATTCAAGCTTGGAGACGTTTCCGAAGAGTATAATGACAGTGTCGAAAACGGGTATGTCATTTCGCAAAATCCCGCTCCGGACGAAAAGCATGCCGCCGGATATGTAATCAGCATTATCGTCAGCAAAGGTGTGCCGAAACGCATGGTGGTCATGCCGCGTCTGATCGATCTGCCGCTAAATGAGGCGCGAAACCTGCTTGAAATGAACAATATCAACCGGATCAACGTCAAACAGTTGCCCACAGGCGCTCAGGACAGAGGGTATGTCGCGGCGCAGAGTGTGCTCGAAAATACCGAGATCGACCCGTCGCGCGAGGTCACAATTTACGAGGCGGTGCCGCCCGGTTCGGGAAACAATTCACTTGTCGAGGGTGTGATCAAGCACAAAGTCCAGTCGCGCCGTCACGCTCAGGAAGTCGTCATCATGGTTTATGACAACAATGGCGCGCGGGAAGTTTATCGTCAGAGTCACCAGCCCGGCGAAATCATCGAGGTCAAAGTGGAAAGTTACGGCAAGACCAGCATCAAGGTCTATCTCGACGGCATTCTGGCTAAAGAGCAGACCAACTGACTGGCGCGTGAGTTGTTTCTCACCCGGTGCCGCCACTGTCATGTGCGTATGCCGGCATCTTTTTTTGGAGTAATTCGATGAAAGACATTGTAATCTCCCCGTCCATGCTGAGCGCGGACATCTTCAAATTTGGCGAACAGATACACGAACTGAAAAGAGTCGGCGCCGGCACTCTGCATGTCGATGTCATGGATGGCCAATTTGTGCCCAACATCACGATCGGGCAGGGGCTGCTCGCCACTCTCGACAGGGGCACGCCGATGCCGCTCGATGTGCATCTGATGATCGATCGTCCC
>CAZQSL010000020.1:0-40382 GCA_964595945.1 uncultured bacterium
GGCTGTCGGGGTCGGTGAGGTTGCGCTTTGTGCCTGGGGCTGGCGTGTCGTCGGGCGGGGTGGGTTTGCGGCCACGTTTCTTGCGCCCGGTTTCTTCCTCTTCTTTTGTTCGTGCGTCGATCCCGGCCTGTTTTTCGGCGGCGGCTTCGGCGGCTTCGCGCTCCATGTCCCGCATGAGTTCTTCAATCTTTTCACGGCGCTTCCTGGCGTTGGAAAGCTCAGGGGGCAGTTCGTCGCCGCGTTTGTCCGGCCCGTAGAGCCGGTCTTCGGCCACATGAAAACCGACGGACGCCTCGGCCGCAACCACCTCGCAGACAGTCTCGGCGACTCCCTCAACTCCATCCTCAGCGCCTGCGGCCAAAACCTCAGAAAACTCCTCCGGAATTTTCTGCGCCTGCTCTCGCTTTTCCATTTTTCACTACCATTTTTCGCAAAATACCCCGCCCAACCCAAATTGTCGCCTATACCTCTTTTGTGAAAAATACCCTTTTTCAGGGACGACTAGCTATCAACTGATGCAATGCAGTTATACACTGGCTTTGTCTACAAGTATTGTTAATGTTTGACAGCGGTATGGTATAAAAAGCAAAATGTCGACTTCGCTTAAAACGAAAACCCACAGGAATTGCCCGCAACCTGCAAGGCAAATCCCTGATGCTATAACAAATCACCAGCAAGATGCTTAACTGAACGGTATTGACTGTAATATTCACCTACTACAAAAAGGGGAAACTGCGATAGATACAACACCAGACCAAAAAACGCGGCCCGTGTGGGCCGCGTTTTTGGGGCTGGTGATAGTTGGCAAGGACGGTTCTTGTGTCTCGTCAGTGTTGAGTAGTTCTTGAGATTGCCATGAGGAGGGCGGACGCGCCACCGCGGATATCCCTCTGTCTCGTACTGGGGGCATAGGGTCAGTCAGCGTTGCGCATCTTTGCAACGTATTTCTGGGTGTAGCACATGAAGTCGTGGACGAGCCGCGGGCTCATGCGTTCGAGCTGCCATGAGAATCTTGCATAGGCTGAAGGCAGGATGATGTCTTCGTTGCGATCCATGGCGGCGATGATACGTTTGGCGCAGGTTTCGGGCGTGATGCCTGGTGCGGCGTTGGCGATTTTGAGGAGTTTTTCGCGGTCAGCGTTGATGACACGTGAGGTTTCGAAGATGCTTGTCTTGACACGTGCGGGACATACGACACTGACTTTGACACCGAGTGGGGCAGCTTCGATGCGAAGTGCCATCGAGAGGCCAACGACTGCGTATTTGCTTGCGGTATACGAGATATGGTTTGGGTACGGTACAAGTCCGTCGAGTGATGCGGTGTTGACGATGTGGCCTGATCCCTGTGCGACCATGCCGGGATATATGGCTGAAATGCCGTGGATGACGCCGTAGAGATTGACGTCGATGACCGAGCGCCAGTCATCCAAAGAAAAGTCGCGTGCTTCGCCGCCGATGCCGATGCCAGCGTTGTTGAAAAGGTAGTCGATACTGCCTCGATCAGTGCGTATTTCTTCGGCGAGTGACGTGAATGCTTTTTCGTCAGCCACATTGAGTGCGCGCGCTGTCGAGCTGCCGCCTGCCCCCGTGATCCTGGCGGCTGTTTCTTCGGCGGCTTCTGCTTTCAGGTCGCACGCTACTACATGTACTCCGCGTTTTGCCATTGCTACTGACAGTTCGCGGCCAATGCCGCCTCCGGCTCCGGTGATGATTGCTGTCCTGATTTTGTTGGCCATGTGTGTTTTTACCTTTCGTGGCAGTTATTGTAGTGCATGTGACCCGGTGTGTGAAAACTATTCGCGCCAGGTGATCAAAGCACAGGGAGGACTTTTCCGTTGGCTCGCGGCATTGTGACTCCTACCATCGCGGCGGCTGTGGGAGCCCAGTCGATGGTGAATGCTTCGGGGATTTCCCCTTTTTTTATGCCGGGACCGCTGAAGATCATCGGGACGTGTGAATCGCTCGGCATGAGGCTGCCGTGCTGGCCGGGATGCCAGCCGTCCCGCGTGTTGATGTTAAAGAAATTCTCGTCGTCGAGTACAATGAGGATGTCGGCGTTTTTGGGTGAGTCTGCGCCGCTGATGCGTTCGATGGGTTTGACGTATTTTGTTTTCCCTTTGAAATACTCGGCAAGCGGGACAATTGTGCCGGCTCCGTCGTAGGGCGGTTTGTTGACATAGACACCGTAGGGTTCGTCGAATTTTTTGCGTGTGAGCAGAAAGTCGAGATAACCGGGAAATTCCCATGACGAGAATGGTTCGATGCGGTCTTTCGCCTTGAGTGCATTGTTGAGGACGGGTACGATGTCCTTTTCGTAGTCAGGCTGCGTTTTCCAGTTTTTGCTCGCGCGATCCTTGACGTAGAGACCGACCTTGTTGCCGTTGCCGAATGTCACCACCACATCCATCGGTTCTATGTCCATGTCGGAATAGCCCCAGCTTACATTCTGATACCCGGCATTTTGGCAGATCGGGTAAAAATCCTCATACCACATGCAACGGTTGATGAGTTCTTTTGGCATTGTCGTCTGGCCATGATCGGCGACGATGGTCCAGTAGAGTTCGTCATTGGGGACTATTGCCTTGAGGCCGGCTTCGAGTTTTTCGAGTTGAGGATTGATGAAGTCGCGAAGATAGTCTTCGTGGCCTTCGACGCCGTGTCGGTGTCCGTGGCCGTCGTGTCCGCCGAACCATAACGAAAGGAGGTCAGGCATCTTTTTGCGGCACTGTTTGAGTGCTTTGGGGACGAGTGTTTTTTCGTAGAACTGATAAGGTTTTTCGAGCTGGTCGACCATCGCGTAGCGGATCATATCGCCCCTTCCAAGTTTGACCCATTTTGTGGCGCCCTTGCCGATGTAGTGAAAAAAAGTGTACGAGGTTTTGCCGGCGCGGGTGAATTCCTCATATATGGTTGGTTCCTTGATGTCATTGTTGACTGCGCCGCCTGTTTTGAGATCGGGCAGGAAAATCGTCGGCAGGCCGAATAGCTTGCGGTCCATCGAATCAAGCGCGTATTTCATGCCCGCGATATATGACTTGCCTTGCGCAGGAGTTGCGAATCTATCCATCCACTCATTGTCGAGTATCCCGGTGTTTTTATACCAGCAACCAGTAAATAGTGACGTGCAGCAACTGATCGTCGTCGCCGGAAACATCGTGGCCGCATCTTTCACCATTGTCCCATTTTCCGCGAGCCGGGTAAAAAATGGAGCCGTCCCCGCATTGATCATCCTGTAAAGTGTATCCCTGTGGCAACCATCTATCCCGATCATTATCAGTCGTTTCGCCATTGTTCCTGTGTCCTCCTCCGATGCGACAAGCATCCTTCCCAAAGTTGTTTTCGCGCGTACATGCGCATATCACTTCGTACCATAATAACCGCACAACACCGCCGCTGCAAAGATAAATATCATTCCGGTCCAGTGCCGCCTCCGTGGCTTTTCTCCCAGAAAGACCACTGAACCCAAGAAAGTAAATGGAATAATTGTAGAATACAGAGGAGAAAATACAGATGCCGGAAGGCCGTCGAGCCCAGCCGTAAGCAGTATGTCCGCTACGATGAGTGCCACGCCCGAAAGATAGCTGATGAGAAATCCGCGCAGACTCATACGGCCTCGCGAAAAAAATCCCGCGACGATAAAAAAAACGCCTGCCCCGCAGAATTTCACAAAAACGAAAGCCGGATATGGTATTCCGTGAATGAATGTTTTATTCATGACCGTTGTGAAAGCCCAGATCAAAGCAAGTCCGAAAGCGATTGGCACCGCTGGCTTCCACCGGCCAAGACCTTCCTTAGCGGCTGGCGCCATCATTACTATCCCGGCCATAAGCAACACCAGTACCGGCCCCATTGCGGGAAACCACCTGTCACCAAGCATCAGCATCGACAACGCCACGCTCCACACCGGCAATGAATTTGCCACCGGCCCCACTCGCGACATGCCATCCCTCGTCGCCACATAAAAAAACATCCAGCTCCCCACGCCCCACCCGAGGATCGCGATCACGGCGGCCTTCGCGGCATCCACTCCGCTGATCTGCGGTATCACCGAACCCGTAGAGCCATACATCACCAGCCAGCTTAGGGGTATGACTCCCGCAAACCGCACCACACACGCTCTCAGCGATCCTATCGACTCAGCGCCAGCCTTGCCCATCACCTGCGCGCATGCACAGATCATGCATCCGAGTATGGTATATCCAATCGGTGCCAATGCGCCGTGTGCCATCATGCAAACCCCTTCTGCCGGTACGGCATCCCCAACATTCTATCATCCGAAATCAATTTGCCCTATCCGCCACTCTAAATTATCATATAATTTCAGTCGCAAGACCGATGGCACCCCCAATGCTACCGGACAGACGCCGCACAGCAACAGGAGCACCTTATGCAGCCAGTCGCCAGAAGGCAACTTCTTTTTTTTGTCCTCATCATCCTCACAATCGCATCATCAATGCGCGCCACCGCCGCACAGCATGATAAACGACTCCTCGTCATCGTCGCCGACCGCATCGGCATGCACGACTGGGCTTCTGACACTACACGGATGCCCAACCTTCGCAAAGCTGAAAAGATCGGCGCACTCGGACTCATGGTCACTAAAACCGAAATGCGCGACAGCGAATCAGCTGCCCATGCCACACTCGGCGCCGGGCTTTCGTCCGCTAATGTATCACTCGGCGCACTCGGATACGATGCAGACGAGCCATTCTCCCCTCTTGCGGAAGAAATGATGTCAGACGACACTACAGCTCACATCTCCGGCACCGCCGCTGACGAACACGACGCACGCACCGGCATGAGGCACGGCCGTACAAAGATCGTCAACCTCGGCATCGGCCCACTCGTCACCATGAACGCCGAAACCGACTGGCAATCGCGCCCCGGCGCGCTCGGCGACGCACTTCGCGCCGCTCACATCACGACTTCCGTCATCGGAAATTCCGATTTCTACTCCGACAGATACAGATATGCCACAGTTATCGCAATGGACTCTCATGGCCGTGTCGACAGAGGCCTCGTCGGCGGCTCGATCTCAGTACCTGACGCGAGCGCGCCAGGCGGCTTAGCGCTCAACATCCCGCTCCTCCATGCCACCGTGCTCGACGAACTCCGCACCGCCGGGTTTGTCATCGTTGACTTTGGCGACACATCTCGCGCCGACCGATTTACGACAGTCGCCACTCCAGAAGGCGCTTTCAAGGCACAGGTCTGGTCACTTCGCCGCCTTGATGCTTTCATCGGGTTCATCCTCAAAAACGTCGATCTGACGACAACTCAGGTTATCGTGCTTTCGCCCACGCCACACCGCGGAGCGTCGCAGATCAAGATGACGCTCACGCCCATTCTCGTCTTCGGCAACCAGATATCCGGCGCTCCGGCCATGCTCGTCTCCAATTCCACAAAACGTGACGGCATCGTCATCAACACCGACTTCGCCCCCCACGTCTGCTCATACTTCGGCATCAAATCACCCGCCGACTTTGTCGGAGCACCCTTCGCCGCCGCAAAGCATAAAGACGCGCTCACGCAACTCGTTTCCATCCACGACCGCGACGCTTTCGTCGAAAATCAGATGCCCCTGCTCAAAAAGATCATCATCTGGTTACTTATTGTTCTCATAGCCTGTGTACTCACGACCATACGGATGGATCGCGCCGACCTGACGCCGAGCCATGCTTTTCTCACGGCAATCTCATGGGCACTCATGATCTCGTGCTCGATGTTCCTTTCCTTTCTTCTCATTTCCGGATTCCCCGCAATCAACACCCCGGTGCTGTTCCCCACCACATTCATTCTTGTGAGCTTCCTGATCGCCACCATGATGGGGATGTTTCGCACGCCACATCACTCATTCATATTCCTGTCAGCCACATACATCGCCGTCATCATTATCGACCAGCTCGCCGGGGGGCCGCTCATAAAGCATTCCGTACTCAGCTACTACCCCCAGATGGGAGCGAGATTCTACGGCATAGGCAACGAATTCGAGGGCATAATGGTCAGCGCTCCGGTGATCCTAACCGGGCTGCTGCTCGATGCGCGGCGCGAGTGGGAAAAGTACATCAAGCCCGCTGCCGCACTCCTCATGGCATTCTGCCTGTACATCATCGGCAGCCCCTCCATCGGCGCAGATTTCGGCGGCATCCTGTCATGCTCCGTTGCATATATTGCCTTCGCCATACTCCTGTACGCCGACCGCATCAACTGGAAATCCGCACTGCTCGGACTCACGGTGATCGTGCTGCTTGTCGCGGCAACTGTCTTCGTCGACGCGATTGTCCTCGGTGGCAAATCGCACATGGGACAACTCGTCGCACGTATGATCCACGACGGCAACGCTGACGAATTCACCAAAGTCGTCTTCCGCAAACTGGCCACAAACATCCGTCTCCTGCAAGTCTCGTCATGGAGCATGCTGTTCATAGCGGCAATCTCCATCTCACTGCTATTCCACTTCTTCCCGGCAAAAACAATCAAACGCATCTTCGAGCGTTATCCATTTTTCGAAAAAGCATACATGGCCTCCATCTACGGCGGGCTCGCCGCATTCGCCCTCAACGACTCGGGCATTGTCCCCGGGGCTATTTCCATAATCCTATCATTCGGTTCATTATTCCTTCTCATTTTCAACACTGACTTCAACAAACCCATCCAGGCAAAAACAATAAAGCCCATCGCAAAAAAACATGACATCACGGTTCCCATCCCACCGGCTGCCCCCCTCGACAGCACAACGCGCCCGCAGCAATCCAGCCACCATCGCCCGCGCCATCACGACAGCAGGCCACCACATCAGCAACGCAAACCCTCGCAACCCCAGAGCACACCCGATCGTAGAGAAAATACCGGCAAACATAAAAGTCAACCGACTCAGACTCACCGCCCTTCACAGCCACGTCCCCAGAAGCAGACATCTCAAAATCCTGTTACGGGCAAGCAACAACATGACACCAGACCACAAACGCCCCCCACCCATCCTCATCCACCAAAGGACTCCAAAAGTGACACACAGCATCCGGACGGCACGAATAAAACTGCCAACCGACGTCGCCGCCACTATCACAAACCCTCCGGACCTCGGACTCCCCCCCCCACGGACAAAGACAAAAAATAACCGCCAGCCACTTCACGCTGCCGCCGAATGGAGATAAACGACAACATGGAAATCAGCGAATTTCAAAATACCATCAGGGAAATCTATTTCAAAAAGGATTCCGACCGCGGTCTTCCAGGCACATTCGCGTGGTTCGTCGAAGAAGTCGGCGAACTCTCACGCGCCCTCCGTCGCGGCACTCACGCACAGATGGAGGAGGAGTTTTCTGACGTCTTCGCTTGGCTCGCCTCACTCGCTTCTATCGCGGGCGTCGATCTCGCCGACGCTGTAGAGCGCTACCGCGAAGGCTGCCCCAAGTGCAACAGCTCGCCATGCAGATGCTCCGAGCCACATTCGGGGGACTACTGACCACCACTCCATATCCCAGTCGGAGCCTGCACATACTCTGCATCACACGAAGGACTTGTCATGACAATGCCCACAACACGCACAATATCCGCCCCGGGCCGTATCTGCCTCTTCGGCGAACACCAGGATTACCTCGGCCTTCCAGTCATCGCGGCCGCTGTCGATCTACGCACGGTTTATACCATTACTCCGGCGACTTCGGACAGCATCACCCTCACGCTACCAGACACGGGAGAGACCCACACATTCGGAGGCGGCGGGCAGTTGCCATACCGCAACAGACGCGACTATCTGCGCAGCACATATAACATCATGCTACGGCGCGGATATGCGTTTGACGCCGGCCATGAGATTTCCGCCACAAGCAGGGTACCGATCGGTAAGGGATGCGGGAGTTCGTCAGCCATGCTCGTCGGCTGGGCTGCCACACTCGCTGCAGTGGCCACGCATGGCGATCCGCTTTCGCCCGCCGATGCAGCAGAAACCGCCTTCGAAGCCGAAGTCACCGAATTCCGCGAACCTGGCGGACGCATGGATCACTACTCTTCGGCCTTCGGCGGTATAGTTTTCATCATGCCCGGCGAGCAGACGACAGTACGCGCTCTGCGCCCCCAGTTCCCAGGTGCCATCATCATTGGTGACTCGCTCCAGCCCAAGGACACCACGGGCGTCATCGGCGGAGTACGGCACCGCTCAGAGTCGGCCCTCGCCACACTGCAACAGACCCGCCCAACGGCCAGATGGGAGAATTTGACCGCCGCCGATATTGATTGTATGCTTGATAGTGGCTGCGGCGATGAGGCGCAAGTACTCAGGGCAAACATGCAAAACCGTGACATCACGCGCCGCGCACTCGAACTTTTACAAGATGCCACACCTGATCCTCACGAGATCGGCACTCTGCTCACACGGGAGCACGCACTGCTCACAGGAGTGCTCGACACATCGACCAGCCGCATCGACGACATGGTCGCGGCAGCAGTCGGATCAGGCGCGTATGGCGCAAAGATCAATGGCTCAGGCGGCGGCGGCACAATGTTCGCCTTCGCCCACCACGAAAAGGCAGACGCCGTGGCTTTCGCAATCGAATCAGCAGGCGGCATCGCCATCATTACCGGTATCGACACCGGGCTTACGGAGGTTTCTCACAGATGAAAGGTATCATCCTCGCCGCAGGCAAAGGCTCACGCCTCAGACCATGGACTGACAATACCCCCAAACCACTGCTCACTATCGCCGGAAAGCCAATCCTTGACTACATAATGACCGGCTTCGCCGACTCAGGCGTCACCGAACTCGCTCTCGTCATCGGATACCTCGGCGACATGGTCGAAGCTCACTACGGCGCCGAATTCCTCGGCATGAAACTCAAATATTACCGCCAGACAGAACTTCTCGGCACCGGCCACGCGCTCCTCTATGCCGAAAAAGACCTCGAAGACTCTATCTTCATGCTATCGTTCGGCGATCTGATGCTCGACCGCGAAAACTACGCCAATCTCGCGAAGTTTCACACCGAAAACGCTTTCGACGCCACGATCACCCTCAACCCCACCAATGATCCTTATGCCGGTGCGGCTGTCTACCTCGACGGAAAACGAGTCGTCACCATGATCGAAAAACCTCCGAAAGACCAGTCGAAAACTTACTGGAATAACCGCGGTCTCTTCATGTTCACGCCAGCCATTTTCAAGGAAGTCCACGACCTCAAGCTCAGCACGCGCGGCGAATATGACCTGCCCACCGCCGTCGACAACCTCGCACAGCACGGCGGCGCAGTCGGCGCCATGGCCGTCACTGGCTTTAGCTCTGACATCGGCACAAAAGAAGAATTCGCAATATACGAAAAATACATGATCGAAAAACGCTGAAATACAAGTCTGTCACATTTTCTGCCATTAAAAAAACCGTGCAATAGCACGGTTTTTTTGACCGTCCCCCCCCCCACACACACACGTAACATATATCACACTGTCTTAACCGCCCATAATAAGGTATACTTTTTATAATTACGCGACATCACGGCAGAACATTTTCCAGACATTGTTTTGCCGGCTTTTCAATAACGGAGGCAACATGATTTTCGGAAGAAAGACCAGGATTACATCTATTTCCTCGGAAATGACTCTTGTCGCGGTGCTTATGACTGCAGTCATCGCATCACTACTGTCTACCACTCCCCTGCGCGCCGCGACACCAGAGAACATCAATTACCAGGGATTTCTCAAAGAAAACGGGATCCCAGTCAACACTACCAAATCCATGATATTCAAAATCTGCGACACTTCCGACTGCTCCGGTACCGTATACTGCTCCGAAACCGATAACGTCAACGTTACCTATGGACGGTTTTCCTACATAATCGGTTCATCATGCTCTCTTGCCAGTGTCCCCTGGGGCATAGGAGTAAAATATCTTCAGATCACCGTCGACGGAAGCATCCTCACCCCCTCCGAACAAATCACGTCAACCCCCTACTCCCTCAGCGTTTCAGGCACAGACGAAACATCTTTCACCCTTGACAGCTACAATACCGGCGTGGCCAGCCCCACAGGCACCAGCATCGTTTTCAACCGCGGCTCATCCGGCCCGGACCCGGCATTGAAATGGGATGAAGCAAACAGCGGATTTCTCCTCTCCTACGACGGCGCAAACGCATCATCTGCCACAGTCGGCATACTCCATGCCAGCTACCTCTACGGCGACGGCTCCAATATCACCAACCTCTCCGGCGCATCAAACGCCATCACCACCAGCGGGGGCGAAATCGCCGGCGACCTCCTCGTCCAGCAAGGCGACGCCACCCCCACCGTCAATTTCATCAACACAGGCTCCACCAATTCCGCGGCCGAAATACATATCGTCAACGGCTCCAACTCCGCCAACATACTCACTCTCGACACGACCGGCACAGGGAATCTGATACAGGCACGACAATCCGGCGCTCCCATGTTCACAGTCGACAACCAGGGCAACATCTTCGCCTCCGGCACACTCAACTTACAGAGCGCATTCCCGTCACTCACTGTCATAAACACCAACAGTTCCACCGCCGCCGCGTCCATCACCAATTCCAACGTCATCAACAGCTCACCCTCCCTCACCTTATCACACACAGGCACAGGACTCCCCCTTGAAATCCTCTCCTCCAACCTCAATTCCGCCGCCTACATCAACAGTTCAAACCCCATGAACTATAGTCCGCTACTATACCTCCAAACCATTTCCTCCGGCGACCTCATCCACGCGGTCAGCGATGGCTCCGACAAATTTATTGTAGACCGCAACGGCAACGTCTTCGCCTCAGGCTCCATCTCGGTCTCCGGCGCATTCCCATCTCTCACGGTTGTCAACAACGAAACATCAGGCACCGCCGCGTCGATCACCAACGCCAACGCCGCCAACAACTCGCCATCACTCGCCATCTCCAACACCGGCACCGGCATCCCTCTCGAAATATCATCGACCAATCTCAATTCCGCCGCCTACATCAACAGCACCAACCCCTCCAATACCAACCCCATGATATATCTCACATCATCCTCCTCAGGCGAATTTCTCGTCGCGTCAAGCGGCGGCGCCGGGAATGAAAAATTCGCCGTTGACCACTCCGGCAACATCTACGCCTCCGGCACTCTCATCATCTCCAGCGCATTTCCATCGCTCAATGTTTTAAGCAACAACAACACCGGCATCGCCGCATCCATCACCAACGCCAACGCCGCCAACAGCTCACCCTCATTATCCGTCTCTCACACAGGCACCGGAATCCCTCTCGAAATATCATCGACCAACCTCAATTCCGCCGCCTACATCAACAGTTCAAACATCATGAACACAAGCCCGCTGCTATACCTCAACACCACTTCCACAGGCGAATTCATCCACGCCACCAGCGGCGGATTCGACAAATTCGTCGTCGACCACAACGGCAACGTCTTCGCCTCTGGCTCCATCTCGGTTTCCGGCGCATTCCCCTCACTCACGGTTGCCAACAATGAAACATCCGGCACAGGCGCGTCGATCACCAACACCAACGCCGTCAACGGATCGCCCTCCCTCTCCATCTCCAACACGGCCACCGGCATCCCTCTTGAAATCCTCTCATCCAACCTCAATTCCGCCGCCTACATCACCAGCACAAACCCCTCCAACACCAGCCCCATTCTCTTTCTCTCATCATCATCCTCCACAGGCGAATTCATCGTCGCGTCAAATGGTGGTGCCGGATTTGAAAAATTCGCCGTCGACCACTCCGGCAACATCTTCGCCTCGGGCACCCTGCACATCGATTCCCCTCTACCGAAAATCTCGGTTATGAATTCTTCCCTCGCCGACGCGGGCGCCTCGATATACACATCCAACCCGTCCAACCCCATGCCAGCCCTCTCCATCGGACACTCCGGCAGTGGCGTCGGCCTCGAAATCCTGTCCTCCAACCTCAATTCCGCACTCTCCATCAGCAGCACCGCCCCAGGCAACACAACCCCGGCCATCTCTATCAACACAAGCTCTCCCGGCAACATACTCGAAGCTTCCTTCAACAGCAGCCCGCGACTCTCCATCGACAACGCCGGCAACATCTACGCCTCCGGCACCATGGACCTCCAGGGCGGATTCCCCACGCTCTCGGTCAACAACGACACTCTCGCCGTCACCGCCGCTGCCATCAACACGTCAAATGCCTCAAACAACATGCCGGCTCTCTCCCTATCACATTCAGGCACTGGCGTCGCGCTCGAAATCGTCTCTACAAACACCAATTCGGCAATCCACATCGACAGCTCGGCACCTGGCAACATCAACCCCATGATTTCTCTCAACACAACTTCCTCCGGCAACTTCATCACAGCCCTCAACGGTGGTCCCGGCAATGAAAAATTCGTCGTCGACAATACCGGCAACATCTTCGCCTCCGGCACCCTCTATCTCGGCTCCGGCTTCAATTACATAGACGCCATAAACACCACAGTAGACAACAACGCTGGACACTTCAACATAACAAACCCCGGCAATCCACTTGCAACCGTATATATCGAAAACTCATCAGACGGCATACCCCTCGAAATCAATTACTCATCTTCTGCCACCGGCCTGTCGATCTCCAACAGCAGCGGATCGAGCACAGCTCCTATCATCGAAGTCAATGCCGTCGGCGATGGATACCTCCTCAACATGATCCACAACGGCTCGCCAAAATTTGTCGTAGACAACTCCGGCAGCGTCTACGCATCAGGCTCAGTCAACATCGACAACGCAAACTTCGCAAACCTTTCGGTACATGACACGGATTCAAGTTCTACCACTCCCGCCCTGTCGATAATCACCGATTCGACAGACACCAGCAACACAGCCCATGCTGCCCACTTCCATGTCACAGACGCACAAAACACAGCAACTGCATTATTGGTGGAAACCGACGGCTCCGGGCAGGCAGCACAATTCACCATCAATAACACATCAAGCACCGCTGACGCTCTGATATCGATGACAAGCGGCGCAGGCGGGAGAGCAGGCGCATTCTCGATTACACAACCTGCCAACTCATCGGACGCTCTGGTAGGCTATACCGTCGGCACAGGTAATGCCGGACGTTTCGAAATTTCTAACAGCACAAACTCCAATTCCGCTTTATCAGCCATCACCGACGGCTCCGGCAGTGCCATCACCGCCGTAAGTAACAGCATCACCGGCAAAGCCGGAATCTTCAACATCTCCAACCCCACATGCGTTTCCAACGTCCTCGAAGCTTCCACATCCGGACTCGGCACCGCCGCATGGTTCCAAAACAACAACAGTTCCAACAATTCCTCAAACCTCATCACCACCACCGGCGGCACATCATCAAGTGCAGCCATCGAAGCCACCAACTCCGGCTTCGGCAAAGCCGGCTGGTTCCGCATCACCAACGGCACTAACAGCGAGCCAGTCATACTCGCCGAAAACTCCGGCACCGGCGATCTCCTCAAACTCACCCAGTCAGGCGCACAGAAATTCGTCGTCGACAACTCCGGCAACGTCTACGCCTCAGGTTCGGTCAACATCGACACCGGCGCATTCAAAACCGTCAACGCCACCGTCACCAGCACCTCATACCAATGGGCCGCCCTCACCGCCCAGACAAATTCACAGGACGGCAGCGGCACTGCCGAAGCCGCCTACTTTCGCACCGGCAGCTCTCTCAACAACGCCCCCACTATCTATGTCGAATCCGAAGGCGTCGGATACGCAGGCCAGTTTCAGCTCAACAACAACTCCAACTCTTCCCCCGTCATACACGCGCAAACCGCAGGTTCCGGCACCATTTACTCAGGCAATACTAACGGCACAGGCAACCTCCTCCGACTCGACAAAAGCACATCCCCCAAATTCGTCGTCGACAATTCCGGCAACGTATTCGCCTCAGGCTCACTCTACCTCTCAGGCACATCCCAGTCCGCAAACATCACCAACACCGCTGCCGCCGGCTCAGCAGGCGCCTTCACCATCAGCAACGCCGCAAATTCGGATATGGCACTTTTCACCACCACCAACGGCACCGGCCCCGCCGCCTACTTCGAAAACACAAACGGCTCCAGCGCATCCAGTACAGTATCTATCGCCAACAACGGCGCCGCCTCCACGCTGTCTGTGCAGGCATCCGGAATTGCCAGCGCCGCCGAATTCACCATCACAAACGCCTCCAATTCCACCTCAGCCCTCACGGCCACAACAGACGGCACCGGCAGCGCCGCCGATTTCTCAATTTTAAACAACTCGAACACCTGGCCCGTTATTTCTGCAGTCACTTCCGGCACCGGCACACTCATCCAGGGCAATGCCATGAGCACCGGCGACCTCATTCGCCTCTCAAGAGCCGGAGTCGGCCCCAGATTCGTCGTAGACAATTCCGGCAACATCTTCGCTTCGGGCACCCTCACCATCTCAGGAACCACCCCATCAGCAGTCATCACCACATCGAACGCAAGCGCTGCGTACTACGGTTACAACTATGGCACGGGCGCGGCCGCCCGATTTGGCATCGATAATCCATCCAACACCTCTTATGCACTCCGCGCCACCACCAACGGGACAAGCAATGCCGCCCAGTTCGCCATCGACAACGCTTCAAACAACTCCGCCGCCATCACCGCTACCACTTCCGGCATCGGCAACACGGCTTCATTCGACATCAGCAATCCATCCAATGCCGCAAGTGCTGTCTACGCCTACACAAATGGTACGGGTAACGCCATCTACGCATTCACCGAAGGCTCGGCCAGCGGCATCAACGTCCAGGTCGAAGGCACAGGCAAGGCAGCTGCTTTCAATATCGACAACGACGCAAACTCCAACCACGTACTCACCGCCACAACCTCCGGCACCGGCTCCGCAGCATATTTCGGAAACACCAACGCAACCAATTCCACCGCAACGGTCAACATAGCCACTATCGGCAGCGGCCCCGCATTCAAGGCATTGTCATCAGGCTCGGGCACCGCCGTCCATGGCTATCAGACAGGCACTGGATACGGCGCCTATTTCGCCATCGACAACGCCTCCAACTCCCTTCCCGCGCTAGTAACGGAAACCAACGGCACAGGCAACGCCATCACCGCAAATACCACCGGCACCGGCAATGCAGGCCTCTTCACCGTCAGCAATGCTTCAAACAACCTCTCCGCAGTCTCCGCCACCACAAACGGCACCGGCAACGCCGGCTACTTCGGAGTTGGAAACGCCGCAAACAGTTCATCTGCGCTCTCCGCCTACACCAACGGCACCGGACCTGCCTTATATGCCACCACCGCCGGCTCTGGAAAGGCCGGCTACTTCTACATCACCAATTCCGCCAACTATACCAGCGCCCTCCATGCCGCCACCGCCGGCACTGGCGCTGCTGGCCTATTCGAAAACATCGGCACAGACAACGCCACTCATACGCTCATTGTCAACACCTCCGCATCATACGGCGGAGCTGCCTCCTTCACCGCCACTCACACATCCAATGGCAGCAATGTCCTCTCATCCGCCGCCTACGGCACAGGCAACGCCGGATCATTCACCATCAGCAACACGGCAAGTACCGGTTACGGAGTATATGCAGCCACAAACGGCTCATCCGGCTCGGCAATACGCGCCGAAGCATACTCCGGCAGCGCAACCGGCTTGACATCCTATATCACGGGCAACGGCAAAGCCGCCTACCTCTCCATCGGCAACGCCACAAACGGCGACAACGTACTCCGCGCTCTCACATCCGGCACAGGCACCAACGCATACTTCGAAAGCTCAAACGCGTCCAACGCCAACCCCGTCATCGACGCAACCACCGCCGGCATCGGCTTTACTGGCAGATTCATTAATACAAACGCAGCCAACACAAGTGCAACAGTACGGCAGACAACTAACGGCACCGGTCACGGCGGATGGTTCGAAATCGACAACACCGGCAGTGGCAGCAGCGCCATCTATGCCACTACCAACGGCATCGGCCCTGCCATCAAAGGATTTTCCACCGGCGCAGGCCCGGCCGTTTCCGGCTATGAAACAGGCTCCGGCAACGCAGGTCTTTTCACGATCAGCAACGCAGCAAACACTGTCCCTGCGATCATTGGCGAAACCAACGGCACTGGCGCTGCCTTCTCGGGCATATCCAGCGGCTCCGGACCAGTCATCAATGCCACTACCACAGGTACAGGCAAAGCAGGCAGCTTCCAGATATCCAACGCCTCAAACTCCTCCCCTGCACTCTCAGCCACCACCAACGGCACCGGTCGCATTGCCTCTTTCACCAACTCAAACGCCGCGAACCCCTCCCCCGCACTCTACGTCTCCACCAGCAGCACATCCGCCCCCGCACTCAACGCCATCGCAACCGGCGGCGGAGACATAGCAGTCTTCGCCACTTCAGTCTACGCAATACGTTTCGACAATACCGGCAGGGGATACTTCAACGGCGGCACACAGACAGGCGGAGCTGACGTGGCCGAAGCCTATACCGTCACCGACTTCTCAATAGCACCCGGCGACCTCGTCGTCACCACCGGAGGCTCAAACGTCTCAAAAACTTCACGCACCGCTGACCCGCGCGTCATCGGCATCATCTCCACCGCTCCCGGCGTACTCCTCACAGACCCTGCCACACAAGCCCCCCTCGAATCACTCGCACCCAACCAGCGCGCCGTCGCTCTCATCGGCCGCGTCCCCTGCAAGGCCGACGCCACCAGACACCCAATCGAAATCGGCGACCTCCTCACATCCTCCGACCTCCCCGGCTACGCCATGAAAGCCAACTCCTACACCCCAGGCACCATCGTCGCAAAGGCACTCGAACCACTCCCCTCCGGTACCGGCACCATCCTCGTACTCCTCATGCTCAGATGACTTCATAATCGCTTGTTACACAATAAGGGCGGGAATCTTCATCGACTCCCGCCCTTCTTTTATGATTTTTGCAATATCTCAACTCAAAGACATCAGACTCCTGTTTGATATACGACATGGCACCACATGGTTGACATACTATTGACATGGTGAAATAATCATAACGGTCTCCGATCCCGTATGCCTGTGGCGCTCAAAGCTATGGCAACCGGGACGACAGGGTGATGCGGGAAACGGCATCGCCTCCCATTTGGAAAGGAGCTTTCGAATGTTTCACATTTCCCACAAAAACCTCAAACGATTCACCATAACAACCATGCTGCTGCTCTTTCCAGTCACAGCCGCTCTCGCCGTCTACACATCCCACAAGGACAAGGACTCCGGTCTTTTCCTCCAGACATATCCACAGGCAAAAGACACCCTCAATGAAAGCTGCGACACATGCCACAAAACGATCAAGGGAAAGCTCTATGGCGACAAGACGGGTACTGTTACCAATCTGAATTCCTGCGATTCCTGCCATTACGCCATTGAAAAGGTCGATCCTCATCGCGACATCGCCATTCCTGCCGTGCGCCAGGCACTCCACGATATGGTCAATCCCTATGGCCGTGATTACCTTGCTGCAGGCCGCAACGCCGAGGCTCTCGCCGCTGTTGCCACACTCGATTCTGACGACGACGGTTTTTCCAACATCGACGAAATAAACGCCGGCACCAATCCCGGCGACAGGACAAGCTCTCCGAAAGTCAGGTCCGCACCCGCTAAAATCATCTCTCTCGACGACATCTCACGCCTGCAAGTCAAACAGCAGCAGCAAACAATGTTCGTCAACGTCACGAAATCGAAAGAAGGCGACACCTATTCCGACTACTCCGGCTATAATCTGTATGAACTTCTCGAAAAAACCGGCATCTCCCAAAAAGCGACATCAGTTGACATAATCTCAATCGACGGATACATGAAAAGCTTCTCAATAGCGCAACTCAAAAAACGCCATAAACAGTCCGCGCCGGTATTCGGCCTTGACAAAGAAACGCTCGGCGAATGCGGATGGGTGAAATACAACAGCCCCAGCATCAAAAAAGGCGTGCCGCTCCCCCCTGCCGAAATCATGCTCACAACAGCTGTCAACGGCGCCGCTTACGGTTCTGCAGGCCCCAACGAAAAAGGCGGCATGCGCGTCGATGGTCCTTTCCGCGTCACATCACCCCAACTTTACAGCCCTGGCATCCCCGACATCGGCCTGACCGCCTCGGCAGAATGTTCCGGGGCCTTACCGGAAAAATTCAGATACCATGTTGAATACGAAAAAAATTCTGACTACTGCGTCAAGTCTGTCATCGCGATCAGAGTCAATCCACTGCCTGCCGGAACCCGCGATTTCGACTGGCAGAAGGACGCCATGAAATATATTTCCGAAAAGCGAATAGCCATCTATGGCGCCATCAAATGATTTCCTGATTATTGACTCGCAGCATCTCCTGCGGCAGACTTACCGGCGATCCATCCCGTCGAAAACGCTGCCTGAAGGTTGTACCCTCCCGTGTTGCCATTCACGTCGAGCAATTCTCCGCAGATATAAAGCCCACGCGTGATCTTCGATTCCATCGTGCGCGGTGACACATCCTTAAGTGAAACCCCGCCGGCAGTGACCACAGCATCACTGATTGGCCGGGTACCACCCACCTCAAACTCCAGCCCCCTGAGCAACGCGGCAAGTCTCTTGCGCTCTTCTGCGCGCACTTCGCTGCACAGTCGGTCGTATGGTATGCCCCACTTTGCATAAAATGTTTCGATGGCCTGCTCCGGCAAAAGTGTCTTGAGTATTGCGCGCGCGGGTTTTGCGCCGCCTGATGCAAGCTCGCGTTGTATGCGTGACTGAAGCTGCTGAATGTCGAGCGCAGGCTTGAAATTGACAAATAGCGACATAGCGCCAGCATTTCCGAGCGATACATGCGTGCCGAGAGGCAGCACAGCTGGCCCCGTGATGCCGTATTCCGTAAACTCCGCTTCGCCGAATTCCACAGCTACCTGTTTGCCACTCTGTGTGAGGGTGAGTTCGACATTTTTCAGGTGAAGGCCGATTATGGAATTGAGGACGCGCCCCTTGAAAACAATGGGTATCAGCGCGGCACACGGCGGGACTATCGTGTGCCCGAGTCGGGCCGCGAGCGAATAGCCGTCGCCTGTAGCACCTGTCGCCGGATATGATTTCCCTCCTGTAGCAAGGATGACCGCACATGCCGTGACAACCTTTCCCGCGTCTCCCGGTATCATCACACCAGCAATGCGCCCACCTTCGGCTTCGATCGAAATTGCCGGCGTGTTGGTGCACATGCGGACTCCACGCTGATGAAGTTCGCGGCGAAACGACTTGACGAGATCGGTAGCCCGGCCTGATTTCAGAAAATAGCGATTACCGCGTTCGAGCACGACGGGGACACCGAACGTTTCGAGAAGTTCGAGGAGTTCGGTGTTGTAAAAACGTGAAAAAGCGCTTCTGAGGAAAAGGCCATTAGCGCCGAATTCGCGGATTGCCGTTTCGACATCGTTGGCCGTCGTGACATTGCACCGCCCTTTGCCGGTGATGCCAAGCTTGAGTCCGGGGAGGTGCATTTTTTCATATATTGTCACCTTTGCGCCGCTTTCCGCCGCTGCAAGGGCAGCCATCAGCCCCGCCGCTCCACCGCCTATGATTATTACCGGTGATCTACTGTCTGTCATTTCGTCACTTGCCTTCGTATTACTTTATTTGATGCACGCGTGATCTCAGCCGCCATTTAAAACTATAATTAATAATGTCCCATTGCAACATCGCGGGACAAATGACCCGGCAAGTGGAGCTGCCATATTCCATTGCTTCGACTCTGGAGTCCGTCGCGAAACCTGAAAACGATTCTAAGCCAACTTTTTTTGAAACAACTATCCGGCCCGGCCTGTTAACAATAACATCTTATTATTGGAGGACGACAGATGGCAACACGGTTACTTATAGTCGGAGGAGTCGCAGGAGGCGCGAGCGCCGCCGCGCGTGCGCGCCGAATGGACGAATCCGCTGAGATCATTATCTTCGAACGTGGCGAACATGTTTCCTTCGCCAACTGCGGCCTGCCCTATTACATCGGCGGCGAAATCACAACACGCGACGAGCTTTTTGTCTCTACTCCGCAGTTTCTCAGGGCGCGATTCAACATTGACGTCCGCATCAGCACGGAAGTCATTTCCATTAACCGCGACGCCAAAACCATCACCACAAAAAATCTCGCCACCGGTGAAACCTCCGACGAACCCTACGACAAACTCATCCTCTCGCCCGGCGCCGAGCCTCTGAAACCACCGTTACCAGGCATCGGACTCGACTCGGTGTTCACACTCCGCAACGTACCCGACACCGATAAAATCCGCTCCTTCGTCGATGAAAAATCCCCATCGTCCGCTGTCGTTGTCGGAGGAGGTTTCATCGGGCTCGAAATGGCCGAAAACCTCGCCAACCGCGGTCTTGATGTCACCATTATAGAAATGCTACCTCAGGTCATGCCCCCAATCGATCCTGAAATGGCAGCTTTCGTCCATGCCCATCTCAAAGCGAAAGGCATCACTCTGCGTCTCGGCGAACAGGTTAAGGGCATCGCACAGAATGGCTCTGTCACGACTGTCGAAACAAGCGGCGGCATCATCGAAACAGGTCTCGTCATCCTCTCCATTGGCGTCAAACCCGAAAACGCGCTCGCACTCGCCGCCGGTCTCGCCACCGGCGAACGCGGTGCGATCGTCACCGATGAATTCATGCGTACGGCCGATCCCGATATCTATGCTGTCGGCGATGCCGTTCAGGTAACCGATTTCATCTCGGGCACACCCACGGTGATCCCGCTCGCAGGCCCCGCCAACCGTCAGGGCAGACTCGCTGCGGATAACGCGCTGCTCGGCCGCGCGCGCCCCTACAATGGCTCGCAGGGCACCGCTATTGTCCGCGTGTTCGACCTCACGGTTGCGAGTACCGGCCACAGCGAAAAACTCCTTGTCCGCAGAGGAGCGAAATACATGAAATCATACTCCGTGTCCGAATCGCATGCCTCCTACTATCCCGGCTCGACCACAATGTATATCAAGCTCCTGCTCGATCCAGATGACGGCAAAATCTTAGGCGCACAGATAGTCGGACGCGACGGCGTCGACAAACGCGTCGACGTATTCGCCACAGCCATCAGAGCCGGTATGACCGTCTTTGATCTCGAAGAACTCGAACTCTCTTACGCCCCCCCCTACTCGTCGGCGAAAGACCCTGTCAATGTCGCAGGATACATCGCCGCCAACGCTCTCCGTGGCGACATTTCCCTCACGCACTGGGATGAAGTCACCAAACTCGATCCCGAAAAATTCATCTGCCTCGATGTACGCACGCCCCCCGAAGTGGAGCGCACGGGCATGATCGTACCCAATTCAGTCCATATCCCTCTGCATGATATTCGTGAACGCATCGGCGAACTCGATCCCTCAAAATCCTATATCGTCTACTGCGGCATAGGACTTCGCGCCTATGTCGCGCACAGAATTCTCGTCCAGAAGGGTTTTTCCTCTTCTGTCCTCAGCGGCAGCATCACGTTTTTCTACACGGCGAAAGCCGATGGCCTGATATAGTCCTCTCCCATATTATTGCCAAACACAAAAGGCGGGGCGAAAAGCCCCGCCTTTTTGCAATCATCCCCGATAATGCAAAGCTTGTCGAAAGCTCATGAGTCATCATACGCTTTGCCGGCTATTATTTAAGGCTGGCAGAAAACTCTTTCATTTCCTTAACCGTTTCCTCCGGCTTTTCATCCTGAGGCATGTGCCCGCATTCGGGGAACATCACAAGTCTGGCTCCCCTGATGCGCATTTTCATCACATTGGCGACCGGCGGAGCGATCACCTTGTCGTTTTCGCCCCAGAGGATCAGAGTGGGCGTTTTGATTTCACTCATCTTGCCTTCAAGTGACGTAAAATCATTATCTTCTATGGTCTTTCTGATGGCGTTTTGGGCGCCTTTCGTGAAAAATGGTTTATAGTTCTGGTCAACTTTTTCCGCAGTAACTTTTGTCGCGTCATAGTACATGAATTTTGAGAGATACACGCGAGTGAAAAACTTGCTGTTCAACGCGTGAAAGAAGTCGAGGACACCGGGGGTAGTCATCAGCGTCTTCATGACATTGCTGTTGTTGACACCATGCCGCGCTCCAGCGCTGTCGATGAGGACGAGCCCCCTCACGAGGTCGGGGCGCAGCAACGCGAGTTGCATGGCCACCCCGCCACCCATCGAATTGCCGGCAACAATGGCTTTTTTGACTTCTTTCACATCCATAAATGCAGCGACTGCATTCGCAAATCCGCCATAATCGTATGTGAATTTTTCGGGTTTGTCGGAATACCCGTATCCCGGAAGATCGAGCGCTATGACACGATGATCTTTTGCGAGCGCCGGAGTGACTTTGTCCCATGTATCCGCACTGGACATAAATCCGTGGACAAACACAATGGACTCACCCTTGCCCGTCTCGACGTATCGCATGTTGAGCCCAGGCATCACTTCGATAAATGAGCCTACCATGCCCAGAGCTATAGGATCGGCCACCGGGCGTTTTTTTATAAACGGTGTACCGATGAACACAAGTGCAAGTCCCACAATGATGATAAAGAACCACAGCACTACCCGCGTGAGTTTCGATTGCACCGGTTTTCGTTGCGTTTTCCCGGCACCTGATTTTTTTGCTTTTCCTTGATTCTTAGCCATGTGGCCTCCACTGTTTAATCATTTCAAAATCATGCGTATACCGAACAGGACAAGAAATACTCCGAATACTTTTTCTAGTGCGGATGTAGGCAATCCGCTCGCAAGCTTGCCACCTATCGCGCCGCCGAAGAAAAATCCGATACAGACATAGCTTGCCACTTTCAGATCGACATATCCGGCCTTGTAGTACATCCATGCAGCCAGCAGACCTATCGGCGGCACTAATATCGCAAGTGTCGTGCCTTGCGCCTGATGTTGCGAAAACCCGAACATGTAGACGAGCGCCGGTATTATGATAATGCCGCCTCCAACTCCAACCAACCCGCCAAGTACACCCGCTACAAGCCCTATCAGCATCAATAGTACAGCTCTCATAAACCTTTTCCCTTTATGCCGTCATACATATACGGCGATCTAAAATTTCGCGTATCACTACATCATCATTATCTGCTCGGACCAAGCACTTTTCAACACAATCAATAATATCATCTTCTCACATGCCATAAGATATAAAAATCCCAGTTTTTGATCTACAATTATTCGGGATATGGCATACACACTCCACTTTAGGACTGTGGAATAATTCACTATAGCCTACTCCAACATGACATCGGAGACAAACAGTAATGCCCGGAAAATTTGAATCGTTCGACAGGACGCGACTGCGCCTCTTGCCCCTCGGCGAGCGCAGTCACGATTTCAAAAAAGACGAGATACTACCTCTCGCGCCAGTTGAGGTAACTGGCGATTCGCCATTTATGGAAGTAGCACGCAATATCGTAGCCGCCCGCGAAAACGGAGCATCGGTCATATTCATGATGGGAGCTCATGTGCTCAAGACTGGCTGCCAGCGCTATGTGGTCGACTTGATCGAAAAGGGCTGGCTCACCTGCATCGCAACCAATGGGGCGGGAGTGATCCATGACTTCGAGCTGGCTTTGTGCGGCTCGACCACCGAAAGTGTAGCGCGGTACATCAGCGAAGGACAGTTCGGGCTATGGAGCGAAACGGGCCGTATCAATGACATTGCCGCTGCTGCCGCCACTGAAGGGATAGGACTTGGCGAAGCTGCCGGACGAGTCATCGAGAAAGAAAGTTTTCCATACCGCGAATTCAGTCCCCTTGCAGCCGCGTGGCGCAACGACGTGCTTTTTACTTCTCATGTCAGTATCGGCTATGACATCATACACGAACACCCCAACTGTGACGGCGCGGCTCTCGGCGCCGCGAGCTACACTGATTTTCTCCGCTTCGCCAAGGTCATCGAGTCTCTCGAAGGCGGCGTCGTGATGAATTTCGGCAGTGCTGTCATGGCTCCCGAAGTGTATCTGAAAGCTCTCGCCATGGCGCGCAATGTCGCTTTTCAGGAAAGTCGTACCATCGCTCATTTCCTCACGCTTGTCTGTGACCTGCGCGCTCTGCCCCCCGACTGCAGCGCCACGCCATCAAAGGATGACCCGGACTATTATTACCGGCCATGGAAAACAATGCTTGTCCGCACTGTCGCCGACGGCGGCAGGAGTATCTATCTCAACATCGACCACACACTTTCGATACCTGCGCTCTGGACTGCTATCGATATCGTTTCCAGCGCGGGAGCGTGAGTTTTTTTTCACTATGTCCTATATTATGTTATTGTCATCTCCGGACACCGGAGATGACCGGCATCTCACAATGCCATGAGGTTAAGCAATGATTGACACAGTTACAGTGACCGGCGGCCACGGAAAAGACGGCGCAGCCGACAAAGTGCAGCGCATAGACATGCACATGGGCGACATCATCAGTATCGTCGGCCCGACCGGCTCAGGAAAAACCACTTTCATCAATGACATCGAACTCTTCGCCGATGGCGACACCCCTTCAGGCCGGCGCGTGCTGATCGACGGCAAAACTCCGCCTCCCATTTACAAGGACGATCCGTCACTCAATCCCATCGCTCTCATCACTCAGCACACCAATTTCCTCTCCGACCTGCCAGTTGACACATTCCTGTCCATCCACGCCGAAATCCGATGCGGCGAAAACCGCACTGTCGCCGATGCTGTCGAACGCACCATCGACTTTGCAAACCAGCTCACTGGCGAACCCGTCCAGCCCGGCGTACGCATGACAGAACTCTCCGGCGGCCAGACGCGCGCACTCCTCATCGCCGACGCCACCATCATTTGCGACACTCCCATTGTGCTGCTCGACGAAGTCGAAAACGCAGGCATATACCGGACGAAAGCACTCGAATTGCTCCGCCGGCAAAAAAAGATATTTATCTTCGTCACCCATGACCCGCGCATCGCCCTCCTCAGCGACTTCCGCATAGTCATGAGCGGCGGCAGCGTACAAAATCTCATATACGCATCCGAGACCGAGCGCCACTTCGCGAAAAAAGTGAACATGCTCGACGATCTCATGTGCAGCCTCCGCGAATCCATACGATCGGGCGGCACACTCGGCGGCGACATGCCCGCGTACTTCATGAATCTCATGGCACTCCAGACGGAGGCAGGCAAATGAAACTCGTCATCGTCGCAGGCCCCGCGACTTCAGGGAAAACCTCCGTGCTGCGGCATATCACGCGCAAACTCATCACTCGCGGCCTCAAACCCGCATTCCTCAAGATCGACGTCCAATATGCCGACGAAGATGATATTTTCTCGAATGACTTCGGCATCCCGGCGCGCAAGGTATACTCGGGCGAACTTTGCCCCGACCACTGCAGCGTGCTCGTCGTGCGCGATGCCATGAACTGGGCCGAAAAATCAGGCTCTGACATCCTCCTCATCGAAACCGCCGGTCTCTGCCTCCGTTGCGCTCCTTACGTCGACGGCGGGCTCGGCATGATCGTCCTCGAAGCCACCAGCGGAATGAACCTACCACGCAAGGTCGGCCCCATGCTCTCTCTCGCGGATGTCGCAGTCGTCACTAAAATCGACCTCGTCTCACAGGCCGAACGCGAAGTCTTCCGAGCACGCATCATGGAGGCCGCCCCCAGAGTACGCGTGCGCGAAACCAACGCCCTCAGCGGCGTTGGCTTCGATCCCCTCGTTGATGCCGTCATAGCCACACAGGACGCAGGCCCGAAACTCATGCTGCGCGGCAATCCCCCCGTAGGCACTTGCACCATCTGCGCCGGCAACAAGGAAGTCGGCTGGCAATCGCACTTCGGCGTGGTGCGCCCGCTCGAAGACCAGAACTTCTTTCGCGGCGAATGACAACAGGAGACTGAACATGACCGACTCTTCCGATATGAAACTGCCCGGCCTCGACTGCGGACAATGCGGCTATCCCACATGCGGCGAATTCGCCGCAGCCCTCGTCAGGAAACCCGATCTACTCAAACGCTGCATACATATTTCCGAACACTGCGAGACCGCAAAACGCATCGACACAACCACTCCACTCACACCACACATCTGTACCGGCCACAATTCATTTGATGGAAGCGAAACTGTCGAATGGCGCGACCGACTCGGGCGCGATTTCGATTTCTATCTCGAACATCTCCCCGAAGACTCCGGCCCGCGCGAAATCATTATCCCGCACAACCCGATAGTCACACGTGAACTTGACATTCAGGTCGGCGACATCATAACTGGACGCCCTCTCGGCATGTCCTGCGGCTGCCCCATCACACACTGCGGCACTATCATTGAGGTCGACCACTTCACAGGGGTCATGTCATGGTGCATCACCGGCCCACTCGGCCCTCGCCAGCATGGTTTCAAAAATATCGGGTACTACTCGGCCGAAGCATACGAAGGCATCGTTAGGAAGTCACGCATCGATCTCCAGATCGGCATGCGCTATTTCTTCCAACCACGCATGTGCATGCTCCAATGGCGGCACAGCGGCCTTGTCAATTTTATCAACAATACTCCTGACGGCACGCGCGTCCGTCTCGAAGGCCTCTTTATCGGCTGACATCTTCAGTCTCTGTCCGGATTTTTCTTCCAGTCACGGCAGGCCATTTTTTTATCATCAGCCTTTCGGTTTTTCCTCACTCGGGTGACAGGCGTAATCGACCATGTCTTCCTGACCGCCATGAAGGATTCCACGACCGGTATGCACTTTTTACCCGTTTTTTTCGCTGTAATTCTCACTTCTGTTCTCCATAATTAAACATAGCAATTTATATTTTTACCGTTTTTCACAAAAAACTCAATTGTACCCTCACCTTCATGGGTATATACTTTTCTGAAATGCTGAGCCGGTCCCGGATGATCGGACAATCCATCCGGACGACTGGCGGATTACTATTAACAGGATGGAGAGAGCAATGCAGAGAATTGTCGAAAAGGCCCCGGATAGCATTGTAGAAAATGGAAAGCTGCGTTATGGCGTATTCGATGTGCCCATCAGAAATCTGAATTTCACCGACGCGAAAATGGGCTGGGTAACACGATTCAGATTCATGCGAGCCTGGCGGCTCAAGGAGTGGTACGCCTACGGCATCAATAGCGGCGACTGGCATCTTACCGTTTTCATGTCCAATTCGAAATACCTCTGCAATGTCAATGTGTACGTCAGCAACAGCTCAACCGGCGAAGAATACAAAGCCATGCGAGGCATGCCCGGAGGCAAGGTTAAGATTTCCAAGACACAGTACAACGACAACTGCCTCCTGTCCGTTAAAAATTTCCATGTGGAAATCGTCAGCAAATTCGATGAGCGCTACCATGAGGTTCATGTGAATATCGCGGCATCAAAAAAATGCCCGGCCATCACCATGGAATTACGCATCGACGAGGATTATTCCCAGCAGCATCCGCTCGTGACATGTTTCCCGCTCGCCGATGACAACCATTTCATCTACACGCACAAGGCCCCCATGCCTGTCAGCGGCCGTGCTACCGTCGGTGACAGGGAGATCATTCTCAATCCGAAAACCGACCTCGCTGTGCTCGACGAACACAAGTCCATTTTCCCCTATCACACTATCTGGCGATGGGCTACATTTGCCTTCCGCGACGATACAGGCCGAGTGCTCGGCATCAATTTCGGCGATCACGAAACAGCGCGCAATCAGGATTACCAAAGCGAGAATTGCCTCTGGATCGGCAACCGCATCGCACTCATCGGCGCTGGCACCCTCGAATTCGACCAGAACAATCACATGAAACCCTGGCGCATCACCGAAAAAAATGGCCGCATCGACCTGACATTTCATCCGGTCAACGACAAGATTGAAAAAATGAATTTCGGAATTGTCGGGATTGATTATTTCCAGCCCTCCGGATATTTCACAGGTTATATCGTCGATGACGACGGCACAAAAATCTGCGTCGATGGCGCAAAGGGTGTCGCCGAACGCATGGATACGAGGTTTTGAGAAGTAGCTTCATGCAAATAAGGCAATAATGTGATGAAACACTGGAGACGTGGAATTACTGAACTTGGACAAGAGCATCGTGTAAAGGATTTCGATTTCCCGGATGCGATACGACAGGTTCAAAAGGTAGTTTGGGATTGAGTGTTTTCGGATGAGTAGCCAATTGAAAAATGAACGGTGAAATTCGGTGTATATGAATTGGCGGCGTTAGCCAACGGTTTTATGTGGATTGAGCCATCGTTGTGGTTGAGCGTTCATGGCCCTGAGAGGTCGACGAAGTAGCAGTGCTGATTGTGTCTTTGTGGTGTATCATTGGCAGTCTGCGTATCTGGTACCATACCGCCATCATAAACTATAATTACCAACTGATGCAATGCAGTTATACACTGGCTTAGCCTTTAAGTTTAGTTTAATGTTTGACAGCGGTATGGTATGGGATTTCATTTTCTGTCTCGGTAAACCAACATTAGAGAATGCAGTTCGCAAATTCCGTTTTTAGGATTTCTGTTGTCCGGAGAGTCCAGCGGGCGAGGCGTTTTATGGAATTTCCCTTCTGTCGTTTATCATCAATCCATTTGTGAAAGGAATCATTCGCTCCGCAATTCGTTATTTGAATATCTATGATTGCGATGTTGCTCCATGTGTTTGAAGCACTTGCCTAAGGGATTGTAACTTTGAAGGTGACAGTGCCGGTTGCCCCTGATGAGAGAAGTCCGAGGTTGCAGGAGATGCGGTTGGGGGATGTTAGGAGTGAGCATTTGTCAGCGTCGGACACATCGGTCTGGGGAACAGAGTCAAGGGATATCGAGCCAGCATTGTAGTCGGTATTAGTCGGTATATTATCGACAATGACTGTGTCAGAAGCATGGCAGTAGGACGGGTTGACTGTATAGTGGATAATATATTCCAGACGGGAGCCCGGGATTAGTCCGGTAGCGGGTGCGCCGGGAGGGATTTCAAGCGTGCCGGTGGATTTTTCGAGTGTGATCTCAGACACGCAGGATGGTGTGGCAAAGAGTTCTACAGTGTTGGTTTCGGAGTTGCCGGCAGGGTCGGCGGCGCGGACTACAGCGTAATAGTACTGGCCGTCAGTGAGCCCCGTGATGGTGGTCGAAGTGCTTATTACGGTGTATGGGGTAGTGGCATAAGACTGTCCGCCGGAGGTGTTTGAGAGGAAGATGCTGTATGTAATGGGGGTTGCGACATCGGCAGCAGCACTCCATGAAGCCAATAGAGAATTGCCGGCCCAAGTGTCGCTGAGTGACGAAATACCGGCAAAAACGGGAGCTTCCGTGTCTCTTTTTAAGTAGAAAGTGTCAGTAGCTACGGTCGAGACATTGCCGGCATGGTCGTATGCGCGGACAGATACATAGTTGATGCCTTCGGTGAGTGAAGCGAAAGGCACACTCCAGTCAGCGGCATACTCTGGTGTGCCGCCAGCAAGAGTGGCAATATCTGCCCACGTGATAGTTTCTGTGGCAGTCATGCCAGCGCCTGACCAGACAGCGTATTGCAGGTTATTCAATCCAGCGCCCGTATCCGAAAAATCCACATCGTAAGTTGTGGCGGGAGCAGTAGAGTGCCATGTGTCGTCGCCTGCCTGGTTGTCGGTGACGACAGGCGGGGTGAAGTCGGATATGAAAACATACACGGCATGGGAGTCATAAGCCTGATCCGGGTCGGGTGTGACCGCTATGTCATCAAATCCGTCTGCATTCATGTCTCCCACATCTGTAACATTAGCACCGAACAGGTTGTTGATGGCAATTCCGTATTTTTCGTATAACAAGGCGCCATCTTTTCCGGAATACACATAAATTGCACCGGCGTTATTGTATGTTGTGTCATTATATGGCGCACCGACAATAAAATCGTCAAAGCCGTCTCCATTTACATCTCCCGCGCCGGAGACGGATGTGCCAAAAGCGTCAGCGGAAGCCGCGCCATATTTTGAGTAAATGAGAGAGCCGTCGATTCCGGAATATACATAGACAGCTCCGGCCTGAGGCGAGGCAGTGTCGTTATCCGGAGCTCCAATGATGAAGTCACTGTAACCGTCATTGTTGACATCTCCTGCGCCTGCGGCGGCCGCTCCGAACTGGTCATTGGCCGCAACGGCATATTTTGTATAAAGGACGGATCCGTCGTAACCGGAATAAACGTATGCAGCACCGGCATCGTTGCCGGCAGTATCGTTGTTTTTTGCACCGATTATAAAATCAGAATATCCATCATTATTTACATCTCCTGCGCCAGAAACGGGTAAGCCGAAAAACTCGTAACTTGATCCCGCAGCCCCATATTTGGTATAAAGCGACAGTCCTTGAGCTCCAGAAAAAACATAGGCCGCGCCAACATCGGTCCCTACCGTGTCATTGTTCTGTCCACCAACAATAATATCAGGCACCCCGTCCCCGTTCACATCGCCGGTGCCGGAGACAGAGTATCCAAATGCATCCCCAGAATCACTGCCAGATATTACATAAAGCAGAGTGCCGTTTTTTCCAGATATAACAAATACAGCACCGGAATTTATAGTTCCAGAATCGAAAGATGGAGCTCCAATAATGAAATCACCATAGCCGTCTCCGTTTACATCACCAATTCCCGCTACGGCTCCTCCGAGATAATCATTTTCAAGCATCCCGCTTATCGTGTGTAAAATTGCGCCGGTTGCACCGGAATATACATATGCCGCGCCCGAATTGGTTGCGGATATATCGGCTTCTGTCACTCCAACGATCAAATCAGGGATGCCATCGTTGTCGACATCTCCTGCTTTTTCGGCTTTGTGGTAAAATGAATTCGGCGTGCTGTTTGCCTGCCACTTGAGATACCCGCCTGTGCCTGCGCCTGACACGGTTGCTCCCGTAGAAGATAAAACAGATTGGGTTGAGCCAGCACTTTTCAAAGATGAGTATGCGACATATTCACTGACATTGCCGGCATAGTCGACAGCTTCCACATAGAAGTAGTAAGTTGTGCCATCAGTGAGTCCGTTTTTTTTGAATGATATACCTTCCGATGTACCAATAATATTAGCGGGACCTGTTGCGAATGCTGGCGTGGTGTCCATGTATACAAGATAATATCTTATGCCAGAAGGGCTGTCATTGCCACGTGACCAGAACGGCAGAAGACATCCCGTGCCACAGCCAAGCACGCCTTGTACGCCATTGAAAGTGGGCTTCTCCGTATCTGTGCCTCTTACAATATGGAACACGTCCGTAGCAACTGACATATTTCCGGCGTTGTCATAGGCGCGGACCGAAACATAGTTGGTTCCCTCGGAAAGTGATGCGAAATTGACGCCCCAATTCGTTGTGAAACTTGTTGTGCCTGAAGCAAGTGTTGTAATGTCACTCCACGCGATGGTTTCCGTGGCAGTCATTCCCTGTCCTGACCAGACAGCGTATTCTATGTCTTTCAGACCTGACCCTGCGTCCAAAAAATCAATATTGTAAATTGCACCAGGATCGGTTGAGCGCCATGTGGTGTCTCCTGACTGGTTGTCTTGAATAGTCGGAATCATAAAATCCGATAGATAAACATACGCGCTGCCAGCATTTGAATTGCCCGAAGGGTCGGCTGTATGTGCGCCGATTATCAGGTCATCGTAGCCGTCGTTATTTGTATCACCGGCCCCGGCTACCGAATTCCCCAAAAAGTCCGATGCCGCTCCACCTTTTATTTGAAAAATTAGAGAGCCATTGGCTCCTGAATATACATAAGCACTACCTGCGTCCGTGTATGATGCGTCAGAATTTTTGGCGCCGACAATAAAATCCGGTTTTCCGTCCGCGTTAACATCTCCAGCTCCAGAAACAGATGTGCCGTACATATCGTTAGCTGCTGCACCATATTTTGTATATAATGACGAACCGTCGATCCCGGAATAAACATAAACAGCTCCGGCGCTTGAACCATTGTTGTCGTTATCTGGCGCACCGACTATAAAATCTGCATAACCGTCGCCGTTTATGTCGCCGATTCCTGCAACTGATGCACTGAAATTATCATAAGCAGCGGCGCCAGTTTTGGTGTATAGAATGTTTCCATTAGCTCCAGAATAGACATCCGCCGCTCCAGCGTCTATAGTGAGGATATCCCTTGATCCGATAATAAAATCGTCGTAACCGTCATTGTTGACATCGCCCGCGCCTGATACGGAATGGCCATAATCGTTATCTTCACCACCGCCACCTTTTTGGTAAAGAATCAAACCGGTTGCACCTGAATATACATACGCGGCGCCATCATCCGTGGCTGCATAGTCGTGCCAGTTCGCGCCAATAATGAAATCGTCATAACCGTCATTGTTGACATCTCCTGCGCCGGAAACATCAACGCCGAAGGATTCATTTGATTGTGTGCCATTTTTCACATATAGCAGCAGCCCGGTCCGGCCTGAAAAAACATAAACTGCACCGGAGTCCGTGCCGCCGCTTGTAGTCATTGTGCGAGCGCCTACGATGAAATCCGGGTAGCTATCTCCGTTTACATCGCCTGCGTTAGCGACAGAATTTCCAAACTCGTCACTGCTCAGATGCCCATCCTTCTGGAAAAGTATTGTCCCGTCAGCGCCAGAATATACAAATACAACACCGGAATTAATTACACTGGGCGTGTCCGCATAGGGACTTCCCACAATAATGTCATCATAGCCGTCTTTGTTAATGTCACCGGCTCCTGCGACGGAAGTTCCAAAATAATCAGTGGCGGCTACACCATTCGCTTGCCACTTCGGGAATATCCCTGTACCTATACTTGATAGTGTTGAAGTCGTCGATGTAGTTAGTGCGTTTGCCGTTGTGCTGCCGCATACTCTCGACTGATAAACCGTGTTGGTGTCGACATTGCCGGCATTGTCCACGGCTTCGACTTTAAAATAGTAGGTGGTTCCGGCAATGAGGCCGGTTTTCATGACCGATATCGAAGTCGTGGCATAGGGGACGGTGCCGATGAGGTTGCCCGCACTTGTAGCGAACGCGGCAGTGGTGTCCATATAAACATTGTATTGTTTTATGCCTGAGCTGTTGTCAGTAGCATGAGTTGCCCAGTATGGCTGGAGGCATCCGGCGCCACAGCCGAGGACGCCAGTGACACCCGCAAATGTGGGTGGCACGATCTCTTCTCCGCGGATGATATAAAAAACGTCGGTTGCGAATGCCATGTTGCCTGCGTAATCGTATGCGCGGACTGAAACATAGTTTGTTCCCATTGGCAGCGATGCGAAATCAACGGCCCAGTTGGTGGTGTACGTACTGGATGCTACGGCAGTAGCGATATTTGTCCAGGCGATGGACTGTGCGCCGGTCAAGGCCGGACCCGACCATACGGTATACTGCGCATTGCTTAAATATGATCCGCCTGGGTCTGTGAAATCGACATCATATATCGCGCCGGGGTCACTCGATTGCCATGTATTGTCGCCGGGCTGATTGTCAATTATCGCCGGAGCTGCCCAGTCGGGAAGGTATTCCGTCCCATAGGTTCCGTACTGGATTGTTGTACCATCGGTCCACGCGAAGTCTATGATTCCCCAATTGGGGTTATGCCTGCTCCATCGTGCGGCGGGATATAGCTGGCTGGTTGTGGTGGATGATGTGAGATTTGTGTATGCGCTCCACGAAGCACCACCGAACCATGAGTGCTTGATTTGAGGATAGGTTGCATTGCCAGCATCTAATCCCGACCAGAAAACTGACAGAGTATTGCCACGGTCAATCGCGATCGAAGGTGAAGTCTGAGCGTAACCGGTGATCGGCTGTATGTTTATCCACGATGACCATGAGCTGCCATTGTACTTTGTATACTTGATCTGAGATTCGCTGTTGCCCGAATCCGTCCCCTGCCACGCAACATGCAGATTGTCGTTCGCGGCTATTGCGATGGAGGGATATCTTTGCGGATATCCGCTCACGGCGGCGATGTTTACCCACGATGACCAAGAACTGCCTGAGTATTTCATATATTTGATTTGCGTGTTTGACGAGTTGGATGAATCAGTTCCGTAATACACTACATGCAGGTTATTGCCGGAATCAATTGCAATCGAAGGCCCAAGCTGATCGTAGGTGGTCAGAGACGTGAGATTGGTATAGGATGACCAAGATGAACCGTTGTATTTTGAGTATTTTATATGTATCGAGCCGAAAATCATGTTTTGCCCCTGCCATACTACATGCAGTTTGTTTGTCGAGTCGACGGCAATGGATGGGAGTGTCTGCTCGTAGCTGGAAACCGTATCGATATTGACCCACGATGACCATGATGATCCGTTGTATTTTGAATACTTTATTTGTGATTTTGATGTGTAACCAGAATCGCACCCCTGCCACACGACATGCAGATTGTTGTTTGAGTCGATCGCAATCGAAGGATTGGATTGAGCGTATCCTGAAATGTACTGGATGGGAACGCCACCCATATCTGCCCATGTTGTTCCGTTGTCGACCGATTTCGATACATATATCTGAGACGGACTGTCCTTGGAATATACGACGTACAGATTCCCCTTTGAGTCGCGAACGAGCTTGCGCGCCGAATTATAGGCAGTAGCAGACGTTGACACCCCTGTCACTATGCTTGCATTCACCGGACTGCACACAATCAACAATCCGATTATCGATGACATTACCGCATATACTGCAATCCTGCATTTTGACATGGCATACCATTAAAAAATGACAATGTGGTAAGGCTTAGCCTGCTTCAATATAGTACATTATATATTTTACATTGGACATACGATATACGCAACAAACATCAAATGGCAGAGTACGCAATTGGGCGCCCAAATGTCATAGGATATTATATCGCGCTCGTGTCTTTCCTAAATTTACATGTTAATATATATGCTGAAATATTTGAGGAGGACATTATGCAGAACTGGATCATCGAAGCATCGAAATATCCCCGCCCCGACCGTGTAAGGGCTGATTGTCAAATACTTGACGGCGAATGGGACTTTGCATTCGACCGGCTCAATGTCGGTACCACATCAGGGTGGTTCAAAGGCAAAAAGTGGACAGACAAAATCAATGTGCCATATTGCGTGGAAGCCGAGCTTTCAGGCGTCTACAATCGAGGACTGCCCGGCACGATGTGGTATCACCGGACATTTGATGCTCCTGCGGCATTCCGCCCCGGAAAACGTCTCCTGCTGCATGTCGGTGCCGCTGACTACTATGCGACCGTGTGGGTCAACGGGCGCAAGGCAGGCGAGCACGAGGGTGGTTATACATCTTTTTCAATCGACATAACCGATCTCGTACAGAGTGGCTCCAACGATCTCACAATACAGGTCGTCGACTCGATCAGCCCACGTATCCCGCGCGGCAAACAGTCCATGATCGTGAAGCCCACCAGCATTTTTTACACAAATGTTTCCGGCATTTGGCAGACAGTCTATCTCGAAGTCGCCGGTGCGGCGCACGTATCCAGTTTTATCGCAACCACATCGCCCGCCACCGGGGCCACGGATTTTGACATTACGCTCTCCGGCACCCCGGGAAAATACGACATCGAAGTATCTGTTGAAGGCCCTTCTGGAGACCACTATTCGACCATGGCCACCGCAGAGATGCCGACCGCTCTCTGCGGTCGCGCCATCGCTTCAGTCACCGTCTCTGATCCAAAGCTATGGGCTCCTGCCGCCTCCAATCTCTACAGGGTCACCTTTTCGGTCAAGTCGCTCAGAGGCGAAGTCCTTGACACTATGCAGTCCTATTTCGCTTTTCGCACTATCGAGGTCCGCAACGGAGAAATCCTCCTCAATGGCAAAAAATTCTATCAAAAACTGTTTCTCAACCAGGGCTATTTCCCCAGGGGGCACTATACGCCTGCCGACTACGATCTGTTTCGCAACGACGTGCAGCAGGTACTCGACATGGGCTTCAACGGCGTAAGGATGCACCAGAAGATCGAAGACCCGCGTTTTATGTTCTGGGCCGACGCACTTGGCATTGTGATGTGGGAAGAAATGCCCTCGGCATTCTGGTTCTGTGAAAAAATGCGCACTTCACTCAGGACACAGTGGCTCGAAGCAATCGCCCGTGACCGCAACCACCCGTGCATAATCACATGGGCGCCTTTCAATGAAAGCTGGGGCGTAGTTTTCAGACTCACCGACGCGCGCTGCCGTGAATTTGTCCGTGAAATCGCCTCCATGACTCGTCGCATCGACCCATCGCGGCCTGTCTCCGACAACAGCGGCTTCGAGCATGTCGACACCGACATACTCGATATACACCACTATCTCAAGGACGTCGACACTTGCCGAAAGTATTACGCTAAACTCCGCGATCCGAAGAACATGGAGTACACCACAAAAAACGTATATGAGCGTCTGAACGTCAAGGAAGTCCCTGCCTGCCCCCTCGCCCCGACCATCAAATATCAGGGACAGCCGCTGCTCGTAAGCGAATATGGCGGCTTCGGCTTCTACAAGACCAACGACAATCCCCTCTTCGACAACTTCCGCGACTACACGCTCGCAATCGCCGAAGACGACATTTTCTGGGGCTACTGCTACACCCAGCAATATGACACCGAGCAGGAAGCCAACGGTATCCTGAATTTCGACCGTTCGCCGAAAATCCCGATTGAGGACATCAAATCGGTCAGCACGAAGGTCGATGAGATCATCTCTGCGCGCTGGCACGAATAGCCAAAGTCCGGCAACGTAATACTCATCGAATGTGATTATCGACACAGTGTGATCCAAAGCAAAGATTATTTCCGGATACACTATTATGATATAGTTGAAATCGAATTCTCAATAGAGTTCGGGACGAGAGTTGTCAGGCGCGGTGCGACACTGCGGGATGTCCAGCTCGCTGCCATTCATATTTCGGTCGTGTGGCATCACTGCAATGACCCACCTGAATCAACGCGTTAACACCTGCACCATGGAGCAGCTTTGCTTGATCTTCCCGATGACATCCGTGACAGCAGCCATGTCCTATTGGTCAATGCTGGACTCACTGAGCCCTTCAAATATTCTCTGATATCGACGGGCAGCGGCAATCGGGTATTCAGAATACATTCCGGCGGCAATGACTATATCCTGAAATCATATTCACACAACCGGGGGGAAAGCCGCGAGCGCTCGATGTCAGAGTTCTCCTTTCTCAAGTTTTGCAACGTCTGTGGTATCTCAGGCGTACCATCGGCACATGCCATTGATCGCGATGCCAGGCTTGTCCTCCAAAGTTTCATCAGAGGCACAAAACCCTCTGCACAGGACATTGGCGGGGAACTGATATCAAAAGCTGCTCAGTTTTTTCGCCGCCTGAACTATTTCAGGGACTCCAATCAGGCCACCGGTCTTACCAATGCGCAGGATGCGTGTTTTTCCATCGACGACCATATCACCGCCGTCGACATACAGCTCACCAGGATAATCATTGCCCTGCGCGATGTCACAGGCTCGGCTACTGATTTTCTTCGCAACGAGCTTGTACCAGTCTGGCGTGCAGTAAAGCACACTGTATCCACACTCTTCAAACAGGCTGGCATCGACCATGATGTCGCAATGCTTCATCACGAAAAGCGCATTTCACCCTCAGATTTCGGGTTTCACAACTGCATCGTCACCGAATCTGCCCAAACGGTATTCATAGATTTCGAGCAAGCCGGATGGGACGATCCTGCAAAGGCTGTCTGTGATTTTTTCTGCTCACCGGAAATACCCGTACCCATTGCTCACTTCGAATCGTTTGCCAATGCCATTTTCGACGATTTCGTCGAAAACGAATACCACATTTTCCGCACCCGTCTGCTTATCCCAGTCTATCGTGTCAAATGGGCATGTATCCAGATGCAGCGGCTACTCCCATACACACACGGCAGTCACGCAACCGGTGACAGCCGCATCATGCCATCGGATGTTGTAATGATGCACCAACTCGACACCGCCCGTGCAATGCTCAGCCATGCTTCAACATGGCTAACCGAAACAAGTGGCAACAACGAGCCGATCCAATGATTTCATATACGCATCTTTTTTTACCTTATGACTGTTAAATCATTGACCGATGGGTTATCACGGCAGATATAATGTGTACCAACATGGTTACTATCACTCATCTTTTCGCCCATCGGTGCGAAAGGAAATAACACAGCACTCAATCATCGAATGCGGGGAAACAAAAGAAACATGCAACCAAAATGGCTGGTCATCGGCAGCGAAAGCACAATCGGCAACGCGTTATCGTTGCATCTCGTCAATCGCGGGATTCCGCATTACAGAGCCTCGACACTCGCCGAAAAAGGCTCACACATGCATCTCACACTCGGAGATAACCACCTCGCATGGAATATCCCTGACGATGTGACCGTGGCGTTTATTTTTGCCGCGATTACCTCCATCAAAGCCTGCAAAGACAATCCTGCCACCACATACGCCATCAATGTCTCCGCAACTATCGAACTCATCGAACGCTTGCACCGAAAGGATGTGTTTGTCATTTACCCATCGACCAACATGGTCTATGGAGGCGCGCCGGGATTCCACAGTCCCAATGATCCAACCTGCCCCACCAACGAATACGCATCGCAAAAAGTTGTGGTCGAAAACCATCTCAAAAACTGCGGCGACAAATATGCCGTCGTGCGGCTTGGCAAAATCATTCATGACAGATTCGAACTTTTCACCAACTGGCATGACTCTCTTGCCGCAGGACATGAGATCACGGTATTTGACGACCTGCCATTCTCTCCTGTCCATCTTGATTCCGTCTGCGAACTCATGACCGCTCTCGCAAAACGCCGTGTATCCGGCATCTACCATGCCACTGCCGAACGCGATATCACATATTATGATGCGGCGATAGCTCTCGCTAAAAAAATGGACGCCGACCTGCTCCGTGTCAACCGTACCTCCGCAGTGTCAATCCTTGGACAAAACGCCGTACCCAAGGCCACTGCACTCAATAATTGCTGCCTGTGGGAACAGCTCGGCATCAGGCCGCCCACCGCAGACAGCGCTTTAAATCTTGCCATCGAAGGCATCATCAATAAACCCCTTCACATAAATGTATAAGCAGGAACCGGTATTTCGGCGCAACTTGAGAATAGCAATGATGAACTTGACTATAGCAAATATCGAGAATCCCACCGGACTCGTCGTCAATGGCCAGGTGTGAACAGCAATTTTTCTGTACCCATGATAATCTTCTCTGTGTCTGATGTGCTTGCTGTATCAGAAATTATTGGTTATCGCAAGCTGGCAGCATATCACACAAGCGTTATGAGCATATTGGCACAGTGAGATAGATTGTATCCCTGTAAATTACTTTCGCCGTTCACGCCGATGCGAGAGCTGCCGATAAGTCCGCAATGTCAATTATTTCGTCTCGATCCCAGTCGCGCAGGATAATAGCCGATCGGGTAAACTCCACGTAATTGGCGTGCGTCATCCAGTCGCCGGTGTTGATATACAATTTGCCACGGTCAATCATTTGAATCGTGGCGGAATGGGTATGTCCGAATACGACAACATCCGCACGGGTCGTGCGCAATATCTGCTTTGCGGCATCTTCCCATATCTTCAGAATGTTTTCGTGGACACCTGTTTCACCCGGCAATCGATAGTACTTTCCCGTCGACTGATCACTGTTTTTGTGAAGCGCTTTCACAAGGATTTTGAGAAATTCGAGAGTAGCGCTGTTGAGCGTCTTTCCTGTAATGTACTTGATGAAATCCATAGCGGAATAGATGTTTTGTTTGAATAGCGGGTCATAATAATGCCCGTGTTGAGATGCAGTTTTCTGCCGTGGGCATACATAATATAAGGTTTATCACGATCGGCGTATGTTATCGTGAAATCACGCTCATATACTTCGATGCTGCGAAGGAAAATGTCGTGATTGCCAACGCTATACTCCAGCCATTTTTTGCGGGTTACAAGCGGCTGATATGCCGCTTGTAACCCGCAAAACCAGAGAATCCTCCAAACATAGGGAGTTTTTGGGAGAGGTGCGGAGAACCTTTTTTGCAAAAAAGGTTCTCCGCGAGTATTCCGTGAACGGTTACAGAAAATGGAAGTAGAAGTCGGATGTGAAGTAGTGTAGTTGTGGGGTTGGTGTGAATGTGGGGTTGTTGGGGGGGGGGCAGGGTGAAATGTTTGGTTGGATGGGGGGGGCTTGTTTGTTGTGGTTTCTGGTGGTGGTTTTCTGTGGGGTCAGCCGGTGGTGGTTTTGAGGTTGAGGATGCCGGTGTGTGTTTGTGTGAAGAGGTTTGTGTAGGGGTATGCTGCCGGGCAGCGAAGGATGATGCGGCGGCTGGTGCGGGCGGCGAGTTTGAGGATTTTTGCGCGAAGGGTTTGTATGTGGTGGGTGCGCAGGGGGACGGGCATGCAGTGGGTGCGCATGAGGTTGATTATGTTGTAGGCGAGGGTGATGATTTGCAGGCGCATGGCGCTGGCGGCGAATGTGGTGTGGCTGAGG
>CAZQSL010000021.1:0-25045 GCA_964595945.1 uncultured bacterium
CGCGGTGCCAGACCCGCCTTCCAGCGCGTCAACGTCAAAATACCCGCCGGCGCTGACAACGAGTCCCGCATACGCGTCGCCGGCAAGGGACACCCCGGCACAAAAGGCGCTCCCCACGGCGACCTGATCATCGTCACCGCCGTCGCACCTCACCCACTGTACGAACGCAAGGGCAACAACCTCTACATCGAAGTGCCTGTCACCGTCGTCGAAGCCGCCCTCGGCACTCGCATCGAAGTCCCCACCCCAGAGGGCAAAGTCTCCATCCACATACCCGAAGGCACCGAAAACGCCACAAGCCTCCGCCTTCGCGGTCGCGGATTCCCCGCCCTCAACTCACGCGCACGCGGCGACCTCTATGTGAAAGTCAAGGTCGTCACGCCACGCAAGCTCTCACAGCGCGCAAAGGACATCCTCAAGGATTTCGCACAGTCCCACCCCGAAGACCCGCGCGCCGCTCTCTACGACATCAAATACTGACACGCCGCCGTCGCGGCCACCATACTCTATCAAACGACCGGGAGGTGCAGCTATATGGAAATCGACAGGGACAAACCGGTATACGTGATCAGCGTCGTCGCCGAAATGCTCAAAATACCTCCCCAGACTCTCCGCATCTACGAAAAATCCGCCCTCATCGAGCCATGCCGCTCAAAACGCAACACCCGCCTCTACTCCCAGCGCGACGTCGAAAAACTCCAGTCCATCGTCCGCCTCCACCAGGACCTCGGCATCAATCTCGCAGGCATCGAAGTCATCCTCCACATGAAACAGAAGATGGAACACATGCAGACGGAATTCAACTCCCTCATCGAATTCGTCCGCGACCGCTTCGGCGCTGACATATCCTCCAACCTCGACGAAAACTCCACCGACCTCGTACCACTCTCGGACAGCGGCGCCTACATCATGCGCCTCATCGACGCGCACCTGTCCGGCAACGCACCCGAACAGCCCGCCTCCATGCCGTCACTCTCCAGTGCCGATGACGACGACGTCATTATCATCGAACGCGATTGAATTTCTTCAAAATATGATAGCCCTTTGACTCATGTCAATCTGTTCTCTGATTATCGATAAAGCTCTGAAAATGGGGCGGATTATACGAAAAATCAATTGGATTTCCCTATGCTATGGTTATGGTCTGTCGAGATGATCTGGCGTAGCATCGGAAAACTGTTAAGATTTTCTGACACGGATTAACACGGATAATACAAACATGATTTCACTATAGCAGGGTTTTCCCCGGGAGGCTTCAATAACAATGGATGGGAAATTCCATTGATATTCAGAATATGCCCGATCGCCCTTGTTGTTCGAGTAGATTTTTTTGAGAAGCAGAGGGAACTCCCAAGAGTGGACCAACGAGGGAATTCCCTCCGAGTCGAAGTGATTATTTCGAAGCGAGATATTTGCGGATGCTTTCGGCAGCGGTTTTGCCCTGTCCCATGGCGAGGATGACAGTGGCTGCGCCCGTGGCGACGTCTCCGCCCGCAAACACGCCGGGGATCGACGTCGAGCAGTCATTCATATTGGTGTCGATGGTGCCCCATCTGGTTGTTTTGAGATTGGGAGCGGTGAGGGGGAGCAGCGGGCTCGGGCGCTGGCCTATGGCGATGACGACGGTATCGAAAGGTTCGTCATAGACGTCACCCTCGATGGGGACAGGGCGGCGGCGGCCGCTGTCGTCGGGTTCGCTGAGCTGGTTGCGCTGGAGGCGGGCGGCCTTGACCCATCCGTTTTCACCGATGAATTCGATGGGGTTCGTGAGTAGCTGGAAATCGACGCCTTCCTGTTTTGCGTGTTCGATTTCTTCATTGCGGGCGGGCATTTCGACTTCGGAGCGGCGGTAGACGATAGAGACTTTATCGACGCCGGGCATGCGGAGCGAACAGCGTGCGGCGTCCATTGCGACATTGCCGCCACCGACGACGGCGATGCGTTTGCCGGCCTTGACGGGTGTGTCCCATTCGGGGAATTTATAGGCTTTCATGAGGTTGATGCGTGTGAGGTATTCGTTGGCAGAGTAGACGCCGTTGAGCTGTTCGCCGGGGATGTTCATGAACATTGGGAGTCCGGCACCGGTGCCGATGAATACGGCTTCGAAGCCCATTTCGATGACTTCGTGGAGGTCGAGGATTTTGCCGATGACCATGTTTTTCTGGAGGTTGACGCCGAGGGATTCGACGAAGGAGACTTCGCGGCGGACGATGTCTTTTGGGAGCCGGAATTCGGGGATGCCGTAGACGAGGACGCCGCCGGGCTGGTGGAGCGCTTCGAACAGGGTGACATCATATCCGTCCTTGGCGAGTTCGCCAGCGCATGTCAGGCCGGCGGGACCGGCGCCGACGACGGCGACCTTGCGGCCGTTGGATGGCTTGATTTCCGGGGTTTCGACGCCGTTGGCGGCTTCCCAGTCGGCGATGAAGCGTTCGAGGCGGCCGATGGCAACGGGTGTATGTTTTTTGCCGAGGATGCAGAGTTCTTCGCACTGCGTTTCCTGGGGGCATACGCGGCCGCATACGGCGGGGAGGGCGTTGTCGCGCTTGATGTCGCGGGCGGCAGTGCGGAAATCGCCTTCGGCGATGCCCTTGATGAACAGCGGGATATCGACGCTGACGGGGCAGCCCTTCACGCAGGCGGGCTTTTTGCACTGTAGGCAGCGGGCGGCTTCGGTCATGGCCATTTCGGGCGTGTAGCCGAGGGGGACTTCGTTGAAGTTTTTGACGCGTTCGGCGGGCGATTGCTCCGGCATGGGAGTTCTATTGGGATTGATAGTTTTTTTTGTTGGCTGGTCGCTCATGGCTTTTTGCTCCGTGTTGAGTGGACTTTTTATATGGTGCCTGAGATGTCCGCGGGGGTGGTGCGGGCTGGCGCGTGATTATTGCTGTATAGCGCGGCAGGTGTGGTTTTCGAAGTTTTCCTTTGATGTGGTCTCTTCGTCGCGATAGATCATTTTGCGAGCGCGGGTGATGTCCCAGTCTACTTCGTGCGCGTCGAATTCGGGGCCGTCGACGCAAGTGAATTTCGTCTGGCCGCTGACAACGACGCGGCAGCCGCCGCACATGCCGGTGCCGTCGATCATGAGTGAGTCGAGCGACACAATGGTTTTGATGCCGAGCGGGCGGGTGGCTTCGGCGACGGCGCGCATCATTGGCAGAGGGCCGACGGCGATTACGAGATCGACCGGAGTGCCGGATGCTATGATTGCGTTGAGCGGGTCGACAACGAGGCCTTTGGTGCCCGATGAGCCGTCGTCGGTGGTCACGATGAGTTCGTCGCTGATGTCCCGCATTTCGTCTTCGAGCAACAGCAGGTCTTTCGTGCGTGCTCCGAGGATGGCGGTCACGCGGTTGCCGGCATCCTTGAAGCCCTTTGTGACAGGGTAGCCGATGGCAGTGCCGACGCCGCCGGAGATGCTGACGACATGGCCGAAATTTTCGATGTGTGTCGGTTTCCCGAGCGGGCCTACGAGGTCTTGCAGCGAGTCGCCGGCTTCGAGTGTATCGAGGTGCAGAGTGGTTTTGCCCACCTTCTGGAAGATTAGTGTGATCTCGCCTTTATCGGGATTGGCCGCGAAAATTGTAAGCGGGATTCGCTCGCCGTTTTCAGCGACACGGAGCATGATGAACTGCCCTGGTTTTGCTTTTTTTGCGATCAGAGGCGCCGCCACCGTAATTTTCGACAGTGTGTCGGCGATTCGTTCTTTTGAGGTTATCTCATACATATTGACTATCCCCCCCGGATTGTCGGATTGATGCAATCCAAATCGCTACGTTGATCTGGATTAACTGAATACTATACCGCTATGTCATCGAATAGAAAAGCGGCAAGCGGCAAAGAATTACCGATTGACTGGATTTGTATCAGATGTGAAAAAGCCGCTGACATGTGTCTGACAGCGGCTCGGCGGTAAATTGCTGTGGTTACATTAAAATACATAGTGTTTTAGTCGGTCGCGCAGCCGTAATATTTCCTGACGAGTTCGTCGACAAATTCGGTGATTTCAGCGACGCAATTGCCGCATCCGGTACCGCATTTGGTTTTTTCCTGAACAGATGCGAACGACTTGGAGCCGTGTTCGACAGCCTCTTCGATTTCGCCGCGAGTGACATTGAGGCATTCGCAGAGGATATCTTCGGGGCGTTTTTTGTCGATGCGCGAGTCCTGCCCGGTTTTTGCGAAATAGGCTTCGATGGCGGAGCGCAGAGCTTTGTCGCCGAGGACAGAGCAGTGGATTTTTCGTTCGGGCAGTCCGCCGAGCTGGTCGATGATGTCCTGCGGAGTGATCTTGAGGGCGTCATCGAGCTTCATGCCGATGACCATGACCGACAGCATAGAAGTGCTGCCGATGGCGCTCGCGCAACCGAATGTTTTCCACTTGCAGTCGGTGATGGTTTCGGTTGCCGGGTCAACTTTGATCCAGAGTTTCATAAGATCGCCGCACGCGAGGCTGCCGACTTCGCCTATACCATCGGCCTCGTAAGCTGCTTCGTCCGTCATCACATTGCGCGGATTGAAAAAGTGATCCTTGACCGTATCCGTATATATCCATCCCTGTCCTTCGGCCATCATGGGAGTGCCTCCTGAAAGAAAGTCGCATAATCAGCGCACAGTGTGCATGTCTACTGGCGCGCGCCGCACACTTAGTATAATCCACGCATCCCGTGAGAGCAAACGACGGCAACAAATCGAAATTGCATGCCCGTTTTTCCTTTATATTTTTTAGGAAAGTGCTACAATCAAAAATGAAACGCCTGCAAAATCCAAACAAGGCAGGCAGAAAGAAGGGTACGGAAAGATGGACAAGGCTGATCTAAATTTCTCTCAGCTCCCGTTCGGTTACGTGCCGACGGACTACAACATCAGGTATTTTTGCAGCGAAGGACAATGGGACGACGGTGTACTCACCTCGTCCACGGATGTAAATCTTCACATCGCATCGCAGTGTCTTCACTATGGGCAGGCAATTTTCGAGGGGCTGAAAGTATACGAACGCCCCGACGGAGAGCCGCAGACATTCCGCGTGATTGAAAATGCGAAGAGAATGATCCGCTCTGCCGAAAGACTTCTGATGGCCACCGTACCGGAAGAAAAATTTCACGAAGGCGTCATGCGGGTCGTAGACGCCAACCGCCGTTTCGTGCCACCGCACGGCAGCGGAGCATCGCTCTATGTCCGCCCATTCGAAATCGGATCAAGCATCCAACTCGGACTCAACCCGTCAAGAGAATATATGTTCATGGTCTTCGTAGCCCCCGTCGGCCCCTACTACAAGGGCACAGGACTCACCACCGTGAAACTCATCGTCGATGAAACAGTCGACCGCGCCGCCCCCCTCGGAGTGGGCGACGTCAAGGTCGCGGGCAACTACGCAGCCGGCATCCGCGCCACACTCGGCGCAAAACACAAAGGCTACAGCGAAGCACTGCTGCTCGACTGCAAGGAGAAAAAATATCTCGACGAATCGGGCTCGTCAAATTTCATCGCAATCACGAAAGACGGCAAATTCGTCACTCCCGCGTCGACATCCGTGCTGCCGAGCATCACCAACGACAGCCTCCAGCAGATCGCGCGCGACATGGGCATGACCGTCGAAAAGCGACCCATCGAAGTGACCGAACTCGGCGACTTCGCCGAAGCCGGCTGCGTCGGCACCGCCGCAGTGCTCTCACCCGTCAGCCGCATCGACTATCGCGAACAGTCATTCATCTTCGGCGACGGCGAAACTCCCGGACCAGTCTGCACCGAGCTGTACAAACGCCTCACCGGCATACAGACCGGCATGCTCGAAGACCCGTACGGCTGGACGGAGATCGTACCGAAATTCGAAAAATAATTATCTGATTTTAAAACTGAAAATAGTGATTGATACCAAAGAGGGCTGCAACGGCGGCCCTCTTTTTTCTTTGAGTGCCATGTTGCTGACTTCTGAAGTGCACTCTCCGGCAACACACATGTTCCGGAGACCGATTTTCGAGAAAAAGGCTTCTACGCTCATTATCTGTAAACAGTTACAAAACATGTTTGTATTATCCGTGTAATCCGTGTCAGAAAATCTTTATTGTTTTCCAATGCTACGCCAGATCATCTCGACAGGCCATAACCGTACATGGGAAAATTCTATTGATATTTCGCATATATGAATGAATAGTTTGGCAACTCTTGCAAGTCACCGCAAGGTGACTATAATAGAAGTGTCACCTTGCGGTGACATTGGAGATGATAATGCCAGACACTCAAAAGACGAGGGACAGTGAAAAAACCAAAAAGAAGATAATACGCGCGGTGGGCAGACTGCTTGCGCGCGAGGGATTCGGCAATGTGGGTATCAATGCAGTAGCGCGTGAGGCCGGGGTCGACAAGGTGTTGATATACAGGTATTTCGGCGGCTTGCCGGAACTGCTGCGGGAATATGCCGCGCAGGGCGGATTTTGGCCTGCCAATGATGAACTGATGGCAGATTTGCCCCAGCCGGCGACTCCGGCACAGACAGGGGCGACGGCGATGGTAAATCACCTGCGCGCCCTCCGGAGCCGCAAGATCACGCAGGAGATCATGCGATGGGAGCTTATCAAACGCAATTCGCTGACTGACGAACTCGCCATGTCAAGGGAGCGCCAGGGGATGGCTCTCCTCGAATCCGCAATGGCGGAAGCTGGTCTGCCTGAAGGATTTGACATAGCGGCTCCGGCGGCCCTGATACATGCGGGCATCACTTATCTGATATTGCGGTCGAAGACGGCTGATGTTTATATGGGACTCGATCTCAAGTCTGATGAAGACTGGACAAGGATCGAGGAAGCGGCCGCAAGACTCGTCAACGTGATGTATGAGGAAGCAGGCCGGGAAAGCAGGCGGAAAGGACGTGTGAAGTGACAAGGCGTGAATTTTGTAAAGGTGCTGCCACGACGGCGGCAGCCATGACTGCTGTGCCTCTGTTAGGAGGATGCACGCCCGAAGTGGGCCGCGATATGAATCCAGTGGAAGTAGCTGGTTTGCCGGCTGATCTTTCGAGGGTGCTGCTGCATGCTTCGCTTGCTCCGAGCAGTCACAACACCCAGCCGTGGTATGTACACGTGAAGTCTCGATATGAGTGGACAGTCGGCATCGACAGTGGCCGCACAATCCCTGTCACCGATCCTGATAATCGGGAGATGCTGCTTTCGCTCGGCGCTTTCATGGAGAATCTCTTCGCGAGCGCGGGAGCGGCCGGCTACCATGCCGGGTACCGTCTTATTGGAAACGATAAAACCGCAGCAGGTGATATCCTTTCGGTGAATATCGAAAAGACGCGGGCAACTGATTTCGTGACGAGCCGTTTTGCCACGCGGCGGACGGTGAGGCGGGCATTTTCGTCAGTCGAAATTGATAGCGCCACGGTGAAAAGGCTCCTTTCTCATTTCGACGGGCACGCGGCGTACCATACGATGGCTTCGCCGACAGGCCGGCTGATTTCGGATGCGACTGCCCTGGCTTTTGAAAAGGAATCACATGACGTAAAGGCGCAGCGCGAGCTTGCGGACTGGATAAGGTTCAGCGATCGTGAGATAAATTTGCGCAGGGATGGCCTTACTCCGCAAACGATGGAGGCCGGGGGGCTTGCTGCGCTGTACATGAAGACATTCATGGACAGAGAAAGTGTCATGAGCGCAGGTTTCGTCAGGCAGGGCATAGCGATGGCGCGCGCGCAGGTAAAGACGGGTGCCGGATGGATAGTGGCCTGGAGTGACGGCGACGGGAGAGCCTCGGTGATCGAAGCGGGCAGACGGTACGAGTGTATGGCTTTGCGGCTCGCGGAGGAGCGGCTTGTGGCGCATCCGATGAGTGCGGCCCTGCATGTCGCGCCGTGGAAAGACGGGATGGCGAAGGATACGGGGGCTGGCGGGCCCGTGCAGTTTCTCCTGAGAATCGGACATCTTGAGGGGAGCGCTTATCCGGCGCCGGTGAGTCTGCGTCGTCCGCTTTCCGATTTTGTGACTGATGTCTGATCACGGATATCAGGTTTATTGTATTTGTGCCGATAAATAAGATAGGGACAGGTATCTTGGGGTTTGGACGGAAAATACATGGCAAGATTGCGCCGGGTTATTTTCTGCCAAACCCTAAGGTATGTAGCTGAGATGCCAACACGGAAAACGGGCAATAAAGTTAAGGTTATTTTGTAACAAGCCCATAGTGCCGGAGATGAGCAACGGATGGCTCGGAGACATAGGATTTTATGGGAAGGAACTAACCATGAACATCACAATGGATACTTCGCTGCTGATACAGGTCAGCCCCACGCAGAGTGCCGCCACGGACAGGCTCATGGGGCAATCCGAAGAGGACATGATGACAAAGCTGCTGCTGACGCGGATCAAAAACGCGCGGCTCGCGCGCGCTACGAGGGATTCGCTCAGTGCGCTCGTTCGGTCGGTCGCGTCGGAGGGCGGTGTCGATCACAAGGCGTTCAACAGCATTTCGGCAACTGTCACCCTGATGGAAACCATGAACAGGGGATACGCCAGGGATCGGGAGTTTGACGAATTGCCGCGTGAGCGTACGGTGGATGACGAGATGAGCCGCATCGTCGAGTCGCGCTCGCGAAAACGCGCTGCGGCAGAGTCGGCAAGAGAGCTTCAGAACAAGTTTTCGACACTGGCGTAGCGGGTTTCCTCCTTTTACACAAGTCGGAAATGGGAACCTGGTCCTGAAACTCAGGAGACAAAGTACGGGACATCCGGTATGTGAATACTTGACAAAAGGTCGAAACACGGTCAGAAATATTGCATAAAGGATGTAACACACGGTGTCCAATAGACGGATGAGGCTCATAATATAATTCCCGGCCAACATTCACATAGCATCCATTCAACTCCACTCCACAATCGGAGGCAACACTAAATTGAGAGTGTATTTCTACGTACTGATAAGCGCGATACTGCGCCTGCCTGCCTTCGCCCCGATCGAAAAATCCATTGAAGGCACCATCATGGGCAAACTCGAAACCGCCGCAGATGTCCGTGTGAGAATATCCGCTGGCCGACTCGCGTTTCTCTTCAAAGGCATTTGCAAACGCGTGATCATCGAGGTGCGCGGACTCAGCGTCAGCGGCATGAAATTCAACATGTTCCGCATAGAAATCGACGGACTTCGCTACGATCCATATTCTACTTTTGTGAAAAATAAAGCGCGCCTCATAGACGCCGACAACTGCACGTACCACATCAATATACTCGACAATGACCTGCAGGAATTCATCCGTCTGAAATCGCCGGTTCTCAGCAAAGTCAACATCACTGTCGACGAGGACTGGGTAACCATCCACCGACCCGCGAGCGGACTCGCCGCCATACTTGGTTTCAAGGAGGCATTCACCCTGCGTGGCCGCCTGCGCGTCAATCCATCAAAAAACATCTTCCTCGATATAGACCGCGTCAGTACATTCAGCATCAAGGCTAACAAACGCGTCATCGACACGGTTACGACACTCATCAACCCCATCATCCGGGCGCGCGACATTTCGCGTCTCATGCAGGCAAAATCCGTGGAAATCATCGAAGGCAAATACCCCACGCTCACACTTCACGATATACGGCTCGATGTCGGCGAAGTCGATCTGAAAGGCCGGATAGTGTTCGAGCCCCGCCCGATCGAAACCGTATCAGACGAAACTGCAGCGCCCGAATCCACCGACTCCTTGCCATTGTCTGAACCTGTCCCGGCAGCCGCCATTTCATCTCCGGACGAACCCGTGCAGATACCCGAAACGCCACCGGAAATCGCCACCGTGTCCGATGATGAAGCATTGGAAGAACAGCAGGAGCCGCCAGAGGATGAGCTCGATAACCGCTCCGAAGCCCCTGCCCCTTCGGAAGACAAACCCGCCACCGATTAGCATGACTTCACATCTGTGCGCAAATCCGCCATACATCAAATATCACACAGAGGGTCCGGCTTCGGGGAGAGTGTCTTTGTCGAAGCGATCGAGGCGTGTTTTCCACTTGCCGCGCGAGTAGAAAAACGCGAGAATGGCAAGTCCGAAGACGTTGGAGGCGGGAAGGCTGTACCAGATGCCGTCGAGACCGATGCCCGTGTATTTCGGCAGGATGGCGGCAACGATGACGAGGACGGCGGCGCGGACTATGGCGCAGAGCATATTGGGCATGGTGTCGCCCGAGCCGCTGAATACGCTTTGATAGATGATGACGACGACAATCAGCAACTGTGAGAGAGAAAGGATATGCATGGCCTTTGTGCCGATGGCCATCATTTGCGCGGCTTCTGAGACGGTTTCGGTCTTGAGGAATAGCGCGATGAAGAATCCCGGGAATGTGAAGAACAGGAAAGCGAAGACGGCAGAGACCGAGAGCGAAATGATGAGTCCGAGCCGGAAGGACAATATGGCGCGCTGGGGTTTGTTTGCGCCGAGGTTTTGGCCAACGATGGCCGAGACTGCGCTGCCGAGTCCCATGACGGGGATGGTGGTGATCTGCATGATGCGCATGGTGAGACCGAGCGCTGCCACGACGGCGGTGCCGTATTCGCCATAGCTGGATGCGAGGCGAAGCAGTACGACAGTGCTGGCGCTGAGGACGAAGAACTGTATGCCTCCGGGCAGTCCGATGCGGAGCATCATGGCGATGGTTTTCCAGTCGGGGGCAAAGCGGCTCAGAAGCGGGATTTTGATGCGGCTTTTGCCGGATGTCAGGGCGTAGACGCAGTAGGCGACGGAAAAGACTTTCGAGATGGTGTTGGCGAGTCCTGAGCCTGCGATGCCGAGTTGAGGAAATGGCCCCCATCCGAAGATGAGCGCCGGGTCGAGGAAGAGGTTGAAGATGTTGCCTATGACCATCATGATGAGCGCGTGGATGACATCCCCGGCGCCGCGGAGCGCGAATGACATGGTGATGAGAAACATATCGGCGAGGATACCGGGAGCAAAGGTGCGCATGAAAGCGGATGTGAGTTCGAGCGCTTCGCCGCGCGCGCCGAGAAACGCCGACAGGGGGTGGCAGAAAACGAGGACGAGCGCGGAGATGGCTACTCCGAGGATCAGTGAGATGAATGCCGCGTTGTGCGCGATGGAGTTGCCGGAGGCTTCGTTGCCGCGGCCGAATTCGCGGGCTACGAGCGCGAGTGCGCCGGTGCTGCATATCTGCGCTACGGCGAAGATCACGAAGAAGAATGTGCCTGCATAGGATATTGCGGCAATCGCGTGCTGTCCGAGCCGGCCTACCCAATAGGTGTCGACGATGACGTAAAGGTAATTCATCATGAAGCCGAGGGTGACCGGGATGCCGAGAGAAAACAGGTATCGGAGGATACTGCCTTCGGTGAGGTTGCGTTTTTTCATTGAGAATATTCCGGCCATTACTTCTCCGCGGAAGTGCGCGGGATGTTGCCGCACCGCCCGAATATTTAGTATAGTATCTGTATGAGTGAAAACAATAAAAATATCGACTTCGTAGAAGAATTCGCCAGCGCGTCCGAGGAAGGCATATTCGTGCTGCACACGGACTGCCGCCATTACCGGGGCGAAAAGCCCTGCAAGTACGGACGCCTGTGCGGCGGGTGTCCCGAGTATGACGCGTGGACGGCGAAGATACTCGTCATCAAAACCGCCGCGATGGGCGACGTACTGCGCACGACTTCCATCCTCCCGGCGCTCCGCAGAAAATATTCCGGCAGCAAAATCACATGGGTCACGGCTCCGCCGGCCATGCGACTACTCGAAGGCAGCCCATACATCGACGAACTTATTGCCTACGATGGCCGTGCACTTCCTGCGCTTGCGACTCGGCGGTTCGATCTGATCTGTTCGCTCGACAAGACACCCGCCGAATGCGGACTCGCCACTATGCTCGATGCCGTCGACAAGGTTGGCACCGGTCTTTCGCAGGATGGTATGCCGTTCCCGATCAATCCCGCGAGCAAATTCTATTTCCGACTCGGTCTCGATGACAAACTGAAATTCCACAAAAACACCCGCACTTACACCGATCTCCTGCGTGACGTGTGCGAGCTCGACCACATCCCCGACCGCCCCGTGCTGGCTCTCACCGAAGCCGACCGCGAACGGGGCATGGCACTTCTCCCGCCAGCGTTTTCCGGCGAAGGACTCAAGGTTGGGATAGTCGTCGGCGCGGCGGAAACATTTGCCAATAAAGTGTTTCCGCCGGCGAAGTGGGCGGGACTGATTTCATCACTGAAAGACCGCCGGCCCGATGCCCTCATTGCCATTATGGGAGGCCCGCCCGATGCCGCCGCAATCACTGAAACCGCTGCCAGCACCACCGGCAAAGCCGAGTCCTTTACGGTTACTTCCGACATCAAAACTTATGCCGGAGCGATGGACGCTCTTGATGTCGTCATCTGCGGCGATACGCTCGCCATGCACATCGCAACCGCCCTTCGCAAACGCCTCGTCGTACTCTTCGGCCCCACATGTCACGCTGAAATCGAACTTTTCGGACTTGGCGAAAAACTCGTTTCCCCCATCGACTGCGCGCCTTGCTACAAAGGAAAATGCACCATGTCCCCCAACTGCATGGACCTCATTTCGATCGACTCAGTTGTCGATGCTTTCGAGCGAGTCCTCACGCTTAGCGAGCCCCCTCCGCCTGAAATACCTCTCGATCTCGATGCGTTTTTCCCGGACTAAGTCTGAAGTTATTATCTGGCATTTTTTTCTTTTCCTCTGCCGCACTTATGACATAGAATAGTGTGCATGGATAAAAGAGACGATCATATAATCATAAACCGCCGCGACTTTCTGAAGTTCGCGGGCAGTGCCGGAGCCGGACTTTTTCTCGGCTCGATCATGACAGGCACGTCAACCAGACCGGCTCTGGCAGCCGATGGCATCACCACCACTGGATGCTTCGCGCTCAAAAGCGATCCTGCCGCGCCCGTTCTTCGCGCCATTTCGCTCGCGCCGTCTTTCACTCTTAAACTCCCCGCGCCCGGCACTGCAAAAATTACGCTCACAAATGTTTCGCCCGCGCGGCTCATAGCCGGCAATCCCGCCGCTACAATCACGGCCACGGGCGATACCTCGGTCATCATCGAATCACCATCACTGCCCGACGGCACAGTCGCCGTCACGACTTCTTTCGCCCCGCTGCCAGGCGACCGCATGGACTTCATCGTCATCAGCGATACGCACCTCGGCGATCCGCTCGCGGAGGAGCATTTCGGACGTGTGCTGCGCCACATCAATCTGCGCCGGCCGCTTTTCCTTGCCAACGCAGGCGACAATGTCGATGTCGACGAACCCAGGCAGTGGGCGGTTTTCAACGAGCGCATGTCGACTCTGAAAGTCCCGCTGTTCACCACTATCGGCAATCACGACAGCTACCTCGCCACCCGGCTCTACAAAAAAAATCTCGGCGATCTCTATTATTCAGTAAACGCCTTCGACTGCCAGTATCTCTTCCTCGACAACGCGCAAAAGCACAACAACGCCACGCTCAGCATGGATGGCTCATCACCAGGAGCTCAATGGGACTGGCTGCAAGGGCAGCTCGCGCTGCCGGCGAAGCACCGTTTCGTTTTTTTTCATTTTCCCGTCTACGGCGTACGTGGCATGATGGACCCCATCTACCTCGCCGGCACTCCACTCGAAAACCGCTCTGCCGAAGTCGAACGCATGATCAGGCTTTTCCGCGAAAACGGTGTCGAGTATATCTGTCATGGACATGAACACCAGCCCGCGCGCGAAGTCCGCGATGGCATAGTGCATCTGCAACTCGGCGGGGGCGGCGGCTCTAAGGCCTCAGTCACGGAAGACTGCGATGTGAATTTCTCGCACATTTTCATCGACGAAAAAGGCATCCGCGATTACACGACTTTTCTATATTACGACCAGTCGGAAATCGACCGCATCGAATTCTGCGAGCCGCGCAGCGCCGTGCCGGCAAGTTATTCATTCCCTCTTATCGTGCACGGCATCGCAAATAATGGCCGCTTCCTCGCGGTCGAACCCGAAATCATCATCACATCCGGCGGCGGCAAGATCGACGGTCTTACATACACGGCAGGCGCGCCGGGACGCGTTGCGCTCGAAGCACGCTTCGGCGCTCACAGTGCCGGATGCGAATTTGAAGTGGTTTGAAATCCTGAAATACGGGAGATAGCTGGATGATGACAAAAAGCAATTTCTCAAGACGCGACTTCCTGAGACTCGCCGGACTCGCGGGCGCGGCGGCGGCTTTCCCGACTGTCCTCTCTGGCCGTGCGTTCGCCGCGTACAATGCCCCGTGGCCGGTCAATGACCACATGATCGCTCGCCTCGCAGCCGCTCAAGTCGCCGATCCTGCTACTTTCATATTCGTCGGCGATGTGCATGTGCCATTCGACGACAAGGGTATTTTTTCGACAATCGCCCGCCGCGCTAACGAGCTCGGCGTTTCATTCGTCCACATCGGTGGAGATAATGTTCAGATCGCCAATCTCACTAATTACCGCCAGTTTCTTACCAAGCAGAAAAAATTCAGCATGCCGGTCATATCGACAATCGGCAACCATGATACCGCATGCGAAACAGGCTGCGAAGACTGGTCGGTGTGGCAAGAGCGGTTCGGCAATCCCTTTTTTCGCTATGACGTAGGCGGTGTCAGGATCATCTCGCTCAACAATGCAAACAAAACCCTTTCGGAAGACGATTACAAATTTCTCGAAGACTCCCTGAAAACCGGGCTGAGAAAAATCGTGGTCATGCACCGCCCGGTCGGATATCTTAACCCGGCATACGAAGTACCGCTCGACGACCCCGAAGGCCGTTTCCGCACACTCATCGAAAACGGTGGCGTCACTGCTGTCATGACCGGCCACGAACACCACTACGGCCACTACGAAGTCAATGGCATCAAGTATATAGTCTCGGGCGGCGGCGGCGGCATGCTCAGCCGTGGTGTCGACAATACGTTCCATCACTTCCTCATTGTCAGAGCGGGCCGCGACACATTCGACTATACCGTCGAAAGAGTCTGACCGCTCACAAACGCCTAACAGGACCGGAATAACATCTTTTGTGGAAAGAACCCGTTTAGTTGTGGTAATATAAAGGTAATATAAATCAGGCACGCAGGGACGTGTCGCTCGAAAGCAAATAAAACAATATCACATATCAGGAGAGTGCTTATGAAAGCAGTAGTAATGGCTGGCGGCGAAGGAACAAGACTGAGACCGCTTACTCTTAACATTCCCAAACCGCTCGTACCCGTCTGCAACAAACCCATTATGGAACACATCGTCGAAAGCCTCCGCGAACAGGGTATCACCGAAAACATCGCGACTCTCTACTACCTCGCGGACGAAATCCAGTCGTACTTCGGCGATGGCTCATCGCTCGGCGTCAGCATCGAATACTCGATCGAAGAATCACCCCTCGGCACAGCCGGAGCAGTCAAAATCCTCGAAGACAAACTCGACGACACATTCCTCATCATGAGCGGCGACGCCATGACCGACTTCAATGTCATGGAAGCCGTTGACTTCCACAAAAAATCCGGCGCCATCGCCACCATTGTCCTCTATCGCGTCGAGACCCCCCTCGAATACGGCGTTGTCATCACCGACGACGAAGGCCGCATCCTGCGTTTCCTCGAAAAACCGGGCTGGGGCGAAGTCTTCAGCGACACCGTCAACACCGGCATCTACATCCTCGAACCCGAAATCTTCAAATACATGGAAAACGGCAAAAACTACGACTGGAGCAAAGACATCTTCCCGAAGCTCCTCGAAGAAGGCCGTCCTCTGTTCGGCTGCGTGCTCGACGGCTACTGGTGTGACATCGGCAACCTCAAACAGTACCGCGAAGTCCACATCGACGCCCTTTCGGGCAAAATCAAAACCGTGCTACCCGGAAAAAAATCAAAGGGCAAAGTCTGGGTCGGCGATAAATCATCCATATCCCCAAAAGCCAACATCACGGGTCCCGCCATCATCGGCTCCAACTGCCTCATCAAGGAAAACGCCGTCATCAACCCCTTCTCTATCGTCGGCGACAACTGCATCGTCGAAGACGGCGCACGCATCACTCAGGCCGTCCTCTGGAACAACAACTACATCGGCCGCCACGCCACCATCAACAACAGCGTCATCTGCCGCAACAACGCAGTCGGCGAAGAAGCCGAAATACAGGACGGCGCCATCATCGGTGACAACTGCAAAATCGGCGGCCGCACCACCATCCAGCAGCAGGTGAAAATCTGGCCCAACAAAACCCTCATCTCCGGCTCCACCATCTCCCGCAGCATCGTATGGGGCGAAAACTGGCCCGGCACACTATTCAGCGCGCTCGGCGTCAAGGGCCTCTGCAACATCGAAGTCACCCCCGAATACGCGGCCGAACTCGGCGCCGCATTCGGCGCATGCCTCCCCAAAGGCTCGCACGTCATCGTCAGCCGCAGCCCACACAAAGCCGCACGCCTCATCAAACGCGCCCTCCTCTCCGGCCTCATGTCCGTTGGCGTCTACGTCAACGACGTCCGCTATATCCCCATGCCCATCACGCGCCACCTCGTCCGCAACTCCGACGCCGTCGGCGGCGTCCACGTCCGCCTCTGCCCCTACCAGCCCGAGATGATCCTCATCGAATTCTTCGACGAAAACGGCATCAACATCAACACCGACAAAGAGCGCAAAGTCGAAAGCGCCTTCTGCCGACAGGACTTCCGCCGCGCCGACATCGACACCGTCGGCATGATAGAGCTCGACGACTTCGGATTTGACCGTTACACCGATCACTTCCTCAAGTACATCGACACCGACGTCATCAAAAAACGCGGATTCAAAATCGTCGTCGACTACTCGCACGGCTCCCTCTCTTCCATCCTGCCCCCCATACTCGGCAAACTCAACATCCAGGAAGTCTCACTCAACTCCCACATGGACGCCAACATCTCACCACGCGCATCAGCCATCGACAACAAGGGCATCCAGAACGTCGGCAAGATCGTACGCACCATCGGCGCCGACCTCGGGTTCCTCGTTGACGGCGAATCCGAAAAAATCTCCATCGTCGATCCCAAAGGCAACATCATCGCAGGCGAACGACTCCTCGCCACAATGATCGAACTCGTCGCCATCTCCAAAAAGAAACCCGTCGTCGCCACCCAGATCCGCGCGCCATACATCATCGAAAAAACCGTCGCCAAGCACAAGGGCGAACTCATCTACACACAGGCCAACTCACGCTCCCTCATGTCAAAAGCACTCTACACCGGCGGCATCGACTTCGCCGGCGATACCAAGGGCGGATTCATTTTCCCCGAATTCCAGGCATGCTTCGACGCCATGGTCTCCATTTTCAAGATCATGGAAATCCTCGCCGCCACAGGCGCAAACCTCGGCGAAATCGCAGCCGACATCCCACCCGTCTTCATCGAATCCGACGAAGTCCTCTGCACATGGGAAAGCAAGGGCAAACTCATGCGCGTCCTCATGGAAAAATTCAAGAACAAGAAAATCGATACCACCGACGGCATCCGCATCAACATCAACAAAAACTCATGGGTAATCGTCCGTCCCGACCCGACCGAACCCAAAGTCCACGTCATCGCGGAAGGCCACGACGCCAAAGAAGCAAAACAGCTTGTCGCCGACTACAAAAAAATCGTCCAGGGTATCAAGTGATCCCTGCCGTATAAATGCACCACACAATATCTGAAGGCGGGGACAAGTCCCCGCCTTTTTTCAATGAAACTTGAGTTTTTCAGGTGCGGCCATCTTGTGAAAACGAGCTTCGAATGGTTTCAGGCATACCGCTTGTATATTGCGAAGGGGCTCCGTCCCCCGCCTGATTATAGCATCTTTTATTGCGCAACAAGCGATTACTCATCGAAAGGAGCATGCGGCAGTGACCTCACTTTCACTGCCGGGACTTGATGGAATCAACTTTAGTAATTGAATTGATCCTGCTCGCCTTCCTGTTTGGGGCAAGCGCGTGTTTTTCCTCATGTGAAACAGCACTGGTTTCCCTGAGCGCTGTCAGACTCAAAACGATCAAACAGCAGCATCCGTCAAAAGCTAAATATTTCGACAAATGGACCTCGGAGCCTAGCCACCTTATCACCACCTTGCTGATCGGCAACAACATCGTCAACATCAGCGCGGCGATCGTTTCAGAGAGCATACTTGCGAGATACATGAAAGTATGGGCCCTCCCCGAATGGGTGGGAGTCGTACTGAGTATCGGAGTAGTATCTCTCGTCGTCCTGCTACTGTGCGAGATCACCCCCAAGATCATCGCATATCAGAATTCCGAAAAAGTAGCTCTGTTCCTCATAAGGACGATTGTGACCCTCGACAAGGTGTTTTTACCGCTGAGATATACTCTCATGTGGTTCAGCAACATGATAATCAGAGTGACAGGAGGAAATCCGGATGCGGCGAAACGCGTTTTCATGACCGAAGGCGAATTTCTGCACATTGTCGACAAGGTCGAAGAAGAAGGGGTGATCGAAGCGGAAGCGCGAGACATGATTTTGGGAGTATTCGGGCTCGGAGACATGCAGGTGAGGGAAATCATGGTACCCAAGCCGGATGTCGACTGCATATCGGTGACCTCGACGGTCGAAATGGCGGCAAGGTTTGCCGACACCGCGGGCCGCTCGCGCATCCCGGTCTATGAAAACGGCGAAGATAATATCATCGGCATTGTCAACACTAAAACCCTGCTGAAGGCAATGCGAAAGGGAGATATTGCCTCATCACTACACGGACTCCTCCACGAACCTTTTTTCGTGCCTGATACCAAGCTCCTGGCCGATCTCCTGCACGAGCTTCAGGCAAAGCGCCTCCACATGGCAATAGTGGTCGACGAATACGGCAGCTTCTCGGGAGTAGTGACACTTGAGGACATCATCGAGGAAATCGTCGGAGAGATCAGGGACGAATATGATACGGAAGAGCCTCTCTTCAGATGGATGGACGATGTAAGAATCAAGGTGAACGCAAGAATGGACATTACGGAACTCAATGAAGTAATAAGCACAGGCCAACTCCCTGACGACAACGATTACGAATCAGTCGGCGGACTCATCTATGACACACTCGGGAGAATACCCCGACAGGGTGAGACCGTGACTGTCAATGATCTGGATATCACCGTGGAAAAAATGAACGGAACGAGGATCGAATCGGTAATCATCAATATGGGCTCTCACATGCAGCAGCCCGAGGACGGTTAGGGGTTGGAAGAAAATAGTCATTGCAAGATTGCGCCGGATTTTTGGCCGTAATCAAGGCGCTTGCGAAGGAGCATACCTAAAGGTATGTAACTGAGCAGGCAATACAGAAGACGGATAATATAGACAAGCAAGATGCAAGTTTTTTTTATGACAAGCCCTTAGTGCCACAAAACACATTGCTTGACCACTAAAGTTACAATTCATGGAGGCCAGATGACTGAGAAAAAGATCGTATACGTATACCTGCTCGACACGCTCGCCGACTGGGAGCCAGGCTTCGCGCTCGCGGAACTCCGCACCGGCCGCTTTTTCCGCAAGGACACCCCTGCCTTTGACATCAAAACAATTAGTCTGACACTCGACCCCATCACCACGATGGGCGGCCTTCGCATCATACCCGACCTCACGGTCGCGGAAGCCACACCCGAAAACGCCGCTCTCCTCCTGATGCCCGGCGGCGCGACATGGATGCAGCCCCTGCATGCCCCGATACTCGAAAAAGCGAAGGAATTCCTCGCCGCAGACGTGCCGGTCGCAGCGATATGCGGAGCCACGATCGCCCTCGCGTCCGCCGGCCTGCTCGACAGTGTCGATCACACCAGCAACGATCTGCGCTATCTGAAATCCATCTGCCCGGACTATCGCGGTGAAAATTTCTACAAATCTGATCCAGCCGTCATCGGCGGTAACATCATCACATCGGGCGGCACGTCGCCGGTGGATTTCGCACGCGCGATCTTGAAACGGCTCGACGTGATGGATGACGAATACATCGAAGCGTGGTACAGCCTTTATATCACTCACGAAGCCCGCTATTTCCTCAAGCTCATGGAGGGCAGCGACTGGCGCCCTGGCTCTGATTGAACACAAGGCTTTTTGTATTGTTTCAGCCCATTACAGGTTATCCGGCAAGTGAATATTTGACAGGCGTGAACACAAACAGACAGTAATTTCCGATGATATGCGTCAGACCAAAATGCTTTCAAAAGAGTAAAATGCGCGGAGGAAACTTTTTGCACAAAGTTTCCTCCACACCTCTTTCAAAAACTCTCATTGCTTACAACACTTCCCGTTTATACCGTTTCCATATTACTTGTATGAACGCAACTTGGTATAAAACCAGAGAATAATCCTAATATAGGGAGTTTTTTGGAGAGGAGATGAGACCCTTTTATGCAAGAAAGGTTCTCCGCGGGTATTCCGTGAACTGTTACGTAATTTCTGTTGAAATTCAGTATAACCCCAAAAAGGGCGGAGATCAGTCCGCCCTTTTTGATTGCATGCAATTGAGACGGGTGTTATAGCAGCACTTTGCGGGTTTCGACATTGCTTGAGATGAGGTATGAGACAGCTTGCGGGGTGGCATTGGCCTGTGCGGCGACGGCATTGCTGCTCTGTACTACTATGTTGCGTTTGACGTATTGAGTAAGCTCGCTTGCCATGTCGGTGTCGCTGATCTGCGAGTCGGCGGAAGCGAGCGCGATGTACTGTGTATTGAGGTTTTCGATAGCGCTGTCGATCTGGTTTTGTATCTGTCCGATACGGGCCATAGTGGTGTAGAGGCGTGGCAGGCCGAAACGGGAGGCTTCGGGTACTGCGGGATTGGACTCATCGATGTCGGCGAGGATCGAGCGCGCGAAGGCTTCCCATTCGGCGGCGTCCGCGTCGGGATCGGGCTGGAAGATGTTGGGATCGTCGGGCAGTGTGAGTACGAAGTGTGTGAAGTCTTCGAGTGTGATGGAAATCTGGTTGGAAATGCTGTTGTCAGGACCGATCTGGCTGCGCTGGAAATCACCGAAATAATCGCCGCCGAAAAGGGTTTTCGTGTTGAAGGAAGCTGTATTGCCAAGTCTCTCAAGCTCGCTTTTGAGAGAGACGAGTTCGTTTTTGATTGTGCGGGAGTCGGATACCAGAGGGGTCGATGATGGATCGGCGGGATTGCATGTCAGAGTGGCCTGATTGCACAGGCGGAGGCTGAGATCGCGCATTCGTGTGAGAATGTCTGCCACAGTGGATGAGATGATGTAGGCTTCCTGGAGTATGGATGATGCTTCTTCGGCGTTCTGGATGGCGACTTTTATACCGCTCATCTGGGCTTTCATGTTCATGGAAATGGCAAGCCCCGAAGCGTCTTCCTTTGCGCTCAGTTTTGTGCCGCTCGATATTTTGCTGATGTGGGAGTTGACTTCCTGCTGGTTGATTCTGGCGGTTTTCTGCCATAGCATCAAATCAAGATTTGTGTTGATTACCATCTCGCTACCTCCTGTAGCTCATTGCTGTCCGTGCACCGCGTGTGCATCACGCGGCTTTTAAGTTTTCTGGTCGTTAATAGTAGTATTAGTTTTCCCCACGCATCCGTGCGTCTTGGGGGCGCGCAATGAAAAATGCAACGCAAATACGGCAAAAAAGGGGTGAGTTGTCGAACCATAGAGGACGTAATTCTTCTACATTCTAATAATAATAATATACAGCTTATCTAATAGTACCAAATATTCGGAAATTGTCAACACAAAAATATGTTGGCAGCTATGACCAGTATGATCATCGCAGAGTGAATGTCTTTGGGGATTCGGTGATTTTTGATCTGCCAGCCGTTGCGGCAAGACTTTTTGCCTGGACGTCCTTCAGGCGGGTTTCTTTCATTTCCACTGTCATTTCGGTTTTACCGTCATGTTCTCTGATCGTGATGATCCTGAATGCGTTGGGATACTGCACGAGCGCCGGTGCGCTTATGTGTACTACACCATCAGCCACTTTCATTTTCGGCGAATGATAATGGCCTGAAAAAACCGCCTTGATATTTTTGTTGCGGTTGATCAACTGCAGGCATCTGCCGGCATTAAGCACTTCGTGACTGACCGATCTGAACGGTTCGACGAGCGGAAAATGTTGGAAAACGAATATCGATTTGTCAGGATTGTCCCTGGCGATATCTGAGAGATAAGCAAGAGTCTTATCGTCGAAAAAGCCGTTGGAGGTAACGCGCGTGTCGGATGCGCCATTCAGCATTACGAAAATGAAGCTGTCGATCGTAAACGCGTAATTTGCGCTGGCGGGTTTGAGAGTCTTGTTGTATTTATTTATCGCCTTGCGAAAAGCGTCGCTGCTCAACCCGCCGGGCCCGACGTCGTGGTTGCCGATCGTCCACATCCACGGCACTTTCAGTCTGTTGGCTTTCTGAGCGAAACCAGTGAGCAATTTTTCTGACGGTCCGTCGATGATATCGCCCGTGAATACTACAAAGTCGATCCCCTGCATGTCGTTTACTTGCGAGATAGCGTCATCAAGCAACTCGTCCGAATCATGTAACATACGGTTGCGCACATTATTGCGCTCGGGATTGAAATGGACGTCGGAAATCTGCACGAAGCGCACGATGCCGTCAGCGGCAACCGCGATGACAGGCATGACGATGAACAGTAATAGCGCTATGACCGCTCCAGGCAGTCCAGAGCGTTTGTTGATATACATAGATGCTCCCCCAAGTTACGACTTTCTGATGATGTCGAAAGCCATCGATGCCGAAATATGGCGCACCGCGTCACGATTGCGCGAAATGACACGCGTCGCGATCAGTGGTTCGCGGGATATTTCCCTGTGGACCAGAGCGATGAAGACACGGCCATTTTCCGAACGGCTGTCATTTATGTCAGGTCCCGCATTGCCGGTAGTAGCGACAGCCATGTCCGCACCGGTCAATCGGATCGCGCCACTGGCCATGGCAAGCGCCACCTCCGCGCTAATTACCCCATGAGTGGCGATAGTCGCCTCTGGCACGCCGAGCAGACTGCATTTGACATCCGGCTGATATGCGACCACACCTCCGGCAAAGACTCTGGAGATACCGGGGATGGCCGTGAATCTTTTTGCGATCAGACCACCCGTGAATGATTCGGCAAAGGCCACGGTCCTTCCCGTTCGTTCGAGATGCCTGAAGGCTTCGAGTTCGAGCGAAGTGTCGCCCTCGCCGTAAATGTACTGGCCTGCTGCATTGTATACGCGAGCACATTGAGCATCGAGGATACTGTTGCATTCATCGGTGTCCGAACCCCGTGCCGTCAGTCTCAGCTCGACTTCGAAATACTGCGGCAAAAATGAAAACTTTGGATTATCGCAAGTCGTGATATCCACGGGGATAAGCGTTTCGAGCTGTGACTCTCCAATGCCCGATACTTTCAGCGAACGCGATACATACTTCATGCCAGTCTCACCAAGCGCCTTATCGAGCGCTGGCTCCAGCATTTTGTGAAGCTCGCGCGGCACTCCGGGGAAAAACAGAAACATGCTTTTTCCATGCTTCACAAAAACCCCGGGAGCCGTCCCCACATAATTGGCAAGCACTTGCGAACCCACCAGCGTCCGAGCCTGCCTTAGCGCATTATCGCCACAAGGGACACCGAGCATCTTGTAAAAATCACGTATCTTAGATTCCACTTCCGGCTGCGTTTCCAGTCCGAGCCCGAAAGTTTCCGCGGCGGCATCAATTGTAACGTCATCCACCGTAGGTCCCAGCCCTCCGGTACATATCACGACATCCGCACGCGTGGCCGCAAGTCTCAAAGCTTCGGCTATTGCCGCAAACGCATCGCCAGCAGTCGATCTCCACGCTACCTCTACACCGCGGTCAGTGAGTATTTTCGATACAAACGTCGAATTTGTGTCCTGCACTGCTCCCGAGAGCAGTTCATTACCTATTGCAATAATCTCAGCTTTCATTGTTTCACCTTCTTGTCATGCTTCTTCTTAGCTGGCCGGCATTGCACCGGCACGCTGATATTAGACAATAAAACGGCCCCGTGGTGCAATTAGTTATTTAATTTATCTCAACGGGTTCATTCCCCTCTGCTTGCGGCGGGGTAGTTCATTGGGGAAATAACGGGGGCAGTGTTTGCACATACCCCCGCTTTTGATTCGATTTCTATATAACCAGAATGATGATCTAATTGTAAAAGCCTGTAAATCCAGGTTGGCCTTCAAGCTTTTTACGCCACTTGGCTCTAAGCTCCGAAAGCTCCATCTCAAGCAGCTTTCGATCCTCGATTTCCGTATCGATCAATTCCATGATTTCATACATAAAAGTCTCGATGCCGTGCGCTTCCGCATCCTTTTGCATCTCCCTGCAGCGATGGCCGCCAAGCCTGAAAGACGCACGGTGTTTATTGAACACAACATCGAGGTTCCACCCGTAGTCGACATAGATTTTGCCAGTTACACTATTACGCACTATATACACGCCCATCTGTTTTTTTCGGTCTTTATATTGTCTGATCAGCTCTTTTCGCCGGTCTTTGCGATTGTCTTCTGCCATGTCATTATTTCCTTCCCGCTCAGCGTGAGCAGTATTAGATTCGCATGCGCTATCGCATCCGAAAAAACCCGGAGCATGACCGCCGGCAACAGCACGCACCAATTTGTACATGCCGCCCCTTCGATCCATGATCCCCATGTCTACCATGTGCCTTCGCACCGTGCAGTAATCATCGTAGTATTCAAGGATCATGTGGTTTACGTCACTTTCCGGATACTCCTTTTCGGGATTGAACACACGAGCTATTTCCTCGATGACTATGTCTCTTTTTTTCTTCTGCGAAGGAAGTCTTTCTACCCTCCCTGATCGAAAAAACGATGATAGGACTTTTCTCCGGTATTCCGCCTCTCGCAACTGCTCCTCCGCAACTTCATCTTCCTTTTCTGCGGCGCCGGCAATAATATTACCAAGAGTCAATTCGAGTACTCCCGGCTCGGCGCTAAAAACTGTGTAGTACTGTTCGCGTATGCCTTTGACGAGCCCTGCCTCTTCGAGTTTTCTCATGTGAAAGGATACCGTTGATGGTGTCAGTCCGAACATTGCGGCAAGTTCCTCACCA
>CAZQSL010000021.1:25055-38152 GCA_964595945.1 uncultured bacterium
CCATATCGCGGTCTTGCTGTTATGGCGTTCATAATTGCCATACGTGATTGATCCGACAGAGCCTTCATTATTCTCAAATATGTTGTGTTTTTCATGCCAATCTCCAAATATTCCAATATCATCTAAATGATTATGCCGCGCGTAAGCATTTTGTGTCAATAGTGATACGATATATATCGAAGTGAATATCCAGCCGCAAGCAGCGGATATCAAAAGACGCACACGTTCTTGATTCGCCTCAAGCGGCGGGGGAATAGGCCCGAGGGAAACGAACTCTCCCCGGAATTAATTCCGGAGAATAGACTCAAAAGCTACCCCTGATTACTCCGAAACCCAGCAAGGCGCGTTCTTCGCTTAACATTTATCATAAATAATCACGTTCGTCGAAATCCAATCTTCCATCACGCACTGATTTCCAGGGGTATCAGGAAAGTCTATCCATATCGGACGATCCAATATAGAAGATGAAATCATAGAAAAGCTCACTTATATGGCGGTATTTCAGAGGCAGTGCCAATTGGCACTCAAATTTATAAAAAGTTGCTTTATTTTTATGCTACAATAGGATGTGCTGGACATATAGCGTCTATGGAAAGAATAATATGAGCGAAATTCGATAGAATTTTGCGCAAACATTGGAATTTTAATGCAAGATTTCAGCCGCATCGCCGAAGAACGGAGAGTGAAACAGGGGAAACAGCAGTAATGAACGCCAGAAGAAAAAATGTTCATGTATTAACCCGCGATTAACAACAGTGTTGAGTAGGATGGAGTATCATCTGGATAGTTCTACAGGCACTGGAGCCACAAACAACAATGCGGAAAGGTTCAGATCCAATGACCATCGGACAGTATCTCAAACAGATCCGTACCCAGCGGGGATTAACTATCAGAGACGTGGCGGACAAGTCAGGCGGACATCTCGACAAGACCACAATCTCAAGGATAGAGCGAGACGAACGGGGAATATCTCTGAAAGCGGCATACGCCTTGTCCAGAATCTACAGCATCGGGATGGACGAACTTGTCGAAGTGATGATCGGCAAAGCCATCGATCTGGAAGAGTCAGTTTTTGAAACATCGGATGACGAACGCGAACTCATCAGATATTTCAGAATCATTTCCAGACAGCGCCGCCGCTACATCCTCGACGCGCAAGAGGCATGGCGTTTCTCAACGACTACAACTCGTTGTCCGAAGCACGCACCACGCTCGCCGAAGCCCTGTTTGAGTTTCGCACTTCACGATAACTGCTATTTCTCCACAGCAGGATTTTCAAAGGAGTAATATTATGTCGGATAAACTCTTCCACATGATTATCAGTCATCTCGACTATCTTCACCGAAATGGTCTCATGACGTCAGAAGACCTTGACCAGCTTGCCGTCTTTTCACTGTCGATCACTGATGATCATGACAAAAAGACATCCATGAAAAAAAACTCTCTCCCCTCTCCGTCTTCGCCCTACAGGACATCTACCGAAGAAACAAAACGGATCATCTCCGACGTGTTATCCGACAACTGATTACCGCGCGTGTATTGATAGAATAACTGTTTTGCCATACTTGTCCAGAAATATCCTTTTGATCGCTCGCGGGACACATGTGCGGATCACCCCTGATTTTCCAAAAACTCAGAAAGGCAGATTCTTTCGAAGGCGTTATGGGTCAATATCACTATGATCAAGGGGGTGTCATATAAGTATCCATTCGCCAGATGAACAAGAAAAAGCTTGGCAAAGCCTTCCACTGTATTCCTGTCCGCGTCACGTAAGCAATCGCCTCGTATATATTTCTCGTGCCCGTTGGCTTTCGCCCTCCTCCGGACGCCTGACATACTCTTTGTTTTAGCTTGCGAATAGAAATCAATGGCTTACTCTCTTCCACATTTCGTCTGATACTGTATGTGATTTCCTGATTATCCCTGAAACTCAGATGGCAAAAGCAAGTACATGTTTCTTCGCTTTGTAGAGTTCACGACAAGATTATGGAGGCCCCCTTTTTGAAAAAATGGGTCTCCGCGAGTATTCTGTGAACGGTTACACCACTTTTTCAACCCTCCAAGCACCACAGGCCATGCCGGTGCGAACACATCTGGACAGTCCTTGTCATCTCCTCTATCCAGCACCGCTCTCCTCTCTGCCAATCGCCCTGATCTTTCCCCCCCCTGAATGGTTATGCCCTCGTGAATATATGCTTAAACCGTCTTGACATTACCAGTCATAGCTGTGCTATAATTGGTACAACCAATGCACCAATGCGCATTGTGTTTGACAACCATTCTACAATCCGGGTTTCAATAAAAAAACTCCGGCGCATATTGTCATCAACAGCTACTTCCAGGGATCAACGATTACAAACATGGGGGACAACATGATTAGCTCCAGTATACTGTCAAAAGCAGACAACAAGTTTGCCGAATCACCCAGAATAACCGAGATTCGCAACAGATACCGGACAGTTGTCCCATACATATCGGCGCAGCGCGCCAGATTTTTCACCGAGAGCTGGCGGGACACTCGCAAGGTTGGACTGTCTGCGGGAATGCGTGTAGCTCTCGCAATGAAAAATGTTTTTTCGAAAATGGACATAAACGTTGATCCCATTGATCGCATTGCCGGAACATGGACCGAGAATTATGTCGGAATTCCCATCGACATCGAGCGAGGACTTTTCAATGGTGTGCTTGAAGTCGAACTCAATCAGGCCACCATGGTTTCGCACCAGGTAAAATCAGCAATAAAATATTCAGGCTTCGCACTAAAAAACTACTCGGTGAAAGATTTGCTGGAGACTATTTCATGCGCATCGAAAATCGATGCCGGACTGCCTGTCATGGGGCTGGACACAATTGATAATAGAAAAATCAATCCTTATAAGATTAAAGATTCCGACAAACGGATTCTTCGCGAATCCATCCTTCCATTCTGGAAAGGCAAGACGGTTGCCGATCAAGTGAAAAGCAGAATTGCGGAAACCGACATTTATTCCGAAAGCTTCCGTGGTTTCATCGAATCTTTGCCAACAACCGCCCGCGATGCGACAATTGTCTCTCCAGGCAGTGCGATTGGCACGTGGCAGGGACACCTCGTTCTGGACAATGAAACCGTTCTGAAGAAAGGTTTGCTGGCTATCCGGAGCGAAGTCGCGAGTAAAATTCAAGGCGGCTTATTCAGTGATTCCAGCGAGCGCGATTTCCTCCGCTCCGTTGAAACCGCTATCGACGGAATAATCATTTTTGCCAACCGGTTATCCTCTCGGCTCAGGGAAGAAGCAGTCAAAGCCCGCACGCCTCAGGACAGGGATGTGCTTTTGCGCATGCATGATGATTGCTGCATCGTTCCCCTTTTTCCCGCAACGACATTTCGTCAGGCGCTTCAGTCATACTGGACCGTCAAGAATGCTGTAGACCTTTCTATACCTTTCAACGTTCATTCCCCCGGCCGGCTCGACCAGTATCTATTCCCTTACTACAAGACGGATATGGCCTCGGGAAATATCACTCCAGAAGATGCGACGGAGCTTCTCGAAGAGTTGTTCCTGAAAGTCATGAGCCATAACATGCGGCCCGTGTCCGGTCTCACCGTCAATTTCTCACAGAGATACGAAGGCTCGGAGCCAGTGACCATCGGAGGCATGACACGCGATGGCGCTGATGCTACGAATGATTTGACATGGCTGATGATCGACGCTGCAGAAAGGTCGAAAGCATCTCTTAACTTCGTCGTTCGCTTCCACAACAATTCCCCGCATGCTCTCTTCAAAAGGGTTGCAGACGCGTATGCCAGAGGGACTTCGAGCATTTCCATTATGAATGACGAAATTGGAATTCAGGCTCTGAAGAATCATGGTTTTTCTCAGGATGATGCCTATGACTACGCTATCACCGGATGCGTGGATATGGTTGCACCCGGGAAAACGGGCGGTGAAGGATTCTCTTCTGTACTGCTTTGCCACATTCTCGACATGGTGTTGAGAAACGGCGACACAAGGACAATTGCAGGCATCGTCCGCAATGCAGGTCTCAAGACGGGAGAACCCGAGTCGTTCAAAACATACGAACAGTTTTTCGAGGCATTCGTCTTGCAGGCAGTCAATGAGATCAGAAAGATCGTCAAGGCCGTCTGGATCAGAGATACAGTATTCAAAGAGGAACTGCCCTCGCCGTTTATTTCCTCATTCATGGGAGGCTGCATCGAGAGAAACAGGGATGTCACCAACGGAGGCGCGGACTACAGTCTCGAAGGCATTCTCATAATTGGCAGCATTGCAAATGTCACGGATTCTCTCTATACCATAAAGAAACTTGTCTTCGAACAGAAAAAATTCACGCTCAGGCAACTCGTCGAAGCGATTGACAACAATTATAAAAACAACCGGGAACTGCACCGGGAGATTCTTTCACTCCCCGGGAAATGGGGAAACGGCAACCCGGAATCCGACGAAATCGCCCGGCAGGTGACAGACAGGATATTCAGCGAAATCGTCGGGCACCACACATTCAACAAAGGCAGATACGCGCCCTTTGTCAACAGCATGACCGCTCACACTATAGATGGCCGGATGTCCCTTGCCACTCCAGACGGGCGCTTGGGAGGAATGCCGTTCGCCGCAAGCTGCAACCCTTACAATGTCGAGAAATGCGGACCAACCGGAGTACTGCGATCCGTAGCGGCACTTGATTTCACAGAAGTTCTCGGATGTGCTGTCAACATCAGGTTTCACCCATCAGCCATCGGGGTTTCGGATCTGACAAAAGAGAAATGGATCGCTCTGGCAAAAACATACTTCAGGCTTGGTGGCGAGCAGATGCAGCCAACTGTGGTTTCAAGCGAACTACTTCGCAAAGCTCAGAAAAACCCGGATCAATATCGTGACATCATTGTCAAAGTTGGCGGCTACAGTGCATATTTCGCCGAACTCGGTCACGAGATTCAAAATGAAATCATAGCTCGTTCCGAGCACGATTGAGGTTATATGCAAACCGACTCTTCATTACTGAAAAAAAACAGTGGTATCGTTTTCGATGTGCAGCATTATTCGCTGTATGATGGGCCAGGGATCAGAACTACAATATTTTTTAAAGGATGTCCCCTGAAGTGTGCCTGGTGTCATAATCCCGAGTCGCAATCACCGCAACCTCAGATTGCCTTCCTTGACGAAAAATGCGTTTCGTGCAACGAGTGTGTTAAAATCTGCCCCAATAATGCCATCACACAAAAACGCGGCAAGGTCACGCGCAATGATTCCAGATGCAAAACCTGCGGACGATGCGCCTCCGTGTGCCCTTCCAATGCCACCGAAATGATTGGCCGCACCGCAACCGTTAAGGACATTGTAGATGTGGTGAAAAGAGACAGGCCCTTCTATGACGAGTCCTGCGGCGGGATAACCATTTCCGGCGGGGAAGCCACGATGCAACCCGAATTCCTCATTTCACTGCTTCTCGATCTCAAGGCTAATCACCTTCACACTGCGCTCGAAACGTGCGGATTCTTCAATCAATCCCTCATCGCCCCACTGACGGAAGTCACCGACCTGTTCCTTTTTGACATCAAAACGGCTGACCCTGCTAAACACAGGGATATGACCGGAGCCGGTTTAGACGTCATCTCACAGAACTTCCTCAAACTGGTTCGTATGCTCCCGGAAAACAGGATCATTGCGCGCTTGCCATTGATTCCCGGCGTTAACACGGACGCTCTGTCGATACAATCTATCGTGAAATTTCTGACTGATAGCCGGTATAAAGGAATTGTGCATCTGATGCCATATAACGGCTTGGCCCGAACAAAATGGAAAAAAATAGGACGAGAAAGCGAATATCGTGACTTCGGCACCCTCTGCGAGAGCGATATTGACGCATTCAAAAAAGCTCTCGAAATCGCGGGGTTCCCGGCTCAAGTGAGCATTTGACCCGCTATATACCGGGTTTGATATTTTACCCAGAGATATTTGGTGCCAATGGTAAGAATAACTGAATGTTCCCCTTGTGGCATAAATTCCTGATATGCCTTCATAAATATGTAAACTGGAAGAATCAATTTCATTTGAAAACAGACGTATGGTTGTTGATATACTTGTATTATCAAGAATAATCTCGCCGGAAATCTGAGAATGGAGAATCACCGAAATACCACTAAATACATTATCTATTTGAGCCAATTGCAAAAATACTAAAAAGGAAGAAATAAAGCAACAATACCCCTACCGAAGCCGATAAAGTAATAGAGCAAAAAACGCGGAGGGAACGATGTCGCTAATTGGCAGTCTGGCAAAAACACTTGGGGGGACACAGATAGAGCTATTCCCGTGGCTGGAAGAGGAACTCGGAGAGATTGCCGGGACGCAAAAGAAGCTGATCAGCATTCTTGAGATCATCCATCTTGAAGACTATGTCGAGTGCAGCGCTTCGGGCAGAGGATGCAAAAATGAACAGCAAAGGCTTCCGATTCACCGGCAACTGGGGATTTGCTGTGATTTGCTCTGTGGATTCATACTGTTAAACCTTTTTGCAATCGGCTCGATATTCTACTACTTATTCGAAAAAATTAATAGATGCTCTATTGTGCGCTATTGTCCTGTATTTAGGACGTGAACGGTTACAACGCTTTTTCCTTCGTCTCAAACGCTTCCGACGCATATATACCTGCTACGACAAACTCGATCAATTGTTTATCGGCTTCATTATATTCGCTATGGTTTCTGATGCCATTGTTAGCGTGAACAGATTGCAAGTAGGCACCCCAGTTTATACAAATTAACTTTTGTTCGACAGATATACTCAGAGGACAGCTTGATCGTCTATCATTCCCCCCCCCTGACACCAAGTGTCAGGATGAGATATGTGCCCCGGGGTTTGCACAGAACCTCATTTGAGCGGCATAATGAGATGGCTGGCAGAAGACATGCAGAAAAATTGCGGCGGAAAGGGAAATATTCAATGGTCTGGGCGTATCTCTGGCTGATTCCACTCGGCGCATTAATAGGGATATTCGGTACCATGATCGGCGCAGGCGGCGGATTCGTACTGATGCCGGTGCTAATCCTGTTGTATCCGAACGAAGAAACACAGATCATCACAAGCATCTCGCTCGCGGTCGTGTTTTTCAACGCACTGTCGGGATCGGTCGCTTACGCGCGACTGAAGCGCATCGACTATAGATCAGGCATATTGTTCATGATCGCCACTGTGCCAGGAGCGATCCTCGGCGCTGTTACGACCAACTACATCCCCCGCCGGGCATTCGATGGAGTATTCGGCGTACTTATGATCATTATGTCCGCATACCTCATCATCACTGCAGGCAAAAAGAAGTCAACTGCCACGCCAGGACCAACCATCAGACTCACCACAATCAGTTTTTCAGACACTTTTGGCAAGAGATATGAATATTCCTACAATCCGGTGACCGGCATAATCATAAGCATTTTCGTCGGATATATCTCAAGCCTGCTCGGTATAGGTGGAGGCATTGTCCACGTCCCCGCCCTCACGAACATCCTCGGCTTCCCGGTTCACATAGCCACCGCCACATCACATTTCACCCTTGCCGGCATGGCGCTTTCCGGCACAGTGGTGCACATCGCTACTGGCGCATTCCATCACGGCATCCGCCGGACCATCTGCCTTGCTATCGGCGTCATAGTCGGAGCGCAAATCGGCGCAATATTATCCAATCGCGTCAAAGGACCGTTCATTATCCGTTCACTCGCTGTCGCGCTTGGCATCGCCGGCATCAGAATCTTCCTGTCAATCCTCAATTTCTAAATTTTTAGCAATCGTCATGGGCCCACGGTTGAACAAGCTATCTCTCTGGAGCTACAATAACACACAGTGACGGAAGACACATTATGATGCGGAGAGATATGAAAACACAACTCGACTGTTTCCCATGCTATATGCGCCAGGCACTACAGGCCGCGCGACTGGCTACCACAAACCACACTGACCACTGGCGCGTCATGCGGGCAATGTCCGCATTCATCAGCGAAATCGATCCTTCGATCAACTGCATGGTAGTCGCCGAAGCCGCACACCAGGTCATCCGCGATGCACTTCGCGACCCGGACCCATACTTGGCAGTCAAGGAGCAATACTCCGCTCTCTGCGAACAGCTCGAACCCGAAATAGCATCCGTCGTCGCATCCACGCCAGGCGACCCACTGTATACCGCCATCAAGGTCGCCATCGCGGGCAATATCATCGACTTCGGAGCATCCGAGTCATTCGATCTTAACCGCAACATTTCCGCCATTATCGACGAACCTTTTTCGATCGACCACTTCACGGCGTTTAGATCCGCCATCAGTTCCGCCTGCAATATCGTCTATCTCGGTGACAATACCGGTGAAATCTACTTCGACAAACCCCTGCTCTCAATGCTCTGCGAAGATCATAAAATTACATTCATCACTCGCGGCGGTCCCATCATCAACGACGTGACGCCCGAATACGCACTCCGTGCTGGCATTGACCGTTTCGCCACCATCACCGACTCGGGCATCCCCTCCCCCGGATTTCCCCTCGATCGGGTTTCACCCCATGCGAGGCGCCTTTTCGACGAAGCCGATATCGTCATTTCCAAAGGTCAGGGCAATATCGAAGCACTCCACGACTGCAAACGCCCCAACCTGTTTTTTCTCATGAAAGTCAAATGCGAACTTATCGCAAAGATGCTCGGCGCACCCTTCAACAGTATGATTCTCGCCGAAAGCGCAAGCCTTGACTTCGACGAATCAGTCGTCAATTCCTTCGTACCGGGCCAATAGCGAGTCGTTGCAAATACACTTCATTTCGAGGTCTGCCAATGCGATGCTGACACTATGCAAGAGAGATATATGCTTCTTTGAATATGTCATGGGGTTCGAGGCTTTTTATCACGCCGCTTGAACCGGAGTACCGCAAATTGTGAAAGACATTCAAATGAATTATAATTTGCCAGTCACATCTGACATGCCGGTGATGTCAGATATACAACGACTCAGGGACATCGTGAAATAACGGAACCGGAGCAATAACCGATGCAGTTTCTCGTCATACAGCCACCCGACAACTATAAGGAGAGATTCATCCCTCTGGGGGCTGCGGCAGTAGCTGCTATCGCTCGAAACGCGGGATGCGACGTATCCACTCTCGACATCAAACCGTTCGACCTCACCCCCGGGAACGTGCTGGACATACTTAAAAAAACCGATTACGACATCGCTGCCATCAGTGGCATCATCCACCAGTTTTCGTACATCGAATGGCTGACAAACAGTATCAGGAGAATCAGGCCATCGGCAAAGATAATACTCGGTGGCCCTGCGGCGTCGTCCGCCCACAGCTATTTCGCGCAGACGTGCGATGTGGACGCCATCTTTGTCGGTGAAGCCGAAAGTTCACTGCCTGCGTGGCTGAAGGCAGTCGAGACCGGCCAGCCTCCTCCGGCCATTACGGGCATCAGACTCAGGCAGCCGGACGGCTCCATGTCCATCACCAGCCATGCCTTTACAGAAAACATCGACGACTGCCCGATGCCGGCGTGGGATTTGTTTTACATGGATGTCTATCTCAGGGCGTCGAGCCAGTTTTATGTCGGCAGCGAGTTCCCGATCATCACATCGAAAGGATGTCTTGACAAATGTATCTTTTGCAGAAGGACAAAATTTCCGAAAATGCGTTTTCATTCGACCGAACGCTCGCTTGAGGAGATTGCCATCATTCACGAAAAATACGGTGTCAACTGCATTTCCATATTCGATGACAATTTCGGCGCTTCCGAAGAACACATCGACTCCTTCTGCGAAGCTCTCATAGGGTACAATCACAAGGTGTATTGGGGATGCGCTCTCAGAGCGGAATTCGACAACAGACACCTGCTGAGAAAGATGCGCCGCGCTGGCTGCCGCGCTGTCAGCGTCGGGCTCGAAAGCGGTAGTGAAAAGGTGCTCCGTTCGCTCGGAAAAAGACTCTCTCCGAAAACAGCGGCCAATTCATTGAAGATTTTCCGTGAGGAAGGATTCGAGGTCTATTACAACTTCATCATAGGCGCTCCAGCCGAAACACGCGAGACTGTCGACGAAACCATAGATTTCGCCAGCAAAAACGATTTGCCGATCAAGCGCATCACTCCGCTCACTCCGATACCTGACACCGCTCTGTGGGATATTGCCATCTCGCGAGGCCACATCAAGGACGGTCTTTCTTTCCTCAGAAACATTTCCTTCGACCACACTGCCCTCAATATGACTTCGATGTCCGACGACGAACTCGAAGCACTATTCCAACAAGTCAGACAGGGGACTGGCGATGAGAAATTCAGCCTGTCACGGAGCCGCATCGCCGAGCTATTCGATCAGGATACAGTCGACAGCGCGTGGGTCAACTCGCTACTCCGAAACGATCATTTTCCTCACTTTTTCACCCACGCCGGCTCGCCCGGCATCCATCAGGATATCAGGTTGTATCACGATGCGCCTTTTGTCGAATCAGATGTGCGCGTGCGTCTTTCCAGAGGCAATGAGCAGGATTCAAATCTTACGCTCACCGGAGCGGAACCCCTTGATTCGCCACATCTCGAAAAAATTCTGGGGTATTCCGAGACCAATTTTTTCATCGAGGTCCGCCTCGAAACAAATGGCGAAAAACTCTGCGACGCCTCCTATGCAAAGCATATTGTCGATCTCGGTGTTACGGAATTCGCTATCACCTTGTGCGGTCCCGACGCGCCTTTGCACAACCTGCACACCCGCTCGCCCCACAGCTTCGATCGCACGATGAAGGGTATTTCCAACCTTGTCGGACTCGAAGTGCCTCTGATGGCCGTCGTGCCGGTCACCGCTCTCAATGTCACGCGGCTGCCACAATTCGCGCCACTGCTCAAACAATACGGCGTAAGGGTTGTTTCCATTGCTTATAATCCCGTGCCCAATCCGGATTCCAATGACGTCTTTTGCAACTATTCTCGACTGTCTGAGTACCTCTGTGACGCAATTGACACTATACGGGGGACAGGCATAGCCATCCGCGTCGACGGCGTGCCTCCCTGTGTGCTCGGGCGCCATGCAGCTCTATATTTTTCGAAATCGACTCCTTATGCCATTGACACACTCTCGCCTCCCGTCAAACATCCGGCCGCCGGGACCGGGCACATTCAGGGGCAGATGTGCCGCCGTTGCGCCATGATGGTCAATTGCATCGGCATTTCCAGAGCCACAAGAGCCCTTTTCGGCTGGAATGGCATTTCGCCGCTCATCCACAAGCCGTCTTGAGCTTTCCTCGATGCGGTCCATGCGGTCCGATCCTGTAGAAATGGCGTGACTGCTGTTATACTATTACCTGTTATGAAAAAGATTACTGTATATGGAAAGGGCGGCATTGGGAAATCGACAATCGTGTCGAACCTGAGCGCCGCGTACGCTCTCGGCGGCGCGAAGGTCCTGCAAGTCGGCTGCGACCCTAAGGCCGACTCGACTCTGTGCCTGAGAGAACATGCCGCAGGCCATACCGTGCTTGATCTCACGCGTGAACGGCGCAGGATTAAATCCGCTTCGGAAATGCTGATGAGCGGCCGCCTCGGCATCGCCTGTGTCGAGTCGGGCGGTCCGACTCCCGGCCTCGGCTGCGGCGGGCGCGGCGTATTGAGGATGCTCGAACTGTTCGAGGAATTCGACCTGATCGGGCATGGCGCCTATGATATCGTGCTCTACGATGTACTCGGCGACCTCGTCTGTGGTGGATTTGCCGCGCCGCTACGGCTCGGCTTCGGCGAACTCGTCGTGATCGTTCTTTCCGAAGAGGGCATGGCAATGTACGCTGCCAACAATATCGCGAAAATCGTTACCGAATATTCGGCAAACGGCGTCGCTCTCGGCGGACTCATCGCCAACTTGCGCGGCACGGGCGAAGACATTGCCGCTGTCCACAGACTCGCGGACACGATCGGGACGAGTGTACTCGGGGTCGTGCCGCGAAGTTCTCTTTTCAAAAAAGCCGAGCGCGCACGCATGACCGTTGTCGAGATGTTCCCCGACTCCAGCGAAGCCCTTTTGCTGCGGCAGATCGCCGATAAGATCGCTGCGCTCGACACATCTGTACTGCCCGCTCCTACTCCCATCAGTAACGAAGCTATGATGGATTTCATCATGAGTAACACAAGCGATGACTGATCTCCCAGTCACTACGGCACATGGCGGCGTTTATGCACACTGATCTGTCAAAGGCAATCGAATGCGACATCGACAGGCTTCCCGGGATCGAGAGGCTGCTGTGCGGCGGTGCCATTTCATCGCCGCGCCAGTACAGTCTCAAGTCTGCGGGGCTTTTCCGAAGCGCAGGTGTCATCCATCTCGATTTTTCTGCCGCGCGCAAACCGGCCATCAGGATATGGCTCTCCGTCCGGCGTGTCGATCAGCCGCACCAGCGCTACGACGCCTTTGACGTAATCGTGCAACCCTTCGGCGGCGCACCGGCGGCGATCAGTTTACCAGCACTGCTTTCGCTTGTCTCGCCAAACCTCGGGAATGTTTCATGGGATGATCTCGAAAAACAGTTCCCGCCTCCAACGGACAAATCTCCACGCTCAGCCTCATCACGCCTCACCGACCTTGTCCGCTTTTTCGACACATGGGGTGATCCGGATTCGGCTGTAAGATTCTTCTATTACGACGCTGTCTGGCGTTATTATTTTATATGCTTCAGCTACAGGCACGAGGGCTCGATCAGGCTTACAAGCCCATGTGTGTATATCACGCACGGGGATTTCGAGTGCCCCCGCAACTCTGTATTCATCGTGCCGGGTCTCGACAAGTTTTTCTCATTTCCGTGGCACGCGCCCGGCTCGCCAACAGCGCTTCCCGCATTTTATTCGACCAACATGGACGACACGGACGCCATCGAAGGCGGCAGGCATAAACTCGACGCCCTCCTGCGCGATGTCGCCTCATGCGAATCCGGCAAACCTGCTTTCCTCAGCGTGACCTGCATTTCGATGCTGATCGGCGACGATGTTGACGCTGCGGTAGCTGCTTTCAAAAAACAAGCCGGCGTTCCCGTCGTCCTCATTGACGCAATACGTCTGTCACTGCTCGGACATCTGGGAGATATACTTCGAT
>CAZQSL010000022.1:0-38147 GCA_964595945.1 uncultured bacterium
GCCTGCGGGTCCATTCGATGTCCCTGCCGGCGGCCTTGACCTCACCCGTGATGGCTGCGCCGAGATCGGAGTCCCACATGCCCTTCACAAAATCACCCGACGCGATCACCGGGATCAGAAAATCGATACGCCTGTCAGCCACCGAAGCGAGAAATGACACAAAACCACCCATACTAAGCCCCAGCACTCCCACAGGACCGCCATACATCTTTTTCGACCACGTCACCAGCGATTTAACATCGCACACCGCCTGCCGGAAGGCGCCTACCGTACGCTTGAGGTCAGCCGTGATCATGTATTCACCCGTCACCGTACCCCGTGGGGCGCGTGTGCCGTGATAGGGCTGCGTCATCGTCACGACATTGTACCCATAGCGTGCGATCGTCCAGCCCATCAGCCGGTAATATGACGCTTCGCCGCCATCTTCCCGATATCCATGCACCAGCACCACCGTTGGCTTCCCCTTGCCGCCTCCAAGAGCCTCGTACCATACGCCTGTCACCACATCATTGGGGTGCTCGCCGGTCTTCACTTCGCTGTCGAATTCGTACCACACGGCGCGCACGCCGCTTTTGACATATTCCCGTGTCTCTCTCAGCACGGGTAGCGCCAGCCCCCTGTCGAAAAACAGCTCCGGCTTCTCGAAATACTCCGGCTTGCTGAGCCCTTCGAGATCAGTATCGTCTGACAATCCATAAGTCTTGCCCATCAGAGGCTTCATTTCATTTTTCGACACAAACCTGTCAATTGCCTTCGCCATCCTGTTCATCGTGTCACCTTCCGAAATACCGATTGCATTCTCTCTCAATTTTATAACATATATCATCTTTGCATGTCTTTTTGTTCACATTTATCTCATTTTGAGTTACAATTAATTGATCAGGCCTTCATGGCGACTGCTCCGCGTGGAAGGGAAATCCGATGCCTTACGCCGAATGGAACGACTCTTACAGCGTCAACATCGTCGAACTTGACAACCAGCATCAGATACTTCTCAGCATGCTCAACGAGCTGTACGATGCCATGCTGCAAAAGAAGGAAGACGAAGTCCTTGCCAACATCCTCGACGAACTCATCGGCTACACCACCATCCACTTTGCCAGAGAAGAAGAGCTTATGAAAAAATACTTCTATCCCGGACTCCTCGTCCACAAAAAAGAACACGAATCTCTCACGGCACAGGTAGTGGCATTTCGCGACAAACACCGTAGCGGGGAAATCACCGTCTCCGTCAAAGTTTTCGATTTCCTCGTCGACTGGCTCATCAAACACATCAAGGACACCGACAGGCGATACAGCGCGTTTCTCAATTCGCACGGCCAGAAATGACCCGCAGCCGCCATTTCCACGTATACATTCCCTCCACAAAAAAAGAGCCCCACGACTGAGGCTCTTTCTGTATATCGGTAAAAAATTACTGAATCAGACGGCCACGACTTCTTTCACGCCAGGCACCTTTTCCTTGAGAAGCCGCTCGACGCCCATCTTCAGCGTCATCATCGCACCGGGGCATCCGTGGCACGCACCCTGAAGTCTTACCTTCACGATACCGTCCTCGCCGACCTCGACCAGCTCAAGATCGCCGCCATCAGCCTGCAAGTGCACTCTTATTTCATTCAATACTTCCTGTACTTTGTCCTTCATGGCGATGCTCTCCCTTTCCCACCCGGCGCACGCCAGGCTCATGTATATTTGTAAATATTTCACACCAATTAAATGCCTACCAATATATTAACCACAAATGTTTCACTCCACCACCCCAACGCGCGCAATATTTGCACTTTTCTGCTATAATTATCAACGTCAACTGACATAATGCCCACACTGCGCGGCCACAGCCCATCTGCCGCCGCCCAAACCGACCGGACCCGACAACATGACTGATCAGACACAAAAGCCCCCGCGAAAACGCAAACCCAGACCACAGAAATCCACACCACCCGCACCGCCTCCCGCCTCCGATTTCCATTTCAAGGGATTCACCCTCGACCCATTTCAGGTCGATGCCATCAAATCCATCGAAAACGGCCACTCCGTCATCGTCGCCGCTCCCACGGGGGCCGGCAAAACCGTCATCGCGGAATACGCCATCTCCCGCGCACTCGAACTCAATCGCAAAATCATCTACACGGCTCCCATCAAGGCGCTCTCCAACCAAAAATACCGCGACTTTTCCACCGAATACCCTGGCAAGATCGGCATTATGACCGGCGACGTCATCCTCAATCCCGACGCCCCCGTCCTCATCATGACCACAGAAATCTTCCGCAACATCATATTCGACGCAACCGACGACCGTCTCGCGGATGTCGAGTCTGTCATCTTTGACGAAATCCACTACATCAACGACATGCAGCGCGGCACCGTCTGGGAAGAGTCCATCATCTTCGCGCCTCAAAACATCACGTTTATCTGCCTCTCGGCCACCATCCCCAACTTCGCCGAATTTGCCGACTGGATGCGCTCAGTCCGCCAAAAACCCATCGACACCATCGTCGAAACCCACCGCCCTGTCCCCCTTCGCGTCACTATCTGGGTCCCCGGCCACGGATTTGCCGAACTCAAGGACATCAAGGCTCTCGAACAGAAAAAAGACCCTGCCGACCGGCGCAAGCTCCGCAAAAAGCAGGGCTCCAATGTCGAAATCGTCAAATTTCTACGCAACAACGACCAATTCCCCTGCATCTATTTTCACTTCTCCCGCGTCGGATGCGAAGAGTACGCCCACCATTTCCGGGGCGCAAGACTCCTCAAAAGCCACGAACGCGCCCGCGCCCTCGAAATCTTCGAAACACTCGCAAAACAGTTCGACATCACCACCCGCACCCAGACCGACATCTTCCGCGAACTCCTCAGCGACGGCGTCGCCTATCACCACGCTGGCGTACTCCCGGCCATCAAGGAAATCATCGAACGCCTCTATACCCTCGGCCTCATCAAACTGCTCTTCACCACCGAAACCTTCGCCGTCGGCATCAACATGCCAGCACGCGCCGTCATCTTCCACAACATTATGAAAAACGACGGCATCTCGTTCAGATACCTCACTGCCCGCGAATTTCAGCAGATGGCAGGCCGCGCAGGCCGCCGCGGCATCGACCCCGTCGGCTATGCCTACGCATGCGTTCAGCCCATGGACATCAATTACGAATCAATCAAGCATACCATTTCTCTCAATGTGGAAAACATCGAATCCCAGTTCTCTCTCTCCTACTCTTCCATCCTCAACCTGCTCAAAACCTACGGTGACGGCATCTACACGGTAGCGGAAAAATCATTCAACAACTACAAAAACGTCTCGACCATCCAGACGCTCAAACAGCGTATCGCACCACAGCGCGAGGAGATCGCCAGGCTCAAAGCCTCACCTTGCCGCCACAATGACTACTACAATCTGATCACCGACCTCAAACGTCTCAACGCCGATCTCGCCCGCTTTTCCAAAATGCTCAAACTCCACGGCCACCACTCCGACAAAAAAAAGGACGATCTCCTGAGCCGCATCGCTTCCACAAAAGAGGCCATCAGGGGCAATACCTGCACGCGATGCACACGCTACAAACACTGCATGTCGATCCTCCGTTCCATCAACGAACTCGAAGAGTCCTCCTCGACGCTTTCAAAAGAGATCGTCGAACTCGAAAACCTCCAGCGCGACATCATACGCCGGCGCCTCAGCCTCCTGCAGAAGCTCGGCTACATCGACGGCAACACGCTCCTGCCCCGCGGTCTCATCGCTTCACAGATTTTCGGCTATGAGCTTGTCTTTACGGAGCTTTACTTCGCCGGCTACTTTCAGGACCTGCCGCCCGAAGGGATCAATGTGCTAATATCCTCGATCGTATTCGAAGCACGCCGCGGCACTACCTATCGCCGCATATCCGATCACAAGATCGGCGCGACTATACAGGAGGCCACGCGCCATGTCGATCAGCTCCGCAGCCTCGAATCATCGTTCGGCGTCCCACCGCTGGTCAAACTCCTCGATGACCGCCTCAACAGCGCGGTCCTCGAATGGTCGCGCGGTATCAAGTTCGAGGAACTCAAGCGATTCACTTCCGGCGACGATGGCGACCTCGTACGATCATTCCGCCTCATTGTCGATTTTATCCGTCAGCTCAAGCACGCCATCAATGATCCCACGCTCAACTCAAAGCTCGATAAATGCGTGTCACTCCTGTACCGCGATGTCGTCGACGCTGAAGCGCAGCTCTCGCTATCGATCGACGAAGGGAGCCAAGACGACGGAGCGCCTGACCCTGCCGCCGGATTCCGCGCCTGACGCAACGCCATCGCCGGCACTGCTGGATATTTCACTGGCAACGGCTCTGCCCCAGCCCCGGGGCTGCCCGCGCATTTGACTTTAGAGACAGTGAGACTGACAATGACAATATGAAAGTACTGCTGATAAATCCCGGCTCCGACACGGTGGCCACGGCAGGACGCTACAGGAGATTTCTCTCGCCCATGCCGCCGATCAGCCTTGCTTATGTTGCGGCATCGCTGGAGCGGGCAGGATTTCCGGTAGAAATTTTCGAGGATTTCATCGCCTCGCAGGGCAATCCTGACGCGGTCTTCGATCATGTGCGCGATACACGGCCGGATGTTGTGGGCATATCCGGCGTCACGGCGACCGCCCCGAGATCATTCGATATAGGCGCCCGCATCAAGCGGCAATTCCCCGACATCAAAGTCATCTTCGGCAACATTCATCCGAGCATTTTTTATGAGGATTTCCTCATAAAAAGCGGTGCTGACGCAGTCGTGATGGGCGAGGGCGAAGTATCGACGCCCAATCTCATACGTGCGATAGCGGATGGCGATGCGCTGTCAGGCGTCAGGGGCATAGCGTATCGTGATGGCGGCGAAGTGCGCGTCACGGAGCCTGAGCAATTCATCACCGATCTCGACAGGCTGCCTTTTCCGGCGTGGCACCTGTTTCCGCTTGAGCGATACCGCATTTTCAATTTCGCGCGAGTGCGCGAACCCGGCACCCTCGTGCTTGGCTCACGCGGTTGCCCATATAATTGCAACTATTGCAGCCTCAAGATCATGGGGCGGCGGCGGCGGCGGCGTTCGCCTGAAAACATCGCGGCGGAATTCGAGCACCTTTTCAATCTTTTCGGCTATGTGCAGCCCTCGTTCATCGACCCCATTTTCCCTTTTTCAAAAGAAGAGGGGCTGGCGTTCAGCCGCTGCCTCATAGCGCGCGGACTGCACAAAAAAGTCACGTGGATCACCGAAACCCGAGTCGATCTCGTCGATGAGGAACTCCTCTGCGAGATGGCACACGCCGGACTTTCGCGCATCATGTACGGCTTCGAGACAGGCTCGCAGGAAGGTATCGAGTCGATCAACAAAAGCACGACGCTCGGGCAGGCGCGCCGCACGGTCGCCATGACGCGCAAGGCAGGTATCCAGATCATCGGATTTTTCATGCTCGGCGTCCCCGGCGACACTGAGGCTTCCATTGATCAGACTATCCGTTTCGCTTCGATGCTGAAGATTGATTTTGCGAAATTTACTGTCTTTTCGCCCTTCCCGGGTACAAAAATCTACGAGGAACTCCGCGAGCAGGGCAAACTCCCCGACAGTCTTCCCTGGGAGTCGTACACGAGCTATCCTTCTCGTGAAATCCCCGCTGCCTATATCCCGGAAGGACTGACCAATGGCGATATTATGCGGCTGCAGAAGAAAGCTTTCTTCAATTTTTACCTCCGCCCCCGGGCCATATTCAACCATCTTTTCCGTATCCGCTCGCTCAGGATCAGGGACATGGTCGACGGTCTTATGACACTGTTGAAAAATTGACCGGTGATTTTTTCTAACAATCCGCTGATATTTCAGAGTTAAAATGTCTAAACGTTGTGTGCGACCGGGAAAGAACGCCCGGCGGATAATAAGCATGGGGACAACCGCAATATGACAACACGGAAATATGTGCATGGATACTCGGAGCGCGAGGCTGGCAGACTGTGTGATCAGGCCGGCGCGCTCGAACGGCTGCTGCATCACGATACGGTGTTCGCGCCAGGCTCGCTTGTGCTCGAAGCCGGTTGCGGAGTGGGCGCGCAGACGCGCATCATCGCTCCGGCCAATCCCGATTGCCATTTTGTTTCGGTCGATATTTCGCACGATTCGCTCGCCGGGGCAAAGTCGATGGCAAGCGTGTGCGGCATCTCCAATGTGGATTTCCGGCAGGCGGACATTTTCGATCTGCCATACGAGGACAGGCACTTCGACGCGGCGATGTTCTGCTTTGTGCTCGAGCATCTGTCCGACCCCGTAGCGGCGTTGCGGTCAGTCGCGAAAAAGGTGCGCCCCGGCGGCACTGTCGTCGTGATCGAGGGCGACCACGGCTCATCCATGCTGCATCCTTACGATGAAAACGCAATGGCCGCGATCCGGTGTCTCGTCGCGCTACAGCGCAGCGCGGGAGGCGATGCCGACATCGGGCGAAGCCTGCGCCCGATGCTCGTGTCAGCCGGCCTGGCCGATGTGTCCGTCAGTCCACGAATGGTCTATTGCGACGCCGGCGACCCCGGTCTTCAGGACGCCTTTGTGCTCAAAACTTTTACTGCGATGGTCGAAGGGGTCGCGGACGCCGCGCTTGCAGCCGGGATGATGGCCCGCGATGACTGGGATTCGGGGATCGCGGCGCTGAAACGTTCTTCGGAGCCAGACGGGGTTTTCTGCTACACGTTTTTCAAGGCGGTGGCATCCGTCGCGTGAAGATGGTGGTGGATTTGTGCCGCGCGTTCTGATATATTATTGTGACGAAATGCAAATCTACGCGGAATCCCGGAAGGATGGAAATGGAAGCGTTCGATCTCTTTCAGCACAAGACAAAGCCCCTCGCGGAACTCTGTGAAATCATCGGACAGTTGAGAGCGGAAGGAAAAAGGATTGCGCTCACCAACGGCAGTTTCGATCTCATGCACGTCGGTCACCTGCACTATTTCAGAGGCGCGAAAAAGCAGGCGGACATTGTCGTAGCCGCAGTCAATTCCGATGCGAGCGTACGCGCCATCAAGGGCGATACCCGCCCCTATATCAACGAAGCCGGTCGCATGCTGCTCGTCGCCGCGCTCGAAGATGTCGACTATGTCACCATCACCGACGAACCCAACGCCGAAACGATCCTCCACGACATCAGGCCCGACATCTACGTGAAAGGCCCCGACTTCACCGCCGACACAGTGCCCGGTCGCGATATCGTACTCTCATACGGCGGTCAGATCGTCATCACCGGCGACTCTATCCACTCGTCCACCGGCGTCATCGAACGCATCAAGGACAAGCACAGATAGTCCGTATCCCACTCCCACTGGAGCATCATCAAGTGAATTCCCAAGACGCTTCCCGACTCATATCCGAAATCAAATCCGAAGTGGCAAAGGCCGTCGTCGGCCAGCACGAAGTAGTCGAAGAAACCATCACCGCCCTGCTCTGCCAGGGACATGTGCTGCTCGTAGGCGTGCCCGGCCTCGCCAAAACTCTGCTCGTCAAAACCATCGCCGCCACGATGGACCTCTCCTTCAGCCGTATCCAGTTCACGCCCGACCTAATGCCGGCCGATATCACGGGCACTGAAATCTTCACCGACGACCCACACAAGGGCCGCGGATTCTCATTTCTCAAGGGCCCCGTCTTCGCCAATGTCATCCTCGCCGACGAAATCAACCGTACGCCACCTAAAACCCAGGCCGCACTCCTCCAGTCCATGCAGGAACTTCAGATCACCGCAGCCGGCAAGACATATTCGCTCGACCGCCCGTTTTTTGTGCTCGCCACCCAGAACCCCATCGAACAGGAGGGCACCTATCCGCTGCCCGAAGCACAGCTCGACAGGTTCATGTTCGAGACCCGCGTCGGCTATCCCTCCGCCGATGACGAAGTCCTCATCGTCAAGCAGACCACATCCGATGCCACTATAAATATCAAGTCAGTAATAACCGCGAAAGAAATTATCGCCATACAGCAACTTGTCCGCACCGTTCCCGTCGCCGATCATGTCGTGCGCTATGCCGTGGAGCTCGCGCGCCACACGCGTCCCGGCCAGTCCGACACGCCTGACTTCATCCGCAAGTGGGTCGCGTGGGGAGCAGGCCCGCGCGCGGCTCAATACCTCACGCTCGGCGCAAAGGCTCACGCACTCATGCGCGGCGCGCAAAACGCTACTGTCGACGATGTCCGCGCGATGGCGTTTCCCGTCCTGCGCCACAGGGTTGTCCCCAACTTTGCCGCTGGCGCCGAAGGCATCGACTCGGAGTCCATCATCTCCAATCTCCTCACCGATGTCAAAGCCCCGACCGGCAGGATGTAGCGGTCCGGCACTGTTTCCGAAGCCCTTTTCATGTATGTTTCATCCCGAATTCTAATGACGAATTCGGGGTTCATAGCGACTCGCGTTCACAATAGCAATATGTATGATGCACCGCATGGCTGCGTTGCCTGCAATCCAGCGTGTGCAGTCAGAATGGAAAGGTGTCGTCCACATCCGACTTGCAGAGCTGGACAAGGAATTCGGCGATGACGTCGGAGGATTTGTCGATGTAGATTTCACCGAGTTCGCCGGAAGCGTCGCGAGGTTCGCCGTTGCCCGATGACTCCGAAAAGAGAGTCCTGGGAAAGAGGGACGTCACATATTTTTTGTCGAGGGCGTCGAAGCGGGACTTTTTAGTGGCGCCGTCTGAGGCGAATTCCATTTTGACGAGATCGGGGATCATGGCGAGGCAGAGGCTTGTTTCGTTGCGGGCGGCGTGGTTGCCGGGTTCGGCGAACATTTCATAAGCGAGGTCTGGCAGTACGTTCCAGCAGTTGAGGGTGAACATTTTGACTTTTGTTTCGAAGTAAAGTTCGCGCATCATCGACTTGATGTCGTTGCTGCCGTGGGAATTGAAGACGACGAGTTTTCGTATGCCCTGATGGTCGAGCGAGTGGAGTATGTCGCGCAGAAAAGCGATGTGGGTCGAGGGGCGCACGTTGACAGTGAGTGGGAAAGCCATCATGTTGGGTAGGGTGCCATAGGGCATCGACGGGAGCATGAGAGGGCGGGCGCCTGCTGCCCAGGCCTTTTCGCAGCAGCGTTCGGCAAAAATTTCGGCGACATAGGTGTCAGTGCCGTAGGGCAGATGATAGTTGTGAGGTTCTACCGAGCCGAAGGGCAGTACGGCGGTTTCGTATCTGGTTTTACTTTTCTGGAATTCACCAAGGGTCATGTCTTTCAGGAGCCAGGGTTTGCTCATTGTGTCCTCCGAAGGCTAATGATATGTGTATCTTATATTATTTTCTGGCGGGATTCTCCTTCATCGACAAAGAAATCCTGCGGCGTTTTTCGTCGACTTCCACAACTGTGACGGTGACTTTCTGGCCTGCCTTGACGACGTCTGACGGGGTGCGGACAAACTTGTCGGCGAGTTGTGAAATGTGGACGAGTCCGTCCTGGTGGACGCCGATGTCGACGAACGCGCCGAAGGCCGTGACGTTGGTGACCTTGCCGGGCAGTTTCATGCCTGGCGTGAGGTCGGTGATTTCGTTGACGCCATCGGCGAAGCTGAAAACTTCGAAAGGATTGCGGGGATCGCGGCCAGGTTTGGAGAGTTCGGCCATGATGTCGCGGAGGGTGGGTAGTCCGATGCCGTCGCGGACATATTTTTCGATCGAGATTTTGTTGCGGAGTGATTCGTCGGTGATGAGCAGAGAGGGGCTGACGGCGAGGTCGGCGGCCATGGAGTCGACGACGTGATAGCTTTCGGGGTGGACGGCGCTGGCGTCGAGGGGATTGTCGCCGCCGCGGATGCGGAGAAAACCGGCGGCCTGTTCGAATGTTTTCGGTCCGAGGCCTGGCACTTTCAGGAGTTGTCTGCGTGATCTGAAATGGCCGTTGGCAGCGCGGAAGGTGATGATGTTGCGGGCGATGCGCATGTTGAGTCCTGACACATAGGAGAGGAGGTGTGGGCTTGCGGTGTTGACGTCGACGCCGACAGCGTTGACGCAACTGATGACGACGTCGTCAAGGGAGCGGCCGAGAGCCTTCTGGTCGACATCGTGCTGGTATTGGCCGACGCCGATGGAGCGGGGCTCGATCTTGACGAGTTCGGCGAGCGGGTCCATGAGGCGGCGGCCGATGGAGACGCTGCCGCGGACGGTGATGTCGTGGTCGGGGAATTCTTCGCGCGCGGCATCTGAAGCGGAATAGATCGAGGCGCCGCTTTCGTTGACCATGATGATGGGCAGTGAGCCTGCGCAGGAGGAATCGCGGACGAAAGATTCGGTTTCGCGGCCGGCAGTGCCGTTGCCGATGGCGATGGCCTCGATGGAGTGGGCGGCGATGAGGCGCTGTATTTCGGCGGCAGCGGCGGCGCGTGCGGAGTCCGACCCGTGGGGGTAGATTGTGGTATTGGTGATCAGAGTGCCCTGATTGTCGAGGCAGACGACCTTGCATCCGGTGCGGAAGCCCGGGTCGATGGCGAGGATGCTTTTGCTGCCGAGGGGTGCGGCGAGGAGGAGTTCGCGGAGGTTTTCGGCGAATACGCGGATGGCCTCGGCGTCAGCGGCCTCCTTGATTTCGTTGCGAAATTCCGTTTCGAGTGAAAGGGACATCAGGCGGCGGTAAGCATCGGTGGCGGCTTCGGCGACCTGGAGTGAGGCGGAGCCTTCGCCTTTGACGAAAAGATTGTGGAGGATACTGATGGCGTCTTCTTCGGGAGGCTGGATGCAGACGCTGAGGACTTCTTCGGATTCGCCTCTGAGGACGGCGAGCACGCGGTGCGAAGGCGCGGCGGCAGCGTTTTCGTTCCAGTTGAAATAGTCGCGGAATTTTGCTCCGGTTTCTTCCTTGCCCTTCATCACTTTTGCAGCGAGAGTTGCTTTCTGCCGGAACAGGGAGCGAACTTTTGTGCGGGCGTCTGCATTTTCGTTGATGGTTTCCGCGATGATGTCGCGAGCACCGGCGAGGGCTTCGGTCGCGTCGTTGACGCCTTTTTCGGGGTCGACGAAGGCGAGAGCTTCGGCGAGAGGATCTGATATGGATTGCGCGAGGATGAGCTCGGCGAGAGGGGCAAGGCCCTTTTCGCGGGCAATGGTGGCGCGAGTGCGGCGTTTGGGTTTGTAGGGCAGATAGATGTCTTCGAGGGCGACCATGGTGGAGGCCGAGCGCACCTGTTCTTCGAGTTCGGGCGTGAGGAGTTCGCGTTCGGTGAGGGAAGTGATGATGGCATCGCGGCGTTTGTCGAGCGCTTCGAGTTGTTCGGCCCGGTCGCGGATGGAAGTGATGACAACCTCGTCGAGCGAGCCTGTGGCTTCCTTGCGGTAGCGTGCGATAAAAGGGACTGTGCCGCCTTCGGCGATGAGTGAGAGGACGGCGCTGGCCTGGGTGGACTTGATGCCGAGTTCGGCAGATATGATGCGAATGTGCGAGTCGTTCATGGGATACTCATTTCTGATTGGAGATGTACGCAGTGTGGCGCGATGAGGCGGGCGGCGTCGGAAATATGGTCCCGCGGAGTCGAAGCGCCGCCGGTGATGCCGATGGCCGGGAAAGAGGAAAGCCCATCGGGCGTGATATCGCCGGGGTGTTCGAAATAGAAAGTGGGGCAGTGGGGAGTGCAGACCTCGACGAGGCGTCTGGTGTTTGAGCTTTCGCGGCCGCCGATGATGATCATGGCGTCGACGCGCTTAGCGAGGCAGGCTGCGGCAGTCTGAGCCTTGAGTGTCCAGGGGCAGATGGTGTCCGCGACAGAAAAATCGTGCGCCCGGGCGGCGATGGAGTCGCGGATGGTCTCGAAGTCAGCGCGCGGGAAAGTGGTCTGGGTTACGAGCGCCGAAGGGGTGTCGGCGATGGTGACGGGAGGTGAGTCGATGACGACCGAAAAGTCAGGGGCGAGTGATGCGAGCATGAGGGCTTCGGGGTGCCCGTAGTCGGCTGCGATGTAGGTGAAACGGCCTTCGGAAGTGAAACGACGTAGCGCGGCTATGCCTTTGCGGACATTGCCGCATGTGCAGTCGATGAGGTTTGAGCCTATGGATTTCAGGTGGTCGATCTGTGGCGCGGGGAGCCCTGTGGCGCGGATGACAAACGTCGCGCCGGGCGGCACTTCGCCTGTCGACGCGACGAGTGTGAGGCCGGCGGCAGTGAGGGTGGCGGTGACGTGAGGATTGTGTACGATGTGGCCGATGCAGTATACGGGTGTGGTAGAAGCGTCGATCGCGGCGCGCGCTTTCTGGACAGCGGCGAGGGCTCCGTCGCAGAATCCAGCGTAATTTGCGATGATGACATTTTGCTGCATGGCGGTACTCCGTAAGGCGCGGTGCGACGCGCCATCAATCACTATAGGGCCTTCGGGATGGATATTTCAACCGAGGTCATTGGGAAAACGTGCCATCGTCAGGGATGGGGGCGTTGAAATTGGGCTCGGCCTCGATGATCTGGAGATCGTTGTGTTCGTCGATGTCGCGGGGGCGGAGTTTCATCAGCATTTTGTCCTTCTGGGACATGTTGATGTAAGAGCCGTAGTCGGTGAAGTGTTTGCCGCTTTCGATACGTTCGCGCCGGCGTTTTGCCATGGCGGCAGCGACCTGTTCGCCATAGGCCTGATCCTGCGAGTCGAGCGACACGACACCTTTGTTGCCGATGGAAGACATCCAGTCGTCGAGAGTGTCCCATTCCTTCTGCGTGCATCCGTAGAGGCAGTTTTTCTGGTCGAACGCTCTTTTGAGGGCCGGATTTTTCGCGAGGAAACGTTCCTTGCGCATGAGAAACGAAGACATCTCGTCGACTTTGGTTTCGTAGGTGACAGTGATCTGTTTGTCGGCGGTATTCAGGCCGCGCACGTAGAAGGGGAGGAAATTGGTGAAATTTCTGACGCCGCCCCAGATTGCGTTGTTGAGGTTGTCCTGGAGATGTGCGGACAGGATGACAAAGGGAACGGGAAGTGCGCCGAGGTAGACCTTTTCGACATAGGCATACGGGCGTTTTTCCTTTTCGACCCACATCAGCCTTGCGACGATAGTCATGGCGACTGGCTTGGCGCGGATGCGGGAAATGGCGCCTTTTGCCTTGGCGGCTTTTGGCGCGAAAACCTGTTCGGCAGAATCATATCCTGTAGAAGTGGGGGTGATGGCATTGGCGGCGGAGAGGCGGAATATGTCGCTGAAGGCGAGATCGAAGCGGATCACGATGGTGTCGCGATTGATGGTGATGTAAGGATTTTTGATGATCTGCGAGTTGGAAGGGCGGAAAGTCTCGGTGGCCCAGTGATGGAAAAATGCGTTTGCTTCGATCTCGGTGATGACGAATTTTTTTCTGAGAGCGCCCGAGTGGACAGAGTCGAAAGCGCGTTTGTATTTTTCGCGGAGATGTTCGCGCGAGGGCGCGTAGATGTCAGAGATTATCTTGTCGGAGACAGGGGTGACGGGCGGGACTGTGGTGATGGCGATATAGACGCAGAAAAAAGCGAGGAAGAAAAAAACAGTCCCGCACCCGAAGAGTCTGAATCCGATTTTGATCATAATTAAAGTTCCTAAAAATTATTCGCCGCCGGCAACGGCCACAGAGCCAAGCAGTGCGGACGGCATCACGCTGCCCGGGTCGGAGCGGAAATCAGAGGAGATGTCCTCGATGGCGCCGAGGAAAGAAAAAGCGTCTCCGCCGAGCATCACGTTTTCGACCGGATGCGCGATCGCCCCATCGATGATGCGAAATCCGTAATCGACCATGCCGGAAATCTGCCCCGTAATCGAGTTGGGGTCGATGGATGCGGATATCACATAAAGGCCGTCGGCGATGGAAGCGATCAGCTCGGATTCGGAGCGTGTGCCTGTGGCGACACGTATGTTTGAAAAGCCGATGGAGACATCGGAGGCATACGAGCGGCGGGAAGCGTGAGCGTTGTTGGGTTCGCCGGACTTGGCGGCGGTGTAAGAATTGTGCAGATATGTCGAAAGCACGCCGGACTCGATGAATGGAGCGCGCGAGCGCGGGACGCCTTCGCCGTCGAAAGCGGCGGAGGCCAGGCCTGCGGGGCAGAGGGGGTCCTCGATGATGGAGAGGCATGGTGCGGCGATGCGGGTGCCCCGTTTGCCTGCGAGGAACGAGCGGCCGCGCTGGATTTCCTCGGCGCTCGCGGCGGCGATGACTCCGCTGAGAAGTGAAGAGAATGCGTGGGGGGCGATCACGACCGGAAATGTGCCGCTCGGCATTTTGCGGCAGTCTATCATGCGGCCGGCAGTCTCGACGGCAACCCGCGCGATCTCTTCAGGAGGTCTGATGTCCGATAGGCGGCGCGTCGAGGTGTATTCGTAAAAGGAGCCTACGCGGCCACCCCTGTGGATGATCGCCACTATGTACATATCGAACGATGTGCCGGACGATGTGACCGAAACTCCATTGGTGTTGGCGAGCGCCGAGTGTGAGGAACTGATCGTGACGGCGCCTTTGACGATTGCTTCCGGTGAGATGTCGCGTGCGGCGTCGATGGCGGCGAGTGCGAGCGAGATGGCGTCCGCGACGGGCATCGACTCGATGGCCGGGTCGAAAAGGCCGGGCACCGGAGTGGCATGAGCAGGGTGGGGCAGATCGCGAAATGCGGGATCGGGCTCGCTGACAGCAGCGATTTCGGCGGCGAGCGAGGCACTTCTTTCGACCTCGGCGTGCGGCAGTCCCCGGCCTCGGGCATAGCCTGCGCCGCCCTTGACTATCGCGCGTATGCCGTAGCCGGCATCGTAGGAGGTTTCGCATGATCGGATGCTGTTTTTTTCGATTTCTATCTCGATGACTCTCGAATGCTGCACGATTGTGTCGGCGGCTTCGGCTCCGCTGGAGCGGGCTGTGGCGCAGGCCTGTGATGCGAGTGCGGCAAGTGTGGTTTCGTCCATAAAGCGTTCCTTCGGTGTCGGTGTGCCGAACCGTTGTGAGTACGGTTAACAGTATTATAGCATTTATGAAAATGATAGGGACTGGCGGTGAGTGGAAAACCTGGTTGTGTCAGCTGTCGTGGCAAGTGTCGCGTGTCATGACGATGGCTGATGGGGCGAATCCGATTTTTTCGTAAAAAGCGATGGCAGAGAGATTGGAAGGGAGGACTTCGAGGATGATGCGCCGGACGCCGAAAGTGGAGCAGAGCCATGAGTCGAGAGAGTCCATGGCTTCGCGGCCATAGCCTTTGCCGCGGTCGGCGGTGTGTCCGATGATGATGCTGATCCTGGCTGCGGGGGTGCCGTGATCGTCGGTCAGCGTGTAGCTGATCATGCCAATGGGAGTATTGTCGGAGTGGCGGACGATGGCGAATATTTCCGAGGAACCGGTGGCGCGAGCGGCGGTGATTTCGGCGGTGTACTGCTCGGGCGTGACGTGCTGGCGGTAGAAATATTTCGAGGTCGAAGGGTGGTTGCGCCAGTCGCATACGAGCACGGCTTCGCTGTCGAGAAGAGGGCGCAGGAGTATGTTTTGCGAAGTGATCATGAGTGGTGTTGTCATCGTTGATATCCCTTGCGGGCAAGGCTGATGTTCAGTGGGTGGTGGCGGCTCTGAAGCAAGCGACGTGTCGTCCCGGCGAAATTTCGGTGAGTTCGGGGCGGGAGAGTTTGCAGGAGTCGACGGCGATGGGGCATCTTGGGTAGAAGTTGCAGCCTGGAGAAGAAGCGTCGGCGGTGGAAATGTCGCCGTGGAGGATGATGCGTTTGCGGGAGGCTTCGATGGCGGGATCGGGGATGGGAATGGCGGAGAGGAGGGCGCGGGTGTAGGGGTGGAGCGGGTTTTTGTAGAGTTGGCTGGAGGGCGCGATTTCTGCGATGCGGCCGAGATACATGACGGCGACGCGGTCGCTGATGTGGCGGACGACGGAGAGGTCGTGAGCGATGAAGAGATAGGAAAAGCCGAAGTCGCGCTGGAGGTCTTCGAGGAGGTTGATGATCTGGGAGCGGATGGAGACATCGAGAGCGCTGACGGGTTCGTCGCAGATGATGACTGAGGGATTGACGGCGAGCGCGCGTGCGATGCCGACGCGCTGGCGCTGTCCGCCGCTGAATTCGTGGGGGTAGCGGTTGATGAAAGAGGGGTCGAGGCCGACGGTAGTGAGGATTTCGGCGACGCGGTCGTGCATGTTTTTGCCCTTTAGGTCGGAGCAGTATTTTAGGGGTTCGCCGACGATGTTGCCGATAGTCATGCGAGGGTCGAGTGAGGCGTAGGGATCCTGATAGATGATCTGGAGTTTGGAGTAGACGCCGCGGAGCTGGCGGCCGCGGAGTTTCGCGAGGTCGCGGCCCATGAAGCTGATGGAGCCGTCGGTAGGGCGGTATAGCTGGAGGATAGCACGTGCGGTGGTGCTTTTGCCGCAGCCGCTTTCGCCGACGAGGCCGAGGGTTTCGCCGGTGTGGAGCGTGAAAGAGATGTCGTCGACGGCGCGGTTGAACGCCGCGGGGGCGGAAGTTAGCGGCTGCCGCGCGATGGGGAAATATACCTTGAGGTTGCGTACTTCGAGGATTGGCTCCTGCATGTGACGGCTGACTCCGCGAAGTTATTTTTTAGCGACGAATGGCGCGATGGGGAACTGGACGACTTGTGAAGTGTAGTTTTCACTGCCGGTGACATCGAAGACGCGGTAGCCCCATTCGAGGCTGTTGTGGCTGCCGCCGGTGCCGTAGCCGGATGTGATGGTGAGGGTTTCGATGGTGTTGGCAAAGGGGCGGTCGTCGTTGATGTGGACGTGGCCTATGAGGACTGTTTTGACGCCCTGTTCGTTGAGGAAAGCGATGAATTCCTTAGATGTGGCGCCGTCGATTTTGAAGACTTTGGTGAAGCCCACTTTTTTGCCGCCGATGATGTGTTCCATGGGGATGTGCATAAATGGGATGACGGTCTGACCTGCGGCGCGTGCGGTCGCGACGTCGTTTTTGAACCATGCGAACATTTCGTCGGAGACGCGGCTGTTGATGAAAATGCCGGACTCGGTGACGGCCTTGTCGTCTTTTGCGCGCAGGTGTTCGGGCCAGTCGAAATTGTTGATGCCGGTGAAGTGGAGTTTGCCATAGTCGAATGATATCTGGTGGGTGCCGTACATGGCGTCGTAGTATTTTTTGCCGTCGACTTTTACGCCGTCGATGACTTTTGTGTAGAGCTCGTGATTGCCGGGGACGATGAAGATGGGGACTTTGAGGTGTTTCGTGAGGATGTTGTAGCCGGTGATGTAGTCTTCGTCGTAGTTTTCGGGCCAGAGGTTGAGGTCGCCGCCGAAGATGATGAATTCGGGGTTGAGTTGGTTGATGTCTTCGATGATCTTGATGCGTACCGGGTTGTAGTCATAACCGGGGGCGACTTCGACGTTGAAGTGGATGTCCGTGAGGTGGATGAATTTGTAGTTGTCCTTGAATTCCCTGATGACTTTGACGGCGTGGGGCTGCGTGTCGGTGGATTTGTCGGTGAAGGTGACGATGAGGTCGTAGAGGGCTTCTGGCGCTGAGGCGGGGATGGCGGCAGTGAGGCCGTCGAGCCCGTTGGCCGATGCGGAAGGCGCGGTGTCGAGGGTGATGGATTTTGCGGGACCGCCGATGGGCGAGATGGCGACCGAAGCGACTTTTTTAGTGCCTGGGGCAATGGCTATGGAAAATGATGAAGCGGATTTCGCTATGGCGGGATAGGCAAAGAGCGGGTAGCGGATTTCGTTGATTTTCTGCTCGGGGATGCCAGTGGCCGCGTGGGCTGCGTGGCGCGCGAGGTCGAAGACCGAGAGGGCGCTGAAGGCGAGGGTCGCCTTGCCGATCGAGGTGAGGAAATCTCGCCTGGTGATGTTATTGTCGTCTGATTTTTTCATTGTAATCCCTCCGGGAAAGCCGTGTGGTGATAGATGATTGCCGCCGGGGAGGCCGTGGCCTGGGTGTGGGCTTGTGTTGTCAAAGTCATTCTGAAAGGTGCCGGGCGGTGCCGGTTTTTCAGATCACCCATGATACTATGGTGAGAAATTCCTGTCAAACGGGACCGCCGCTGAGGCGGGACGTCAGGTGAGAAATTCCGCGATTTTCGCGGCGATGTCGTGCTCGCGTCCGAGCAGGAAGTGGTCGGCGCCCGGGATGAGGGCGAATTGTGCCCCGGCGGCCGACGCTATTTTCTGGATTTCGGCTGCTGATGAAAACTCGTCGTGTGATGGTGAGATGAAGAGTACGGGTTTTGGAAATGAGCGGGGGTAGATGAATCGCTCGAAGGTGGTGAGAGGCGCGATGCAGGCGAGCGACGAGACACGGGGGTCGGATTCGCAGGCTGAGAGTGCGGCCATCGCCCCGAATGAATATCCGGCGACCGAGATTTGCCGTATGGAGATGTCGGCGTCGAGCGTGGCGATGGCGGCAGCGACGTCTGCCGATGCTGACGTGAGGCCGTCAAATGTGCCTTCGGAACGTCCGGTGCCGCGGTAATTGAATCTGAGTGTGGTGAATCCCGAGTCGCTGAGTACGGCTTCGAGCGCGAGGATGACATTGTTGTGCATCGAGCCGCCGTAGGCTGGGTGGGGGGGGCAGAGCACGACGCCGTGAGAGCTTTCTGTCTGCGCGTGCATGATTATGCCGTGCATGCGGCTGTCTTGCGAAGTGAAGAAAGTGTCGATCATTTTGAGATTACTGCCTCTCCGGGTTTTTTCGCCGGCGGAGGGGCTGGCTGTGTGACGGCAAGTGCGCGGCTTGTGAATTTGACGGCGATATAGGGGGTGCGGAAGTCGCGTGTGGCACTGGAAAATGACGATGAGGATGCCGTGTGTGACGTGAACAGCCGGAGGTAGAAACCTTCGGCGCTGGCGGAGCTTTTCGCGCGGGCGGCAAGCTGTTTTGCAATGTCCGCCCTGGGGAAACGCCAGTAGAGGCTGCTATTGCTCATAAGCATCTGGAGCGGAATTTCGCTGACTACAGTATTGTAGGGAGGCAGGATGTTTTTGTCCGGGTCGGTGCCGATGCTGCGCCCGCTGAAGGCTGTCACTATTTTTTTCTGGTCTGCCGTCAGCGGCTTGGTGTCGAGCATCTTGAGGTATTTTGCGTACTGCAGCATGGCGAAAGTGTCATAGGTGAGATAAAAGAATACTTCGTCGGAAAGCAGCGTGGGAAACGAGTATGACCTCAAGCCGGACTCAGGGGCAAAATTGTTGTATAGCCCCTGCCCGATCATGGTGGAAAATGCTGGAGCGTCGATGGAGGAGACTCTGAGGGTATAGCGCGTGGCACTGCCTTTCTGAGTGATGCCGGACAGTCTGGCGTCGTCCATTTTCAGGAAAAGATAGCCTTCGGTGCTGGCGGCTTCGAATCGGATAGCCCGTTCTGGATTCGGGACATGTACTGTGGACGCGGGCGGCTCCTCAATGGGGGCTTCTCCGAAAAGGAGGGAAAAATCTATGGTATTGGTCGCGGAGGGACGTGGCTGGTCGAAGAGTTCGGCCGTGATGTTGCCGAGAGTATCCATCGCCGTGAAGACCACGGAAACGGTAGAGCCGGCCGGTATGGCGGCAGCAGAGGCAGGCGCGATTTCGGCAGACCACAAATCGCCCGCGGACTCGCCCGAGGGCTTGAGCCGGATGGATTTCCATGTCACGCCGTCATCGGATGAATACCCTGCGGTCATGCCGGTTATCCCGGCGCCCGCTGGCGCTGAGGTCTTGACTGACGCCCTGACGCTGATCGTCACCGATCCCGAGGCCGGAGGGGCCGTTTTCGCGGCGCTGCCCGCTTTACCGGTCTGCGCCCCGATGATGTCGCCCGAAGGCTTGGCGGCTTCTTCCGACCCCGAATTGAGTATCAGCGCGGGATCGGAAAAAACGGCGTGGCTCGGAAACATCAGGGCCTCGGGGTAATTGCTTTCAGCCGAATCCTGCTTCTGCTGCACCTGTATGAGCCTGGTGAGAAAATCGAGACTTGCCGAATTGGACAAAATATGGTGGGGCGAAGTCTCGTCGCCCGGATCAGGCAGCGGGTGCCCGGTAATATAATGGGTTTCCGATGCGGTACCGGAGGCTTCAGGACTGATTGTGGCGGCCGGGGTGATGCTGGTTTGAGACTCGCTGATTGCCGGTCCAATTATGGAAGAAGCGGCAAACGAGTGGGAAAAAAAACACATGCAGACAGCAACGGCGGACAGCAGCGGAAAAGCGCGCCGCGTCCACGCGTGCAGCCATGATGTGTCGCGCAAGGTTGTCATGTCAGACGGCTCCAGTACGACTGTGGCTTGATCCACTGAAGATTTTACATCGCGAAGGCGTCCAATAGCAACCGCCGCACCCATTATGCGGCTGCCAGCCGGAGATAGCCTTGTTCACTTCTGCACATCACTACCATGCCGCATGCCCGCGGGCTGCTTGACGCTTGCGCCTAAGCCGAGGTGCGCAAGAAACATTTTTTTGTTGGCACTCAGATGAAATCCGAGTGAAACCACCATGACGATCGCAGACAACACGTGGATATGCGCAAATGTTCCGTGGCTCATCACCGGGTGAATGATACCTGTCACGACAAGTGACAAAAATGACACCGCGAGGAAAATCGCGGCAAGTCTGCGCTTCTTTGACTGTTTCATAGTCCATCACTCTCCAAATTGAAAACTATCCCGAATCGTTTGCTTCACGTCCGTAGCGCTTATGTCATGCCGGACGAAAACGGGCAGGCCGGTCAGACCTCTTTAGTGCCGGCAATAGGCGTGATAGCCCCATCGCCGCAAACTCTTGAGCACGCAAGACATCCTGTGCAGCCATCCGCGTTTATGATCTTCGAATGCTTGTGCGGGCCAAGTGAAATCCTGCCGAACACCCCTTTGGGGCAAACTTCGATACATTTCCAGCACGCTTCGCATCTGGATGTGTCGAGCATGACGAATTCAGTGCGGCGATTCCCATGTTTTCTGTGGAACAAGCTCATGATCAACCTGCCATATCTGTAAGATAATACTCATATAATACCGCTCTTGAAAATGGTGAGCTGAAGGTCGGTTATCTTTCTTGCAACAAGCTCGATATCGGGCTTTTTCTCATTGAGGATCATATCCTCGATCAGTTTACTCATTGCACCGAAAAGAAAACTGACCAGAAAATCCACATCGCTGACATGGAACAGCCCCTGCTCGACACGCATCCGGATTTCCCTGGACATGGTAGCCTTGACCGTCGAATCGAATTTATTAGCCAGATCGAGAGTGTCGCAATTTTTCGAGTGAAGCTCGGTGTGAATGATGCGAAATATATCCCTGTTCTCAAGGACTTCCCTGAAGATGACAAGGTGCTTGCGGTACAAAGCCTCTTCGGGTGACAGCCCGAGGTCATCGGAGGCCATCAGGTGGCTGTATGCTTCGAGTCGGTTGAGATACGATGTGACGAGTTCGCGGAAGAGTGAATTCTTGTCCTTGAAGTACTGGTAGAGGGTAGGACGCGCAATGCCGGCATAGCCGCATATAACCGCAATGCTCGCTTTTTCATAGCCGTGGGTGGCAAAGGCGACAGCCGCGGCTTCGAGTATCATGTTCTTTCTGTCTTCAGAATTCATATATGGCCTTTGAAAAACTGACATGTCAGTATTGTAATCGACGTTTGGCGGCGAGTCAACCTGATTGATCAATATACTGAATATCAATAGAAATCACCTACCGCTGTGTGTAGCACAATGAAACGGTAACTTGGAGAAAAGTTAAGTATATAAAGCTTTTTGGAAGAGGTGCGGAGAAACCTTTTCCTCGAAAAAGGTTTCTCCGGCAGGAAAATATAAATAATTTATCGTTAATCATTCGCACTGCCAGAGCGGATCTCTCTTGCATTTCAGACAGACTCGCCGGACCTTGCGGATCATCGCATTTGCCATATCTCGATAGAGGCACTGCAGTTTTGACAATTATGAAATATCTCATTATAATATACGATGGATTGTGTTGGACGCAAAGATCGAATTGACTACGGCACATGCTGCCCGTCCGGGACAATCAGTTGTCCAGGGGGAAAATACACTGGTGGCAAGCACCATGGACAGCGAGCCATCTGCCATGTCTTCAGGTACAGGCCTCATCAAGGTCAAGAAGTATCAGGTGAAATACTTTCGGGAAACGCCCCTTTACTGCTGCACGAGCGGAAATGGCTGCGAGCTGTACAAACCATCCGGCGTGTGGATCAGTGACTTGCGCATAAATGCGGACAGATACCCCAACGAACTTTACATGGATGTGCGAGATAAAACACTCGGCCTGAGAGAACTCCAGAGCGGGCTCAACGACCAGCTCACGGGCGAACTCCGCTCGGGTGATCCGGAAAAGATCAGGGAGACGCTCGAAGTAATCGTGAGGGATACGCTCCTCGATCCGCGATCCGGCAATCTCGGCGGGGCGGCCGAAACGGTCAATTCCATCGTCGACGTGTGTTCCGAAAGAGTCGACATAATCAAAAATCTCGTCTCCGTTTCGGCAATTGATTATTCGACGGCAGTACATTCGATCAACGTGATGGCCCTGACAGTGGGATATGCGTTTTTCTGCGGTTTCCAGCAGGATGAAATCAGAAAGATAGGTCTCTGCGCACTGCTGCATGACGTGGGCAAGACGGAAGTGCCCACGCTCCTGCTCAAGGCGCCGCGCCGCCTGACGGATTTCGAGTTCGACCAGATCAAGCAGCACACGACATTCGGCTATAAAATCCTGAAAGGGAATCTGTTTGACGAAGATATCTGCCTCTGCGCCCTGCAGCATCACGAGCGGCGCGACGGCAGCGGCTATCCGAATGGCGTTACTGATATTTCCTATTACGCGGAGATCGTGGGCATGATAGACTGTTACGAAGCCATCACATGCAACGACAGGCCATACAGAAATGCCATGCGTCCGTTTTCCGCGCTTTCGCTGATCAAGAAGGAGCTTTCCAGCGGAAGATTCAACACCGGGGTTTTCGAAAATTTCGTGATGAGCCTCGGCCGGGAATGACTCGCCGGCCCGGGCAAGGCGGTTGCCAGCTCTCGCGTTCTCAGGCCCGGGACCTGATACCGATTAGCCTTCGTGTAATCCAGCTAATACTTGCTTCCTTCCCAAAATAGTGTGCTTTCGGGGTGACTATCTGTCGAAGTCCCATCGTTCGGGCTGTTTGACGGTGATCTTGACGGAAGAGATGGAAGCGAAGACACGGGCAGGTGTGTGGCGTTGTCTGAAATAATGGCGGATGAATGCCTGTATCTGCGGGTCCTGACTGTCGAGGTGGTCCCAGATGGCGGGGGGGATTTCGATGTTTCCGTTTTTTTCGCGGTTGACTTTGTCGAGTCCGCGGCCTGATTTTTCCTTGCGGCGGAGGGCTTCGGTGGTGTGGAGAAAGAGATCGAAAGACTTGCCGCCGGCGAGGTGGATGCGCAGGATGGCGGGCGAGCAGTAGCAGTTGAAGTCGAGGAGTTCGGCGCTCCATGTGTCAGGCGTGACAGCGTCGGGCGAGGTGACGGGGACGAGTGCGGATGTAGCTGTCATGTTGCGAGCGAAGTAGTAGTCATCGGATGGGCCGAGGTCTTTGTGCGACATGTCTTCGGGAGTGTTTTCGATGAATTGGCCCTTGAGGGGCATGCCGGTGATGTGAAATTGCCAGTCCGAGGGGGCCATGCCGGTGATGTCTTTTTCGAAGTAGCCCGTGTTGCCTGAGGCATCGACGCCTTCGACGCGCATGGTGCGGTGGATGGTGCCGGGGCCGATCTTGTGGAGGCTGATGACGTTGGTGATGCGTCCGTTGATTTTGGGGTGCATGGTCCACGGCGCGGGGGGTAGCTGCTGTTTGGGATTGGGCAGTCCGGTCTGGTCGTAGTAGGAGTATTCGCGGAACATGGTAGCGGGGCCTGAGAGGTCGAAGTCCCACAGTGTGGTGAACATGTCGCCGTATTTGTTGATGAGGAAAAAGGAAGAGCCGCTCGCGCTGAGATTGATGGCTCTGAATCTGCCGCGCTCGGGTCCGCATATTTCGTAATTGAGATCGGCGGGGAGCCAGCCGTCGTTGAAGGAAATCCACTGTCCGCCGTTTTTGAGGACGATGAGGTGGGCGCAGGTGGCTTCGCCGACTTTCTGCCTGTTGCCGACGTGGTCGGTGTAGTAGATGTCCTCTTCGGGCGAAACGGTCGACCAGTCCCATTTGACGATGTCGGCGGGGAGGATGTTTTTTTCGCCAGTGGTGAAGGGCATGCCACGGTATTCGTACCATTTGAATGAGGATATGTCGCCCGTGGCGCCAGCCATTTGCCAGAGTGCGCGGCTGTCGTCGAGCGCCATCATGAATTTGTCGTCGATGGAAATCTGTATGACATGGCCGGCGAGCTGCGGGGGCAGTTCGATCTTTTGCCAGCCGCCGGTCCTGCCGGTACGTTCGGTGTTGGGTTTGATGTATATGTCGCCGCCTCGGGTGATTGCGTAGTAGGCGCTGTTGAAACTTTCGGTGTTTGTCCTGAAGTAGAGTTTTTCCGGCGCGTCGGCTGGCGCCCCCTCTCCCGATCCGCACACTGCCATTATCGGGGCAAGCGCGATCATCACTCCCATCACGCAAATCAAACGGAGTTTTTTCATCATCTGACAACCTCTCGGGTGTGTTTGCTGTTTGTGTGTGTCAGCAGCAGTTATGCCTATGATACATTTCTGTCAGCGATTTGTCGAACTCCCGATCACTGCTCCAGCCGGCAGGCGGCGCGAAGGTGAAACGCATCCCGAATTGCATCGGCGGCATCGCGGCACTACACTATCATGTCGTGCGCGGCAGTTGCGCGCGATTGGATTTCGTGGAAAAGGGCTGGTCGTGCGGAGATGATGGCGAAGGGACTTGCGGGCAGGCTTCCCGCTTTTGGATACAGGAATTTCAGACTGTTCTGGTCAGGCCAGATAGTGTCGCTGATCGGCACAAACATGCAGACGGCCGCAATGGCGTGGCTCGTGTTGAGGCTGACGGATTCGGAGTTTGCGCTCGGCATGATTTCGACGCTTTCGATGGCTCCGACGCTGTTTCTCTCGCTGACTGCGGGAGCGCTCGCCGACCGCATGAGCAAGCGCAGGATGCTGCTGGCCGCGCAGAGCGCGTATCTTGCGCAGGCGCTGATGACGGGGTATGTGGCTTACAGTGGAGTCACTAATATGTGGGTCTATTATGGACTTGCGCTGTTGCAGGGCCTCATCTTTGCGTTCGATGCGCCGGTGCGGCAGAGTTTCGTGTCGGAAATGGTTGGGCATGGCGCGGTGCAGAATGCGGTGTCGCTGAATTCCACTGTGTTCAACGCCGCAAGGATCGTGGGGCCCGCGATCGCCGGCTACATGATCCATTTTTTCGGCGAGCCGGCGTGTTTTATGATCAATGCCGTGTCATTCGTAGCCGTGATCACAGGTGTCGCGCTGATGAGGGAGTCAGAACTGCACATACCTGAAAAGAGCGGGGACAGCGCGCACGCGGCAGGGATGAAGGGCGGATTTGATTATCTGAGAAAAGACCGCCGTATGCCGGGGATGCTGCTCACGGTGGCTGGCGCGAGCCTGTTCGGCATGGCGTCGTTTGTGCTGATACCGGTCTTTGCCAAGAAAGTATTTGATCAGGGGCCTAAGGGACTGGGGTTTCTGATGGCCGCAGCGGGGTGCGGAGCGATTGTTTCCTCGATCACGCTTTCGCTGAAAAAAGAGTTTCGCAAGCAGGGCCGCACGCTGTTTCTGTCGTGGAGCCTGATGGGGCTCGTGATAGCGGGTTTCGCCTTTTGTCCTGATTTCGTGATGGCGATGGTGCTGATCGCGATAGCGGGTGGCTGCGCCGTCACTGGCATGTCGATCACCAACAGCACGCTGCAGACTATTTCTCCGCACGAGCTCGTGGGGCGCGTGATCAGTATCTATGTGGTTATCCTCATCGGATTTACTCCGCCGGGCAATCTGCTCGCGGGCTGGCTGGCGCAGGAGATCAGTCCGCGCATGGCGACATTCATACTCGGCATGATGGCCTTCGTGTCGGTGGTGGCGGTCACCATCATTTTCCCCGGCTATCTGAAAATTGACGTGAGAAAAAAAACGGATTGACACACGGGCGGCGAGCGCCCATCATATTCTCAAGATTCCATTCACGGGCGGATTGAGTTATTATAATAAATACAATGGCGAACCGGGGTGGCGCGAGGTGTGCTACAAGATCAAGATATGGTACGAAGACAATAACGGCGACTATGTGATCGGCGATGGGCGTCTGACTCTGTTGCGCGCGATCGACGAGACTGGATCGCTGAATGCGGCTGCTGAAAAGCTGTGTCTTTCATATCGTCACGCATGGGGTCAGATCAAGAAGATCGAGGCCCGGATGGGTAGAAAAGTCATCGAACGCACCACCGGCGGCGTCCACGGCGGCGGGTCTTGCCTGACGCCTGAAATGAAGGAATTCATCAGGCGCTACGATGAGGCGCGTGACGAAATCAGCAAGTATGCCGAAGGGCGGCTCAAGGAGCTTGAGTTGTAGCTGGCGCATCCGGCCCGGCCTGTTTTTTAATTCCAAAACCTGACAGGTATCATTGTTTTATCGACTGGCCTTGCGCGAGTTTGTTTTTGATTGCCGTGATGAGTTTTGTTTGATCGTCGAGTACGTTTTTTATGTGCGAATTTTCCCCGAGATCGAATCCTACCCTGCTGACGGCCTCCGTATCGGAGCCTGTCGAGTAGGTGACGAACTGCAGTGAGGGATTGAGGCGGAGAAATTCGTAGTATACCTCGCGGCTGTCGGCATTGATCAGCGATGTATTGATGATGATCAGGGAAATGTCGCGGACGTGGCGGAGATAGGATTCGACAGCTTCCTGTCGGCTGGTAGCGACGATGGCGGGAATGTTTGCCGATGACAGCGTACCGGCGATGAATCCCCGTGTGATATCGTCGTCATCGACGAGGATTACACGGCACTCCGGACTGGTGGATTCGACTGGGGGAAACACATATTCGCAATGTGTTGCGGCAGGGAGGATGACGTGGATGGCAGTGCCTTTCCCGGGTGAGGACTCCAGACAGATTATACCATTGTGAGACTCGACGATGCCGCGTGATACTGAGAGGCCGAGACCTGTGCCCCTGCCGGGGCCTTTGGTGGTGAAAAATGGTTCGAAGAGCTTGTCCCTGATTTCGTCCGGCACCCCCTGGCCGCTGTCTCTGACAGTGATCATGCAGTAATCGCCTACGGGGATGGAGCCCAGGCAGTGAGGGCAAAAGCCGTCCGAGTGAAACGGTGACATGGTGATGGAGATGGCGCCGCCGCCGGGCATGGCGTCGCGCGCGTTGCCGACGAGATTGAGTATGACCTGGGTGATCTGTGTGATATCGGCGGACACGGCGGGAGTATCCGGGGCGATAGTGTGAGTGATGCGCAGGTTGTGTGTTTCGAGCTGTTCGCAGAGAGTGACGGCGCTTTCCATGAGGGCTTCGGGCATGATGAGGGTCGTTGACGGCTTGTTGATGCGCGCGAATGACAGAAGTGATGACGTGATGTCCTTTGCCTTGACGGCGGCCTTGTGGATGCGTTCGATTTCGCGATACGCCTCAAGGTTGCGCTTGAGTTTCGTCACGGCGAGGTCGGCGCTGCCGAGGATGATGCTGACCATGTTGTTGAATTCATGCGCCACGCCACTCGCGAGCAGCGCGATGGATTCCATCTTCTGTGCCTGCAAGAGTTGGTGCTGTATGTGTTCCCTGTGGTCTTCGTCGAGTTTGCGTTCGGTAATGTCGCGCACTACCTTGACGACGTGGATGAGTGCGCCGGCTTCGTCGAACACCGGGATCGTGCGTGTCTCTATCCACTTGCCAGCAGCCTTGACGAAACGTTCTTTTGCGAGGACCGATCTGCTTTCGATAGCCTTGTCTATCACGCAGTCTTCGCAAGGGGTATCGGAGGCGAATACGATTTGATGGCATTTCGACGCTAACACGCCCTGAGATACGAAGCCATCGGTCATCCTGTCGCACGCGCTGTTGCGATAGACGATTTCCCGGGTGGTATTCTGGATGATTACAGCGTCGGGGATGCCTTCGAGGATGGTGCGAAGGAGATTGGTTTCGTCGCGGAGGGCGGACTCCGCGACCTTGCGGTCGGCGATTTCCTGCGAGAGGCGCGCGTTGGTGTCGAGTAGTGCGTTGGTGCGGGCCTTGACGAGTGTTTCGAGGATTTCATTCTGTTTCTGGAGTGACTGCTGTGCGGACTTGAGTTCGGTGATATCGAGTACCGAGGCGATGACGCCTTCGAAGCTGCCGCCGCCATGCGAGTAGGGCGATGCGTAAGCTATGACGGAACATTCGGCATTGTTTATGACAATCCGGCTGATTTCGCTGGCGGACACACTGTCGGCGCCGATGCGCCGCGCCGCGCTTTCCGAAAGGAAGCCGGCGAGGGGCGCGGGCAATATGTCGATGGCGGTCCTGCCGGAGAGCGCATCTCTGGAGATGCCGAAAAATTCTGTGAACGCCCTGTTGACGCCGAGTATGACGCCGCAGGCATCGGTGTAGCAGACAGGCACCGGTACGGTGTCGATCAGCAACTGCATGAATAGCAGGTTTTCTTCGATGGCCCGTTGTGTGTCCCGAAGGTTGCCGACCATTTTGCCGAGTGCGCGCGACAGTGAGGCGATCTCGTCGTTTCCGCCGATTTCAAGGTCGGATGACACGCTGTCAGACTCCGCGATGATATTCGCCGCGCGGCTGATCTTTTCGATTTTCAGGACCACTATCCGCTGGAGCATCAGCCAGAAGATGCCCATGGCTATGAGCGTGATCACGCCCGTGGCATAGTTGGCAAGCCTCTGCATGCGTCTGATCTCGATGAGGATATCGCGGGGGTCCGTGATCTTGAGCATCAGCACCGGGCGCAGGCGATAGTCGTACATGATCCTGTATGCGGCGGTGAGGTCGGGATTGAGTTGGGTAATGAACGTTTTTGTCTTGCCGCCGGAAAGGATGGAAAAGGCCTTGCGTACGTCTGCTGGCAATTTTTCTCCGTCCGGACGCCACACGCTCACGTCGAGCATTACGCTCCGGGAAAACTGCTCGATCTCTTCGGGCGAAATACTCTTGGCAAGCATGACATAGCCGTGCATCGGGCCCATTCCGTGTGTGTCGAGCACGGGCCGCACGGCGACGGACATGATTTCGCCGCCGATCACGGCCAGGGAGGATTTCGACTGGTTTTCATTGTAGATTGCCAGCCTGCCCCGCGTGAGGTCTCCGGCTACGGCTTTTGCGATGGTATCTCTGGTGAGATTTTTGAAAGTGCTGATGTGATAAATCTCGCGGTTGGCGTTGACGAATACGATGAAGTTGACGTTGAACGGCGCGTATGTTTCCGGCACGAGCACACGCTGCGGGAACTGCGGGTTGTTGCCGACTGCGAACTGATAGGCATCGTCCCATTCGGACAGGGTGCGCGTCAGTGCCGCGGTGCCGGCGATTTCGGCGTCGAACTGATTTTCAAAGCGCTGCATATCCCTCTCGACGCTGGTCTTTTCGAGTGCGGCATACTTGTTTTCGATCACTTTTGTGACGAAGATGCGGAGGATGATCGCCAGACACGCCACCGTCACGGCTATTGTTAGCAGCACCTTATGCTTGATCGACATTATCCTGCCTGTTTCTGCTCAACATGGCACCATCAGTATATCAACGTCTGTTGCCAGATCGTTTCCATAGTTCTCAAATATATTACCCGTCCCGGATCGAATCACACATGTCGCACTATGTGATCCTGATCAAAAAATCATAATGTTGTTTACCCAATAAACGAATCTGCAAACAAAAAAACATAAGTGCATATATCACTTGCGTCGAATGGGATTATACGTCTTGACCGTCTGAAAATCGGAGTGAGAGGATTTGAACCTCCGGCCTCTGCGTCCCGAACGCAGCGCTCTACCAAGCTGAGCCACACTCCGGTAAAACCGAATAAACAGTATACTACATGCGGGCGATTACGTCCAGCATCCGCGCTGTAATGTCCTCCTGTTTTTCACCACCGCGCCCGAATGGCCCGAGAGCTGACAGGACCGCCCGGTCACCACGAAACGTCTCGCGGGAAATTTCGACTATGTCGTCGAGCGTCACCTTGCGGATGCCGTCGAGGATTTCGCTGTCGGAAAGATTGCGTCCAAAGTAAAATTCACAGCGCGCGAGTTTGGTCATGCGGCTCGTGACGCTTTCGAGACTCATGATCATGTTGGCGCAGAGCTGTTCCTTGACGCGGTCAAGCTCGTCGGCAGTGACGGCGCCGCCGCGGACTTTGATGAGTTCGTCGACCGTTATGGAAAGGACTTCAATCATATTGGAGGGTCGCACGCTCGCATAGGCCGCGAAATAGCCTGAGTCGCTGTAACTGGAGTTTTCGGTGGATATGTCATAGACAAGGCCGCGCAGTTCGCGCACTTCCTGGAAGAGACGGCTGCTCATGCCGCCGCTGAGTATCATGTCGAGCGCGGCGTATTCGTATCTCCTGGGGCTCGCGTAGGGCACGCCGGGAAATCCGAGGAAGAGCTGGGCCTGATGCGCCTTGTGGTTGACGAGATTGACCTTGCCTGTGAAAACGGGGCGCGAGTCGTCGATGAGATGAGTCTTGCCGCTGTGGGTATGCGAGTGTGTGGCGATCGCTTTTTCGACGAGCGCCGGCACGTCGAATTGCCCGAAGTTGCCCGTGATGGAGACCTGTACCGCTTCGGACGTGTATACGCTTCGATAGAGGTCGAAGAGCCCGTCGCGCGTGATCGGCTCGATGGTTGCCTCGTCGCCGAGGATGCTGTAGCCGAGGCCGCTGTCGCCATATATGTCGGTGATGAATTGATCGTAGGCTATTTCTTCGGGCGAGTCGTTGCGGCCCCTGATTTCTTCGAGCACGACTTCTTTTTCGCGGTCGAACTCGTGAGCCGGGAAATCGGAGTCGAGCGCCATGCCCATGAGCATGTCGATCGCGAGGGGCAGGTGTCCGCTGAGCATTTTGGCGTATATGTGGGTGGTTTCCTTCGATGCGGACGCGTTGAACGAGCCGCCGACCTGCTCGAACTGTATGGCTATGTCGCGCGGACTCATGCCGGGGATGCCCTTGAAGAGCATGTGCTCGATGAAGTGCGCCGCGCCCCTCTGGCCCGCCGGATCGAAGCGCGATCCGTATCTCACCCACAGACCGATCGACACGGTCCGCATGTAGGGCAGGTTTTCTGTCAGCAGCACTGTGCCATTTGAGAGAGTGTGCCGCTCGAACGTGTTTGTCATTGTTAGCCATTCTCCGATGTGTCCGTCGTCTGTGCGGTTGTCCCTGCTCACTGATCAGAGATGCCTCATCGGGAACTTATCGGGATATTTTGCACTCCCCCTCACTCCATGTAAATAGAAACTGTGAAAAAATGTGAAAAGCACACGCGCTTCCTGCCTGTCCTCTGCGGCCGGCAAAGCCTATTTGCTGATGCGCAACAGCCCGCTCCGCATTTCTTCTTGTCGGATTGACCTTTGCGCGATAACATATTTCCGTATACCATTTCACCGGTAGTCACGGAGTCATGCCGCAGGAGATCATTCACAATGCGAATCAGCATCAAAACCCATTCCGTCGAAGGATATGCCAGCCTCAACGACAGTCAGACAGCCCAGATGATACGTGACGCCCTCCCCATCACGGCACGGGCCAATACCTGGGGCAAAGAGGTTTACTTCACTATCCCCGTTGACTCGACGCTCGATGATGACGCGAAGGAAGTCGTGGAAAAGGGCGAACTCGGGTTCTGGCCCGTTGGCAACGCCTTCTGCATTTTCTTCGGCCGCACACCCGCGAGCAGAGGCAGCGAAATCAGACCCGCAAGCGCGGTCAACCCCCTCGGGTTCGTCGAGGGCGACCCGGAGATTTTCGACAGGATCAGATCGGGCGAAACGATCGTGATCGATTGCGCCGAACTGGAGTGAACACCCCATTGGACAGGTTTTTCAACATAGATGAGTTTCTCGGCAAAGCGATCGAGACGATACTGACACGCGGACCCAAGATTTTTCTCATACTGTTTCTCGCGTGGATGTCCCTGCGTCTCATACGACTGCTCACCGGCAGGATCAACAGTGCCATGCGCACGAAATGGGCGACTGACGCGGCGCAGCGCGAGCAGCGCGCGAAAACTCTTTCGTCTCTCATCGGCAGCGCGTGCAAAGCCGCCATATTCATCACCACGGCCATGACCGTGCTGCCCGAACTCGGCATCAACGTGGCGCCCATCATCGCCGGCGCCGGCGTACTCGGTCTCGCTGTAGGGTTCGGCGCGCAAAATCTCGTCAAGGATGTCGTCACGGGGTTTTTCCTCATCCTCGAAAACCAGTACTGCGTCGGCGAATCGGTCCGCATAGGCGCCGTCGAGGGCGTCGTCGAAGAAATCAGCCTGCGTCTCACCATCGTCAGGGACAGCTCGGGCGTACTCCACTACATCCCAAACGGCCAGGTCGCCACAGTCGGCAACCACACCCGTGACTGGTCGCTCGCCACTGTGGAAATCTGGGCGGCTTATGGCGAAGACCCGGAAAAGGTCATTTCAGTCATTTCCGCCGCATGCGCTGAAATTGTCGCTGACGATGCTTTCGCACCACTCATCGCCGCTCCCCCGGCCAGCGTCTCGCTCGACAGTTTTTCCCGTGAAAAATCCGTCTACAAAATTTCCATAAAAACCCTGCCGCAGAAACACTCCGCCGTCGCTTCCGCCATCCGCAAAAAGGTGCGCGCCGCATTCGAGCAGCACGGCATCGCACCCGGCGGCTCCTGCATCTGAAACGCACGGCATGTCACCCCCACCGGACGCCCTCATGTTCCCCTACTTCGAAAAACGATATCTCTTCTACCCGGCACTGTCAGGTTACGAGACTCCAAGCGATTACGGATGCGCCTATGACAACATATATTTCAAATCGCCGGACGGCCTGCGCCTCAACGGCTGGCACCTGCCGCACGGAGAGGCACACTCCGCCATCCTCTTCTTTCAGGGCAACAACGGCAACATGAGCTGCCGCACCGAATTCCTCGCGCGGCTCAACCGCGACCTGCGCTTCGATGTCTTCTCATTCGACTACCGCGGCTACGGCCACAGCGAAGGCTCGCCCGACGAAAAAGGCCTCTACCTCGACGGCATCGCCGCCGTCCGCGAACTCCGCCGCCGCACACAAGGCCGCAATCTGCATATTGTCCTCTTCGGCCGCGCACTCGGCGCAGCCGTCGCTCTCGAAACGGCGCTCCACTCACCCTGCGACGCTCTCATCATCGAATCACCCTTCACCCGCCTCAAGGACATCGCAAGAAAGACTTTCCCATTCCTCATATCACGCCACCTTATCACCATGAAATTCGACAACCTCGCAAAAATCAGAAAAACGTCTCTCCCCATTCTCTTCCTGCACGGCGAAAATGATACAATTACAGGACCAGCGCACTCCGCGCGGCTGCACTCACGCGTCAAATCGGCCGGGAGGCTGCACATCGTCAACAACGGCGGCCACGACTCACTCTACATCGCCGGAGGACCCGAGTATTTCTGCGAAATCATCAAATTCTGCAACACCATCCACTCCATGAGCGGCAACGACGACGACAGGGAATTTCAAAACCATGATTGACGGCCACACTCGACTATACGGACTGCTCGGCATGCCGGTCGGGCACAGTCTGTCGCCAGCGCTCCACAACGCGGCGTTTTCACATTTCGGCATCAACGCCTGCTACGTCCCCCTGCCTGTCGCACCATCTGACATTTCAGCAGCGATCAGCGCCATCAAGGCATTCGGCTTCGGCGGCGTCAACGTCACCGTGCCGCACAAAACCACAGTCATACCTTTCCTCGACGAAATCCGCGGCGATGCCGCGGCACTCGGCGCCGTCAACGTCATTTCCGTCGAAGACGGCCGCCTCATCGGGCACAACACTGACTCCACCGGCTTTCGCCGCATGATCGAAACCCATCCCGTAGACTTCGCGGGAAAACCTGTCGCCATCATCGGAGCCGGAGGCGCGGCCCCCGCTATCGTCAGCGCCGCCGCAGCGCTCGGCGCGTCAGACATTGTCATTGTCAACCGCACCCTCGAAAAAGCCCAGGCTCTCATCCCCCTCGCGCAAGGCGTCAAAAACACCACCGCTATATCATTATCTTCCCAATCCGTTGACTCTTTTATCAAAAATAGTATTATAATCATCAATGCCACTTCACTGGGGCTGCATTCCGTCGATCCCCTGCCCGTGCCCGTACACCTCCTTACGGCACGGCATACGGTGATCGACCTGATATACAAACCTCCCGAGACACCCCTGCTCCAGGCAGCCGGAAAAAGGGGGGCGGCCATTATCAACGGTTACGGCATGCTTGTATACCAGGCACTGGAATCATTCAAAATATGGACCGGCCTTACACCACCCGCCAGCATCATGTGGGACGCCGGCCTCGGAGCGTTCCCTGACTAATGTTCGCACCAGTCGAAAAAATACTAAAAAAACTCGTCGAGAAAAAAATCCTCACCACCGCCCAGGCAAACGACGCGCGCGCCACCATCCGCGAGCACGGCGAGGAATCCGTCGACAACATCCTCATCGAAAAATTCAAAGTCGCAAAAAAAGAAATCCTCGAAATCGACGGCCAGCACATCGGCCACGAATTCCTCGATCTCGAACATTTCGAAATCGACCCGAAAATCGTCAAGATCATCCCCAGGCACATCGCCGAAAAATACACAATACTCCTCATCGCTAAGGAAGACCCCGGCAACAAGCTTACCCTTGCCATGGGCAACCCCCTCAACCTCTTCGCCATCGACGACATCAAAACCCTCACAAAAGGCACCATCAAGGCCGTGCTCGCCGATGAAGCTCTCATCACGAAAAAACTCCCCGCTCTCTACGCCGCCCTCGAATCAGCCAACGAAATCATCGACGACATGACAGGCGGCGAAGTCGAAGAAGACACGCAGATGAAAGCCGTGCTCGACGAGGAAAACCTCAGCACGGGCTCCCTCGCCGCCGCCGCCGACGACGCGCCCATCGTCCGCCTCGGCAACTCCATCATCATGCAGGCCATCAAGGACGGCGCCTCGGATATCCACGTCGAACCCCTCAAAACCGGCGTCCGCATCCGATTCCGCGTCGACGGCATGCTCACCGAAGCCATGCGATTCCCACGCAAACTCCACGCACCTCTCATCTCCCGATTCAAACTCCTCGCAAAACTCGACATCGCCGAACGCCGCGCACCACAGGACGGCCGCATCCCCCTTAGGGTCGAAGGCCGCGAAGTCGACCTCCGCGTCGCCACCGTACCCACCGTATGGGGCGAAAAAGTCACCATGCGCATCCTCGACAAATCCTCCATCCTCATCGGACTCGAACGCCTCGGATTCGAACACGAAGAACTCCAGACCTTCAAAAAACTCATCGACAAACCCTACGGCATCATATTCGCCACCGGCCCCACCGGCTCCGGCAAGACTACCACCCTCTATGCCTGCCTCAACGAACTCAACAACATCGAAAAAAACCTCATCTCCATCGAAGACCCCATCGAATACCAGCTCCCCGGCATCGCCCAGGCACAGGTCAACCCCAAGGCTGGCATGACATTCGCCGGCGGCCTCCGCGCCATGCTCCGACAGGACCCCGACATCGTCATGGTCGGCGAACTCCGCGACCTCGAAACCGCGGAAGTCGCCGTCCACGCATCCCTCACCGGCCACCTCGTCCTCGCCACCATTCACGCCAACGACACCGCCAGCACTATCACACGTCTCTTCCACATGGGCATCGAACCCTACCTCGTCGCCTCATCTGTCGTCTGCATCGTCGCACAACGCCTCATCCGCTCCCTCTGCCCCGAATGCAAGGTCGACTACATCCCCCCACCCGAAGCCCTCCAGCGCCTCGGCATCCCCCCAGGCACCAGAATCTACCGCGGACAGGGCTGCGAATTCTGCCGCCAGACAGGCTACCAGGGCCGCATGGGCGTCTACGAAATGATGGAAATCGACGACGAACTCCGCAACCTCATCACCAGCGAAGCCTCAGCGCCCGAAATCAGACGCAAGTCCACCGAACTCGGCATGTACACTCTCCAGCAGGACGGCATCAGAAAAGTCATCAAAGGACAAACAAGCATCGAAGAAGCCATGCGCGTTCTCTTCGACGCATAAACGGACACTATGGCCACACCTAAAAGCAAAATGCGAATCGGCGAACTCCTCGTCGACAACGGGCTCATCACCAGCGAACAGCTCAAGGAAGCTCTCGACACCCAGCGCAAATCCGGCGAAATGCTCGGCCGCGTCATCGTCAACCTCGGATTCGCCACCGAACTCGACGTCCTCAAAATGTATTCCATCAAAATCGGCATCCCCTTCGTCGACATCACACGCATCAAAATCCCCCCCTCGATCGTCAAATCACTCGACTCCCACATCGCCCAAAAACATAAAATCCTCCCCATCAGCAAAGACAAACAACGCATCGTCCTCGCCATGGCTAACCCCCTCAACGTATTCGCCATCGACGAAGTCGAACTCGCCACCGGCCTGCGCGTCACCGCCATGCTCGCCCAGGAAGAACAGCTCATACAGGCCATCCACACCAACTACGGCGTCGAAGAAAGCACCCAGCGCGCCATCGACAGCCTCTCCACACTCGGCATCGACCCCGACAAGGTCGAAAACATCGAAGACGCCAAAGACGACGACATCACCAACACCTCAAACCTCAAACTCGAAGAAGACACTCCCGTCATCCGCCTCGTCAACGCCATCATCTCCCAGGCCATCGACGCCCGCGCCTCCGACATACACATCGAACCCCTCAAAGACGAACTCCGCGTCCGCTACCGCGTGGACGGCGTCATGCAAGTCTACATGCGCCCACCCAAAAAAATCCAGCCCGCGCTCCTCTCCCGCATCAAGGTCATGAGCGAACTCAACATCGCCGAAAAACGCGTCCCCCAGGACGGCCGCATCAACCTCCTCGTCGGCGGCCGCGAATTCGACTTCCGCGTCTCCACCTACCCCACCCAGAACGGCGAAAAAATCGTACTCAGAATCCTCGACAAAGGCTCTGTCCTCATCGGCCTCAACAAACTCGGATTCCTCGCCGACACACAGCAGAAATTCGAATCCCTCATCCACAGCCCGGTCGGCATGATACTCGTCACGGGCCCCACCGGCTCAGGCAAATCCACCACCCTGTACTCCGTACTCAACAAACTCAACACCACCTCCGAACACATCCTCACCATCGAAGACCCCGTCGAATACATGCTCGAAGGCATCAACCAGGTACAGGTCAACCCCAAAGCCAACGTCCTCTTCGCCAACACCCTCCGCGCATTCCTCCGCAACGACCCCGACATCATCATGGTCGGCGAAATCCGCGACAAGGACACAGCCGAAATCGCCATCCAGGCAGCCCTCACAGGCCACCTCGTACTCTCCACACTCCACACCAACGACGCCCCCTCCGCCGCCACCCGCCTCGTCGACATGGGCATAGAGCCATTCCTCATCTCCTCATCTCTCATCGGCGTACTCGCCCAGCGCCTCACCCGCGTACTCTGCCCCGAATGCAAAATCCCCTACTCACCCGCCGAAGAAGAACTCCGCCTCCTCAACATCCCCATCGAAGAAGGCCGCCGCCTCACCTTCTACCGCCCAAAAGGCTGCGAATACTGCCGCGAATCAGGCTACAAGGGCCGCGTCGGCATCTACGAGCTTATGCTCGTCGACGACGTATTCCGTGACCTCGTCGCAAAAAAAGTCTCATCCGTCAAACTCCGCGAAGTCGCTATCAAGGCCGGCATGGAATCCCTCCAGCAGGACGCCACAAAAAAAATCATACAGGGCATCACATCGGTCGAAGAAGCCCTCCGCGTCGTCTACATCTCCTGATTTCCCGCTAACTCCATACGCACCTCCGGCACCAACGCTCATCGCTACGCCAGTTTTTGCATATCTCCGCTTTTTTCTCCTGTAACCGTTCACGGCAATACTCGCGGAGAACCTTTTTTGCAAAAAAGGCTTCTCCGCACCTCTCCAAAAACCCCCCATGTTTGGACTATTATCTGGGCTTACGAGTTACAAGCGGCTGGTGTATAGCATATATACGAATATTTATTTTAATGTAGGGAATTCTCCGGAATTCATTCCGGGGTCGGAATCCTTTCGG